>NC_015555.1:0-77500 GCF_000189775.2 Thermoanaerobacterium xylanolyticum LX-11
TATATTTTTATCAAATAAAATTTTATCAACAGCATTTTTATATCTTAAAAAAACAATGTTACATTGTTAATATTTTTTTGTCTTTTTAACAAAATTTATTAACAACTTGCCGATATAAACACATATAAATTATTTTTTATCAACAGCTTGTTTATATTTGTAGGAGGTCACAAAATGTATGACGATTGTTACTCACTTTGGGATGCAATATTTGAAAAATTAAAAAGCGAATTGACAACCACCAGCTATACCACATGGCTTGTTCATTTAAAACCTGTGGCACTATTAGATGACATACTTGTGCTATCAGCGGTAAATGTATTTACAAAAAACATAATAAATGGACGGTACTTAAATGTAATATACGATGCAGCAAAATCGATAACAAATAAAAAAATTGAAATAAAGATAGTATCCGAGGATGAAGAAGAATACAAGAAAATAAAAGAAACCGTCCAATTTAAAAGCGAAAAGGACAAGACTGTTTCTAATATGTTAAATCCAAAGTACACTTTTGATACATTTGTTGTAGGAAATAGCAATAAATTAGCACACGCCGCATGTTTAGCTGTAGCACAATCACCCGCAAGAGCGTACAATCCACTGTTTATATACGGAGGTGTTGGCCTAGGCAAAACCCACTTAATGCATGCTATAGGTCATTTTGTGCTGGAGCACAACAGCAACACAAAGATAATGTACGTTACATCAGAGACATTTACAAACGAGCTGGTTAACTCTATAAAAGACGACAAAAACGAAGAATTTAGGAATAAATACAGAAGCATGGACATACTTTTAATAGACGACATACAATTTATAGCTAAAAAAGAGAGGACGCAGGAGGAATTTTTCCATACTTTTAATACACTGTACGAAGCCAATAAACAGATAATAGTTTCCAGCGATAGACCTCCTAAAGAAATACCAACGCTGGAAGACAGGCTTAGATCGCGGTTTGAATGGGGCCTTATAGCAGATATACAGCCACCAGATTTCGAAACGAGGATAGCAATACTAAAGAAAAAAGCGCAAAACGAAAACCTAAATATTCCTGACGATGTGCTAGTATACATTGCTGAAAAAATACCTTCAAATATAAGAGAATTAGAAGGTGCTTTAATAAGAATCGTAGCTTTTTCCTCACTTACAAAGGCGAACATAGACCTTGATCTTGCAAAAGATGCTTTGAAGGACATAATATCAAACAAAGTTAGAAAGATAACAGTTAAGCTAATACAAGAAGAGGTATGCAAATACTACAACATAAACTACGAAGATTTTATATCAAAAAAGAGGACTAAGACAATAGCTTTCCCAAGGCAAATTGCAATGTACTTAGCCCGTGAAATGACAGACTTGTCATTGCCTAAGATAGGTGAAGAATTTGGCAAAGATCACACTACAGTTATTCATGCGTACGACAAAATCTCTAACGACATAAAGGAAGATGAATCTTTAAATAAGCAAATTGAAGAACTTAAAAAGAGAATAAAAGGTTTTTAACATATCAACGTTGATAAACTGTTGATAACATAAATTTTTTTGGGCTTGTTGATATTGTCAATATCTTTTCAAAAATAATAATAAGTTATCAACAACATAAAAATATGGTATATTAACTAAATTAAGAGTTTTTAACATATTAACAAGCTCTATTATTACTACTACTATTATTATTTATTTATATTTTTATTTTTTTTAAATATGCTTAAAAGGAGCGAAATTTTTTATGAAATTTTCTTGTGATAAAATTTCATTATTAAATGCTGTAAATAAAGTTATAAAAGGGGTAACCCCCCGTACCACCCTCCCTATTCTCCAAGGTATTCTTTTAAAATCAGAAAACAACAAGATAGTAATGTATACTACAGACATGGAAATAGGAATTCAATGTAGTATTGAGGCATTTATCATTGAAGATGGAAGCATAGTTGTTTCATCTAAAGTTTTCTCAGATCTTGTAAGAAAGCTTCCAGATGATACGGTTTTTTTTGAATCTGATGAAAGCAATATGGTATATATAAAGTGTGGTTTAACTGAATTTTCTATATCAGGAAATTCTTCTGATGAATTCCCTGATATTCCGGATGTAATAAAAGATGTGACTTTTTCGTTAAATCAGAAGATTCTAAAAGAAATGATAAAAATGACCTCATTCAGTGTTGCTCAAGATATGGCTAGGCCGATTTTGACAGGTATACTTATGGAAGTAAGCAAAAATACGATAAATATGGTAGCACTTGATGGATACCGAATGTCCATAAAAAAATACGTTTCAGAAGATCCTTTATCAAAAAATTTGGATGATTTTAGCGTTGTAATACCAGGTACTACAGCTAATGAGCTTTTAAGGGTTATGGAAGATAGTGATGATGAGGTATCTATATCTTTTACAGGTAATCAGATTTTATTTGAATTTAACGATACAAAAGTTATATCGAAACTTTTAGATGGGAATTATATGAATTATAAGACAGTAATACCTAAGGATTTTAAGTCTGTAGTCATTATAGATAAAGATGATTTAATAGGTGCTATAGATAGAGCGTCATTGTTGGCTTCAAATAAAAGTAATTTGATTAAATTTACTTTTAATGAAAGAGAACTTGTGATATCATCAAACTCTGAAAAGGGAAAGATGTCAGAAAGGCTTAATATAGAAATTGAAGGTAATCTGATTGAAATAGCTTTTAACTCCAGGTACCTTTTAGAAGCTCTTAGAGTCATCGATTCTAAAAAAATAAAGATTAGCATGATAAACAGCATAAACCCCATGATAATAACACCTATAGAAGATGATGACTACTTGTACATGGTGTTGCCTGTAAAATTAAATGATTAATCGAGAGGGTTTGGTATGATGGAAGAGGTAAAAATAAACACTGAATACATTACACTTGACCAGTTTTTAAAGTACGTAGGTATAGCGGAAACTGGTGGTAAAGGTAAACAAATGATATTAGAAGGTCTTGTAAAGGTAAATGGAAATATTGAGCTTAAAAGAGGGAAAAAATTGCGCAAAGGTGATACGGTAATCGTAGATGAAAAAAAGTTTGTGATTAAATAAAGTACAGTTTTGCTGTACGAAAGGAAAAGGAATGAATGTATCTAAAAGAGCTTATTGTTGACAATTTTAAGAATTTAAAGCATCAAAAGGTTATATTTTCTGCTGGTACAAATGTAATATACGGTTCAAACGCGCAAGGAAAAAGCAATCTTTTAGAATGCATAAGGTTATTAAGCATTGGAAAATCCTTTAGAAATAGTAAAAATAGGGACATGGTTTGTTTTGATGTAGATTATTATTATATAAAAGGTGTTTTCGACGTAGATGGCGAAGAAGTAACAGTTGAGACAGGGTATAAGTTAAATCAAAACAGGTTTTTTAAGGTAAATAACAATAAGATAAAGAATATTTCGGAGTTAATCGGCGTTATACTTACTACGATTTTTTCTCCAGATGACCTAAATATCGTAAAAGGCAGTCCTTCATTAAGAAGGCGATACATGGATGCATCTATTTCAATGATCAAGAGAAACTACCTTTACGACATAATACAGTACAACAAAGTTTTAGCAAACAGAAACAAGGTTTTAAAGGATGTAAAATTTAAAAAAGAAAGTGCAAGACTTTTGGACATTATGGATGAACAGCTTTCATTTTTTGGTTCGAAAATTATTATGTACAGAAGACAGTACATCAATAATCTTGACTTAATAGTAAAAAAAATTGTTCAAGATATTTCATGTGAAAAAGTTGATTTGATATATTGGAATAATGTTACAGACAAAATTGATGACATTAAGTCTATCAAAGATTTACTTTTAAATAAGTTGATATTAAACAGGGATGTTGATATAAAATACGGCGATACGAAGTACGGGCCTCACAGAGATGATGTGAAAATATTTATAAATGGCCATGATTCAAGAATTTTCGCTTCACAAGGTCAGCAGCGAACTATTGCTCTATGTCTTAAATTGGCAGAATACGAAGTAATAAGATCAGAAAATGGTGAAAATCCTATACTTTTGCTTGATGATGTTATGTCAGAGTTAGATGAAAATAGGAGAAAATATATCTTAAATAAAGTTGAGGGATGTCAGACTTTTATAACACATACAGAAAAAAAAGACGTAAAAGGTGATAAATATTTTTTGATTTCTGATGGTTTAATTATATCTGATTAAGGAGGAAATTATGTACGTTCATTTAGGTGGGAATGTAGTGGTGCCAGACGATGAAATAATTGCAGTTTTTAATATAGATGTTAAATCTTCAAAAGATACCAGTGAATTTTTAAGGATTGCTGAAGAAGAAGGATTTATTGTAAAAATATCAGATGACAACATAAAGTCTTTTGTAATAACAGAGAGAAATAAAAAAAGCATAATCTACATATCTCCCATATCGTCCTACACCATTATAAAAAGGGCCTTAAAATACAGTGAATAAAAAATAGAGGTAAAACCTCTATTTTTTTACAAATCTATTAACGATCGCATCTTGTGTTAGATGTTCGAAGGAGTCATCTAAAGGCATTAGAGTGCAATTGCCGTATTTTCTTTCCAGAGCTTTTTTTATCAATATATCTGTAAACTCTGGATTTTTAGGCAGAACTGGACCGTGAAGGTACGTTCCAAATGTGTTTTTGTATATTGCACCTTCCATGCCGTCTTCTCCATTATTGCCATTTCCATATATGACCTTTCCTAAAGGCTTTACGTTATTCTGTAAAAATGTCTTTCCGGAGTGATTTTCAAATCCTACCATCTTAAATGTCTTGCCATCGATATATGATTCTATTATTATGTTGTCAATCATCCTTTTGTTTCCTGCTACCGTGTATATTTCAAGTGCACCTATGCCAGGCAATTTGTTTCCGTCCGAAGATAAATAGTACATGCCAAGCAGTTGATATCCGCCACATATGCTGAGAAGCGTCAATCCATCTTCAATGGCAGACTTTAAATTATTTGCTCTCTTTAATGTCAGATCATCGCTGACGATTTTTTGTTCTCTGTCAGAGCCGCCGCCTAAGAACAGTATGTCGATGTCTTTGAAATTTGTATTGGTATCCACTGTTATAGCTTTTATTTCGGTTTCAATTCCTCTCCACTCACATCTTCTTTTAAGTGTTATTATGTTTCCTCTATCTCCATAAAGATTCAGTAGTTCCGGGTACATATGGCCTATTACGAGTTTCATTGTTTTACACCTCTTGATTTTAAGTAGTTATTTACTTCATGCAATGATGTGTAGTTAGGAAGTACAGCTATCAATTCTTCATCTGTTATGGTTGGAATGTAGTCCATTGCTTCATCTATTGGTTTTATGATTTTTATCTTCTTTTGATCTATTCCGGCGTATTTAAGCCTTAAGGCCATATCTTCTGCCCTTAACCCCGATGTTACAACATGGTTTATTTTTGTATGTGATACAAAGTTTTCGATGTCTACATCCCAAAGCCAAGATACATCTCTACCGTCAGCGTAATTATCGTTTATGGCAATTAATAAGTTTAAAGGTTTATTGATTTCTCTTAACATATTTAAAGTGCTGTCAAAGCCTATTGGATTTTTAATGAGATTTATTATGGTTTTTTTGCCTTTTAAATAAGTCTTTTGAAGTCTACCTGCAATAGGCGTGTAGTTGTTAAGTCCCGTTTGTATATCTGAAAATGAAATACCTAAAAGTACATTTGTTGCTACAGATGCCATGACGTTATAAACGTTGTATGCACCTGTAAGATGGCTTTTTACGTTTATCAATTTTTCTTTGTATTTTAATTTAAATGATATTCCATCTTCTGTAAGTTTTATATCAAGTGCACCGAAATCCAATTTTGGACGTGATTTTCCACATTTAGGACAGTAGTAGTCGCCAAGCTGACCGTAAAAAACATCCTTGTAGACGTATTTTCCACCGCAAACTGGACAATATTTTTGTTCAAATGCCGGTGATAGGCTGTAACCGTAGTTTAACTTATCTAAGATGCCGTAGTAAAAAACATTTATGTTAAGGTCATCGCCTAAAGAAGCTGTAAAAGGCTCATCTGCGTTTAAAAGAAGCATTGAATCTTTAGGAAGTTTACTTAAAGATTCCTTGACTTTTTTGATTGTCGTGTCTAATTCACCGTATCTGTCAAGCTGATCTCTAAAAAAATTCGTCACAACGACTACCTTTGGATTGATGTCATTTAAGACAAGAGGCATATTCGCTTCGTCAACTTCAAACACGCCAGTATCGCAACTTATATTGCCAAAGATGTCGCTGTTTTTTATAAGCACAGTGGCAATTCCACTTAACATGTTTGCTCCTTCTCTGTTATGAACTACTTTCTTGCCAGACGACCTTAAAATCTCCGCTATAAGTCCTGATGTAGTAGTCTTTCCATTTGTTCCCGTCACAACTATCTTTTCATTTTTTACATCTTTTACGATGTTCTTTATGATATCAGAATCTACCTTTAAAGCTAATTTTCCTGGCAATGATGTACCGTTTTTTCCAGTTAATTTACAACCAAGTATTACAAATTTTCCTACTAAGATACCGAGAAGATCCAATATAACACCACCTTGAAAATGAACATCATATCTACATATTTAAGTATATTATAAAATAGTCTTTTTATAAAATAAAAAATTTCCTTTTAGAAGTAAAAATGCAAAAAAATCTGCTTAAATTCGCTTCCTTGTATAAAAAACAAAAAAATGATACAATAAAACTATTGGAATTTAGTACGGAGGTATGTATATGGCAAATGATGAAACATATGGTGCAAGTCAAATTCAAATATTAGAGGGTCTTGAGGCTGTAAGGAAGCGTCCTGGCATGTACATAGGAAGCACCAGCAGTAGGGGACTTCACCATCTTGTGTATGAGATAGTAGACAATAGCATTGATGAGGCATTGGCAGGGTACTGCAAAAATATAGATGTCATTATTCACAAAGATAATTCTGTATCTGTAATAGATGATGGTAGGGGAATACCGACAGACATACATCCACAAACAGGTAAATCAGGTGTTGAAGTTGCGCTGACTGTACTACATGCAGGTGGTAAGTTTAACAATGACGTTTATAAAGTTTCTGGTGGTCTTCACGGTGTAGGACTATCAGTAGTAAATGCTTTATCAAAAAATCTTGAAGTTATCGTCAAGCAAAATGGAAAAGTGTATCAGCAAAAGTATGAAAGAGGGGTTCCAAAGACAGATCTTACAGTAATCGGTGAGACAGATGAAACCGGTACGACAATAACATTTTCTCCAGATGGGGAAATATTTGAGACGTTAGAGTATGATTATGACGTGCTTTCACAGAGGCTAAGGGAATTGTCGTTTTTGAATAAAGGCGTAAAAATAAGGCTTGTTGATGAGAGAGATGGAAAAGAAGATGTTTTTCACTATGAAGGTGGCATAGTTGAGTTTGTAAAGTATCTAAACAGAAATAAAGAAGTGTTGCATCCAGAGCCTATTTACATGGAAAGCAAAAGCGATACGTACGAAGTTGAAGTGGCGATGCAGTACAATGACAGCTATACGGAGAACATATTTAGCTTTGCAAACAATATCGATACAAGAGAAGGCGGCACACATTTAATAGGCTTTAAAACAGCATTGACAAAAGTCATTAATGACTACGCAAGAAAGTTTAACATCATAAAGGAAAACGACAAAAATTTGCAAGGGGAAGATGTAAGGGAAGGGCTTACGGCGATTATAAGCGTGAAACTCATGAATCCGCAGTTTGAAGGACAGACGAAGACGAAATTAGGTAATTCCGAGATGCGTTCAATAGTTGATTCTGTCGTGACGGAAAAGCTGACGGCTTTCATGGAGGAAAACCCTTCACTGTCAAAAGTCATTCTTGAAAAGGCTACATCTGCTGCAAGAGCAAGAGAAGCAGCCAGAAAAGCCAGAGAGCTTACAAGAAGGAAGTCAGCGCTGGAATCTACTTCACTTCCAGGTAAATTAGCAGATTGTTCAGAAAAGGATGCATCTAAATGCGAACTTTACCTTGTTGAGGGTGATTCTGCAGGCGGTTCTGCAAAAATGGGGAGAGATAGCAAATATCAAGCTATACTTCCTCTTAGAGGTAAGATTTTGAATGTAGAAAAGGCAAGGCTTGATAGAATTTTATCAAGTGATGAGATAAAAGCGATGATAACAGCATTAGGCACTGGAATTGGTAGCGATTTTGACATCTCAAAGCTTAGATACCATAAAGTCGTCATAATGACAGATGCCGATGTTGACGGAAGCCACATAAGGACATTGCTTCTTACATTTTTCTACAGGTTTATGAGGCCTTTGATAGAAAATGGAAATATATATATTGCACAGCCACCACTTTATAAGATAGAGAAAAATAAAAAGGTATACTACGCTTATTCCGATAAAGAGCTTGACAATATTTTAAAAGAGATCGGAAGAGAAAATTACAATGTACAGAGGTACAAAGGTTTAGGAGAAATGGATGCGGAGCAGCTTTGGGATACTACGATGGATCCTGAGAAAAGGACTATGCTGAAAGTAAGCCTTGATGATGCTATTGCAGCTGATGAAATATTTACTATTTTGATGGGCGACAAAGTAGAGCCAAGGCGTGAATTTATAGAAAAATACGCTAAAACCGTTAGAAATCTTGATATATAGGCAGGTGATTTAAGTGAGCGATAACACAAATAATGAAGAATTGAGAGTAATACCAGTAGATGTAGAAGATGAGATGAAAAAATCTTTTATAGATTACGCCATGAGCGTCATCGTAAGCAGGGCCTTGCCTGACGTGAGAGATGGATTAAAGCCTGTTCACAGGAGAATTCTCTATGCAATGAATGGCCTTGGTCTTACGCCTGACAAGCCTTACAAGAAAAGCGTAACTGTCGTAGGTGAAGTATTAGGGAAATACCATCCACACGGCGATGTGGCAGTTTACGATGCTATGGTTAGGATGGCGCAGGATTTTTCTATGAGAGAGACATTGGTTGACGGCCATGGTAATTTTGGAAGCATCGACGGAGATCCGGCTGCTGCAATGAGGTACACAGAAGCAAGGTTATCAAAGATAGCCTTGGAAATGCTTACTGACATAAATAAAGAGACTGTGGACTTTGTGCCAAATTTCGATGAAAACTACAAAGAACCTGTAGTTCTTCCATCAAGGTTTCCAAACTTATTAGTAAATGGATCACAAGGAATAGCCGTTGGAATGGCTACTAATATTCCTCCTCACAATTTAGGCGAAGTGATAGACGGCATAATTGCGTATATAGATAATCCGTATATTGCTACAGATGAGCTTATGAGGTATATAAAGGGCCCTGACTTTCCTACGGGTGGTCTTATAGTTGGAAAAGATGGCATCAGAGAAACGTACGAGACAGGCAGAGGGAAGATAATAGTAAGAGCTAAGGCAGAGATAGAGGAGCACAATGGCAGGAATCGCATAGTCGTAACAGAATTGCCTTATATGGTTATAAAATCAAAGTTGGTTGAAAAGATAGCAGAGCTTGTAAGGGACAAGCATATAGAAGGCATCTCTGATTTAAGAGATGAATCGGATAGAAACGGCATGAGAATTGTCATCGAATTAAAGAGAGATGTAAATCCAAAGGTCGTCTTGAATAAATTGTACATGCATACACAGATGCAGCAGACGTTTGGAGCTATCATGTTGGCCCTTGTAGATGGAGCTCCAAAGATACTTTCGTTAAACCAGATTATTGAGAAGTACGTGGATCATCAGGTGGATGTCATTACGAGAAGGACTAAGTTTGACCTTCAAAAGGCTGAAGAAAGGGCACATATTTTAGAAGGCTTGAAGATTGCCCTTGACCATATTGATGAAGTCATAAATGTTATACGAAGCTCCAAAACAGAGCCTATAGCGAAGAATAATTTGATGGACAAGTTTGGGCTTAGTGATAGGCAAGCACAGGCTATCGTTGATATGAGGCTAGGACGCCTTACAGGATTAGAAAGACAGAAGATAGAAGATGAATTAAACGATCTTTACCAAAAAATAAAAGAGCTAAAAAGCATACTGTCAGATGAAAAAAAGGTGTTGGACATAATAAAGAAAGAGCTTAAAGATGTAAAAGATAAATATTCATCAGGCAGAAGAACTCACATTGTGGCAAAAGAAGACGAAGTTGACATTGAAGATTTGGTTCAATTGGAAGACGCTGTTGTAACCATGACGCACTTTGGTTACATAAAGAGAATGCCTCTTGATGCTTATAAAGCACAGAAGCGTGGTGGAAAGGGCATATCTGGCATATCTACAAGGGAAGACGATTTTGTGGAAAATGTATTTACGACTACGACACATGATAGGCTATTGTTTTTCACAAATAAAGGTAAGGTGTACAGCTTAAGGACTATAGATATACCTGAGTCAGGAAGGCAAGCTAAGGGGACAGCTATAATAAACCTCATTCAGATAGATCAGGATGAAAAAGTAAATGCTGTGATACCAATTAAGAAATCTCACAATGCTAAGTATGTCGTAATGTGCACGAAAAATGGAATAATCAAAAAGACTGAAATCGACGATTTCCCGAAGATAAAGAAAAGCGGCAATACAGCCATAAAGCTTGATGATGGAGATGAGCTTATAAATGTCATGCTTACAGATGGCAACAGGGAAATAATCATAGGTACAGCAAATGGCTTCTGCATAAGGTTCCATGAGGACAATTTAAGGCCAATGGGCAGACAGGCAAGAGGTGTAATAGCAGTTACACTTAGAGACGATGATTATGTTGTTGAGATGGATTTGGTCGATAGAGATAAAGACATATTAGTTGTTACAGAAAATGGATATGGAAAAAGAAGCGATGCCAATGAATACAGATCGCAGACAAGGGCAGGAAAAGGAATAATAGCTGCAAAAATAACGAAAAAAACTGGAAAATTGGTTTCTATAATGTCTGTAAGTGAAAAAGATGAGCTTATGATAATCTCAGCCAATGGAATCCTTATAAGGACAAAAATTGCTGATATATCAAAGATGCATAGGGATACTACAGGTGTGATGCTGATGAAGCTTGATGAAGGTGATAGAGTTGTTTCGACTGCAAGGATAGCAAATGATGAGGAATAAATTGTTAAAATTTATTTTAACAAAAGAAGGATTTTTAAGATAGATGTTGAATATATATATAGAGGTAAATTGTTAAAAATTTTTCTAAAGGAGAGGTTACCATGAAAAAATCATTGGCTATTGGGCTTACTACGGCATTTATTGCAGTAAGCTTGGTTGGTTGTGGTTCAAATAGCTCCAATACGTCTTCAAATACATCTGGCTCATCCGGTGCGTACAAAGACGGTACTTACAAAGCAGAACAAGCATCATTCGATGCACACGGATACAAAGGACAGATTGAGATCACCGTAAAAGACGGCAAGATTTCAAGCGTTGTGTACAATGAAGTAGATAAAAACGGCAAGTTCAAAAGAGACGATGCCGACTACGCATCAAAGATGAAAGCTAAAAACAACATAACGCCAAAAGAAGTAGATGAAAAACTTCAGCAAGAATTAGTAGATAGCCAAGATACGTCAAAAGTCGATACTGTGGCAGGTGCTACAGAATCATCAAAGACGTTTGTAGAGTTGGCAAATCAAGCATTGAAAGATGCTAAGAAATAAAAAACCCCTCCATTTTGGAGGGTCTTTTTCATGGATCTATTTTTAGTATACCTAATGCTTTTTCCAGGTCTATTATGTGATTTTCTTCTTCTAAAGCTATATTTCTGAGCTTTTGTCCTACGTCAAACAATCCTAAATTTTCCGCTTGAGCTATCCTTTGATTGTATCCATTCAATGCGTCGTACTCGTAGTTTAAATCTTGATAAAGCATTTCTCTATTGTCAAGAGAAGTTTGCCTTGGGTAAACTTCCACTGTGGGGATACCACCAAGGTATTGTATAATGTCTGTCAATATTACCGCATGATCGTGTTCATCTTTTGCGTGTTCTAATATCTTGTCGATGACTTCCACGTATTCCGCACCGTGCAGCATGCTGGAATGCTGGATGTACTGCACCATTGCGGCATATTCCTTGGTTAAGTCAGTATTCAAGTTTGATATAAGCTCTTTTTTGCTTACCATTAAAATTCACCTCTTTAAAAATATATGTTGATTCATACTATGATGATACTGATAAAAAAGTATTTTTTTGCTTAAAAAATTAAAATTTTTTAATAAATGTAAACGATGATTTATTTAGAATTTACAAAAAATTAAGTTGACTTATTTTCAATATGCTGATAGAATAACTATTAATTTCACCTTAAGATATTTCATCTCAATAAAGGCGATGATGGAGAGGGGTATATGTATAAGCTAAAGAGAGCCGGTGGTTGCTGCAAACCGGTGCGAGTACATATATTAGATCGCTCCGGAGTAGTTAAGTTGAAGTTTTAGTAGGCTTAACCGTAAGACCTGCGTTAAAGGTAAAGTATGATTACTTGCTGAGGTATTTGCCGTGAGGTAAATACGAAATCAGGTGGTACCGCGAGATGATCCTCGCCCTGAATATAGGGCGGGGATTTTTTAATATGTGAAAGGGGTGATATTATCATACACACAATATCTGTCTTGGTAAACAATCATTCTGGTGTATTGTCGAGAGTTGTAGGTCTTTTCTCAAGAAGAGGCTATAACATCGAAAGTTTGGCTGTAGGCACCACAGAACAAAATGATCAATCTCGCATTACCTTAACAGTCGATGGTGACGATTATGTGATAACACAAATAATAAGACAGCTTAGCAAGCTGTATGATGTTATTAAGGTACAAGATGTAGGCAAATTTCCTAATGTCTCAAGGGAGCTTGTACTGGTAAAAGTCGAGATCAATTCCAGCACGAGAGATGACATCATGCATATTGTAGATACTTTTAGAGGCAAAGTCATTGATATTTCACTGGATTCTATCATCATTGAAATGACTGGAGACACTGAAAAGGTTGAGGCATTTATAAAACTCATCAAACAATTTCAAGTAAGAGAACTTACAAGAACAGGTCTTATAACTTTAGAAAGAGGAAATAGAATTTTAAAAGAATACGAGGAGGAATTGTAAATGGCAAGAATGTATTATGATGAAGATGCAGATTTAAATCTTTTGAAAGGAAAGAAAATTGCGATAATTGGTTATGGTAGCCAAGGACATGCACATGCTCTTAATTTAAGGGATTCTGGTTTAGATGTTGTGGTAGGTCTATATGAAGGAAGCAAATCTGCTGAAAGAGCGAAACAGGATGGACTTACGGTTTTAAATGTAGATGATGCGTGTGAAGTATCTGACATAATAATGATTTTAATACCTGATGAAAAGCAGTCAAAAGTGTACAAAGAAAGCATAGAAAAGCACTTAAAACCTGGAAATGCTTTGGTTTTTGCTCATGGTTTCAATATACATTTCCATCAGATTGTGCCGCCAGAGTACGTGGATGTATTCATGGTAGCGCCAAAAGGGCCTGGACATTTGGTAAGAAGGGTTTTTACAGAAGGAAAAGGCGTTCCTGATTTAGTTGCGGTTCATCAAAACTACACTGGAAAGGCTTTTGAGATAGCCTTAGCTTATGCTAAAGGAATTGGAGGCACAAGAGCAGGTGTCTTAGAGACTACTTTTAAAGAGGAGACAGAGACGGATCTTTTTGGTGAACAGGCGGTTTTGTGCGGCGGTGTCACGGAGCTTATGAAAGCAGGTTTTGAAACTTTAGTAGATGCTGGTTATCAACCTGAAATAGCCTATTTTGAGTGTATACACGAGATGAAGCTTATAGTCGATTTGATCTATGAGGGCGGTTTTGCCAACATGAGGTATTCCATCTCTGATACGGCAGAGTATGGTGATTATCTGACAGGCAAAAGGATAATAACGGAAGATACGAGAAACGAAATGAAACAAGTTTTGAATGAAATTCAGACAGGGGAGTTTGCAAAGAAATGGCTTTTAGAAAATGCTGTAGGAAGACCGCAGTTTAATGCCATAAGAGAAAGAGAAGCAAATCAAAAGCTTGAGAAGGTAGGAAAAGAGCTCCGTGGAATGATGTCATGGCTTAAAAAGAAGTAAAGAGGGGGCTTGTTTATGGGGGATAGAAAAGTCATTGTTTTTGATACGACGTTGAGAGATGGTGAGCAGACGCCAGGCGTCAATTTCGACAAGGAAACTAAATATAAGATAGCAAATAAGCTTGTTTCACTTGGAGTTGACGTAATAGAAGCCGGCTTTCCTGCTGCATCAAACGGTGATTTTGAAGCTGTGAAATATGTAGCGGAAAATTTAGATGGTGTCACTGTTGCAGGATTGTCGAGATGTGTGAAAAGCGATATAGATAGAACTTATGAAGCATTAAAAAATGCAAAAAAATCCAGGATACATCTTTTTATTGCTACATCTGATATTCATTTAAAATACAAGTTAAAAATATCCAGAGATGAAGCCTTAAAAATGGCAGTTGACAGTGTGAAATATGCTTTAGGTAAGTTTGATGAAATTCAATTTTCTGCCGAAGATGCATCCAGGACTGATTGGGATTTTTTAGTAAAAGTATTTAACGAAGTCATTGATGCTGGAGCTAAGATAATAAATATACCTGATACGGTAGGATATGCTGTTCCAAAAGAATTTGGCAGATTAGTAGAGTACGTAAAAGATAATATTCACGACAGAGAAAATGTGACGATAAGCGTTCACTGTCACAACGATCTTGGTATGGCTGTGGTAAACTCACTTTCAGCAGTGGAAAGCGGTGCAGATCAAGTGGAAGTTACTGTATGTGGGATAGGTGAAAGAGCTGGAAATGCTGCTTTAGAAGAAGTCATCATGGCCATAAATACAAGAAAGGATTATTTTAATGTAATCCACGGCATAAACACAAAGGAAATTTACAGCACATGTAAGCTGGTAAGTGAGATGGCAGGGATAGAACTTCAGCCAAACAAAGCCATTGTCGGATTTAACGCCTTTAGGCACACTGCTGGAATCCACCAGCACGGTGTTATAAACAATAAAGCCACCTATGAAATAATGAAACCAGAAGACATAGGTATAACAACTGATCATATATCTATGGGCAAATTATCCGGAAGAAATGCCTTTGAATTGAAGTTAAAAAACATGGGGTTCAATCTTTCGCGAGATGAGGTAAATATTGCTTTTAAGAGATTTAAGGATGTAGCTGATAACAAAAAGGTTGTAGATGATGAAGATATAAGAGAAATCGTAGAAGATGTAATTTTAAACAGTAAGAGTTTTAAGGAGGGAGAGCTTTGGGGTTAACACTTACGCAGAAAATTTTAGCTAATAAAGCTGGATATGAAGTTAAACCTGGAGATCTTATAGAGATAGACGTTGACATGGTGTTAGGCAATGATGTCACATCGCCTGTTGCCATAAAAGAGTTTTTAAAGATAGGTGTAAAAGAAGTATTCAATAAAGAGAGAATTGCATTAGTGCCTGACCATTTTGTTCCAAACAAAGACATAAAGTCTGCAGAGCAAGTAAATATTGTAAGGAAATTTGCCAGAGAGTATGGCATAGTAAACTTCTTTGAAGTAGGGCAAATGGGGATAGAACATGCGCTTTTACCGGAAAAAGGCTTAGTCTTGCCGGGAGATGTGGTAATAGGTGCAGATTCCCATACATGCACGTACGGTGCAATAACGTGTTTCTCTACAGGCATAGGAAGCACTGATATGGCCTGTGCCATGGCTACAGGCAAGGCTTGGTTTAAAGTTCCCGAAGCCATAAAGTTTAATCTTAAAGGAAAGCTTAATAAATGGGTAAGCGGAAAAGACGTCATACTGTACATCATCGGCATGATAGGTGTAGATGGCGCACTTTATAAGTCGATGGAATTCACTGGCGACATCTCGTCTTTGTCGATTGATGACAGGTTTACAATTGCAAATATGGCTATAGAAGCAGGGGCTAAAAATGGTATTTTCGATTACGACGAAATTACCGAAGCATATGTTTTGGGGAGAGCAAAGAGAAATTACAAAGTGTTTAAAGCTGATGATGATGCAGAATACGTAAAGACATACGATATAGACTTATCAACGATAAAGCCGCAAGTGGCATTTCCTCACTTGCCTGAAAACACAAAGTCCATAGATGATGTTGGAAATGTAAAGATAGATCAAGTTGTAATAGGTTCTTGTACAAATGGCCGTCTACAAGATATGGAAGTGACGTATGAAATTTTAAAAGGCAAGAAGGTTCATCCAGATGTAAGGTTGATAATATTCCCAGCTACGCAAGACATTTACTTGGAATGTGTAAAAAGAGGCTATATAGAAGAGTTCATAAAGGCAGGTGCTGCTGTATCTACGCCAACATGCGGTCCTTGTTTAGGCGGTCACATGGGGATACTTGCAAAAGGTGAAAGGGCAATATCTACTACAAACAGAAACTTTGTTGGCAGGATGGGTCACATAGAAAGCGAAGTGTACTTGGCAAGTCCTGCTGTAGCAGCGGCATCAGCCATAAAAGGCTATATAGCAAGTCCTGAGGAGGTGGCTTAATTGGAAGGAAAGGCAATAAAGTACGGTGATAATGTGGATACGGATGTAATAATACCTGCAAGGTTTTTAAATACATCTGATCCAAAAGAACTTGCTGCCCATTGCATGGAAGATTTAGATAAAAGCTTTAAAGATAGAGTCAAACCTGGAGATATAATGGTTGCGGGGGACAATTTTGGTTGCGGTTCGTCAAGAGAACATGCACCTATAGCCATAAAGGAGTCTGGTATATCTTGTGTCATCGCAAAGTCGTTTGCCAGAATATTTTACAGAAATGCCATAAATATAGGATTGCCTATATTAGAATGTCCTGAAGCGGCGTCTTCAATAGAAGACGGTGATATTGTTTCAGTTGATTTTGAGACGGGTGTCATAAAAGACATAACTAAAGGTATCGAGTTTAAATCGCAGCCATTTCCTGAGTTTATAAAGAGGATAATCGAATGTGGCGGCCTTGTAAACTACGTAAAGGAAAAGGTGGTATAGATGTACAAGATAACTGTATTACCAGGAGATGGAATAGGGAAAGAAGTAATGGAGGAAGCCCTTAAAGTATTAAATGCTGTTTCAGAAAAATACAGCATTGAATTTGAAGTAGAGAAGTACCTGTTTGGCGGCTGTGCCATAGATGAGTTTGGAACGCCGTATCCTAAGGAAACAGAAGAAGCATGTCTTAAAAGCGATGCAGTCTTATTAGGGGCTGTAGGTGGTCCTAAGTGGGACGATTTAGATGGCGATAAAAGGCCTGAGGCAGGTCTTTTGGCTCTGAGAAAAAGCCTTGATGTATATGCAAATTTAAGGCCTGCCATTCTATTTAATTCTTTAAAAAGTGCATCACCTTTGAAGGATGAGATTTTAAAGGACGGATTAGATGTACTTGTTGTAAGGGAATTGACAGGTGGCATATATTTCGGCGATAGAGGAACTGAAAAGATTGATTATGGGTATAAAGCATATGATACAGAATCATATACCACGATGGAAATAGAGAGGATTGCCCATATAGCGTTTAAAGCGGCGAGAAACAGGAAGAAAAAAGTCACATCGGTTGATAAGGCCAATATTTTGGATTCATCAAGATTATGGAGAAAAGTCGTCAATGAAGTAAGTAAGGAATACCCAGATGTAGAATTAAACCATCAGTATGTTGACAATTGCTCTATGCAGCTTATAAAAGATCCATCACAGTTTGACGTGATACTTACATCAAATATGTTTGGAGACATATTGTCTGATGAAGCATCACAGCTTACCGGATCAATAGGAATGTTGCCATCAGCCAGCTTGAGAGGTGACAAAGTTGGGCTTTACGAACCTGTACATGGTTCGGCTCCTGATATTGCTGGCACGAAGAAAGCTAATCCTTTGGCTACAATACTATCTGTCGCAATGATGCTGGAGTATTCCTTTGATATGATTGATGCCGCAAATGACATAAGAAAGGCGGTAAACGACCTATTGGAGGATGGCTACAGAACTCCTGATTTAGGAAAAGGTATTATTTTAAACACCGAAGAGATGGGTGATATGGTTGTAAAATATTTAAAGAGGTGATTTTATGATAAGCGATAGCGTGAAAAAAGGAGTTGAAAAAGCGCCCCACAGATCACTTTTGTATGCTTTAGGGCTTACCGATGAAGAGATAAATAAGCCTTTAATAGGCATTGCTAATTCAAAAAACGACATAATTCCTGGACACATAAATCTTGACAAGATTGCAGAGGCAGTAAAAGCTGGTGTAAGGCTTGCAGGTGGCACTCCTTTAGAATTTTCCACAATAGGTGTCTGTGATGGAATAGCCATGAATCACAAAGGTATGAAGTATTCCCTTGCTTCAAGGGAATTGATAGCCGACAGCGTTGAGACGATGGCTATGGCCCATGGCCTTGACGGACTTGTGCTTATACCAAACTGCGACAAGATAGTTCCAGGTATGCTTATGGCAGCCGCAAGGCTAAACATACCAGCTATCGTAATAAGCGGAGGTCCGATGTTGGCTGGAAGTTACGAAGGAGAAACATGTGATTTAAGCTCCATGTTTGAGGCAGTAGGCGCATTGAAGGCAGGTAAGATAAGTGAAGATGAGTTAAAGACGATGGAGATGTCAGCTTGTCCTACGTGCGGGTCATGCTCAGGTATGTTTACAGCAAATACGATGAATTGCCTTACAGAAGGGCTTGGTATGGGACTTCCTGGTAATGGCACGATACCTGCTGTTTACTCAGAGAGGATAAGACTTGCAAAAAAAGCAGGAATGAAGATAGTAGAGCTTGTAGAAAAGGACATTAAGGCAAGGGATATTTTGACAGAAGATGCCTTTATAAATGCTTTTTGCTTAGATATGGCTTTAGGAGGCTCTACAAATACAGTTCTCCACTTAAAGGCTATTGCACATGAGGCAGGAGTCGATATACCTCTTGAAAAGATAAATGAAATAAATGAGAAGGTTCCAAATCTGTGCAAATTAAGTCCTGCAGGAAAATATCATATAGAAGATCTCTACCACGCAGGCGGTATACAGGCAGTATTGAAAGAACTGTCAAAATTAGGAGTCTTAAATACAGATTGCATTACAGTCACATGTGATACAATCGGTGAGAATTTCAAAGATGCACGGATAAAAAATCATGATGTAATACACTCAGTAGAAGATCCCTACAGCAATACAGGTGGTTTGGCGATTTTGTATGGAAATATAGCGAAGAATGGTTCTGTAGTAAAGGCGTCTGCAGTGTCTAAAGAGATGCTTCACCATTCTGGCCCTGCGAGAGTTTTTGATTCAGAAGATGAGGCCATAAAAGCGATTTACGATGGCAAGATACAAAAAGGCGATGTTGTTGTAATAAGGTATGAAGGTCCAAAAGGTGGGCCTGGCATGAGGGAGATGTTAAGTCCTACATCAGCACTTGCCGGTATGGGACTTGACAAGGATGTAGCTCTTATTACAGATGGAAGATTTTCTGGTGCTACAAGAGGAGCTTGCATAGGTCATGTGTCGCCTGAAGCCATGGAAGGCGGCGAAATCGCTTTGATAAAAGATGGGGACATTATTGAAATAGATATACCGGGAAGAAAGCTTAATTTAAAGATAAGCGTTGAAGAAATGGAAGAAAGAAGGAAAAACTTTAGAAGGCCTGAGCCTCACATTAAGACAGGTTACATGGCAAGATACGCCAGATTAGTCACATCTGCAAATACTGGTGCGGTTTTAAAGGACGATTGACAAAGCTTAAATTCCATGAAAGGAGGCGCATATCGTGATCATAAAAGGTTCGCAGGTTGTCATAGAGGTATTAAAAGAGCAAGGAGTAGAAGTTGTTTTTGGCATTCCAGGCGGTTCTGTCATACCTCTTTATGATGCTTTGTACAATTCTGACTTGCGGCATATTCTTGCAACACATGAACAGATGGCTGCTCACATGGCAGATGGATACGCGAGAGTGACCGGAAAAGTTGGCGTGTGTTTTGCTACATCAGGACCTGGTGCTACCAATTTAGTCACAGGAATAGCCAATGCCTACATGGACTCTGTGCCAATAGTCGCTATAACAGGGCAAGTTGCTACGAGCCTCATAGGAAAGGACTCTTTTCAAGAAGTGGATATTGCAGGAATTACGATGCCTGTGACAAAGCACAATTTTATTGTGAAATCACCTGATAAATTAGCGGACACTTTGAGAGAAGCCTTTTTTATAGCGAAAGATGGAAGACCAGGTCCTGTTCTCGTAGACATACCGAAGGACATTCAGACTGCAGATATAAACTTTGTTAAGCGAAAAGATTTTTACGTTGAAACAAAGAAACATCAAGTATTAGAATCAGATTTAGTAAAGGCAGCAGAGTTAATCTCATCAAGCAAAAGGCCAGTTATTTTTGCTGGTGGTGGAGTTATATGGAGTGAGGCATCAAAGAATTTGTACGATTTTGCTAAAAAGCACATGATACCTGTAGCTACTTCGCTTATGGGACTTGGATGCTTTCCAGAAGATGATGAATTGTCATTAGGGCTTATTGGAATGCATGGAAGCAGATATGCCAATACGGCTGTTTATAAATCAGACTTGGTTATTGCAGTAGGGTCAAGGTTTAGCGACAGAGTTGCAGGTAAAGCAGGGGGTCTGGCGCCAAATGCAAAAGTCATTCACATCGATATCGATCCTGCAGAAATCGGCAAAAATATCGATGTCGATGTGCCATTAGTAGGAGATATCAAAGAAGTCTTGTCTCTTTTAAATGCAATGATAAAAGAAAAAGACAATAGGGAATGGATTAATGAGCTTATATCGATAAAAGACAAAACGTCCTTTAAATATAAAGATGATGGAAAATTGAAGCCACAGTGGATAGTAGAAAGGGTTCAAGAGCTTGGAGGAGACAATCTTGTAGTAGCGACAGAAGTAGGGCAAAACCAGATGTGGACGGCTCAATATTATAAATTCAAAGAGCCAAGGACATTTGTCACATCTGGTGGACTTGGAACTATGGGTTTTGGACTTCCTGCATCAATAGGTGCACAAGTAGGGCGAGATGACAAAAGAGTGGTAAATATTGCAGGTGACGGCAGCATAAGGATGAATATTCATGCACTTGAAACGATGTCGGTGTACAACATACCTGTTATAACGATAATCCTCAACAATCAAACACTTGGCATGGTTAGACAATGGCAAAATCTCCTTTACGATAAAAGATTTTCTCAGACGGATTTAAATCCGAATCTCAACTTTTCAAAAGTCGCCGAAGCTTTTGGGGTAACTGGAAGAAGGATCTACACAAAAGAAGAATTTACAGATGCTTTTAGTGAAGCATTGTCAAACAACAATCCTTATGTTTTAGAGTGTATCATAGACAAAGACGAAATGGTTCTGCCATTTATTCCTGCTGGAGGAACCATTGAAGAGATGATAGACTAGCATTTTTATAAAATCAATGTTATAATTATAGAAACTAAATAAGATTAAACCTTCAGGGATTGGTGAAATTCCATACCGGCGGTAAAGCCCGCGAGCCTTATGGCAGATCTGGTTAGATTCCAGAGCCGACAGTATAGTCTGGATGAAAGAAGGTGAAATGGCAATTGTCATTATGCCCTGAAGTATTACATGCTTCAGGGCTAATTTTTTGAGGTGATTTTATGGAGAAATACATGAAAAGGGCATTGCAGCTTGCTAAACTTGGTGTAGGACACACAAACCCAAATCCTTTAGTAGGAGCTGTAATTATTAAAGATGGCAGGATAATAGGTGAAGGCTATCATGAATACTATGGAGGACCACATGCAGAAATAAATGCATTAAAAAACGCTAAAGAAGATGTAAATGGAGCCACGCTTTATGTGACATTGGAACCATGTTGCCATCATGGAAAAACACCACCTTGCGTCGATGCTGTCATAAAATCAGGCATAAAAAATGTTTTTATCGCTATGGAGGATCCAAATGAACTTGTAGCAGGAAGGGGAATTAAAAAGCTTGAAGAAGCTGGTTTAAATGTTTATACTGGATTGTTAAAAGATGAAGCAGAGAAATTGAATGAAGTATTTATAAAGTACATTACAAGTAGAGAACCTTATGTAATATTAAAATCCGCTATGACAATTGATGGAAAGATATCAACTTTTACAGGCGATTCTAAGTGGATAACAAATGAAAAATCAAGGGAGTATGTCCATAAAGTTAGAGGTAGCGTTATGGCAATAATGGTAGGTATTAATACAGTTATAAAAGATAATCCACATCTTACCGTTAGATTGCAAGGATATAAAAACCCTTTAAGAGTTATTGTGGATAGTCACGGCAGGATTCCATTAGATGCAAATGTCATCATTGATAAATCTGCTAAGACATTAATAGCTACAACAGATATGATGCCACATGATAAGGTGAAAGCTTTGAAGGATTTGGGTGTTGATGTGGTTACAATCGAAAAAAAAGATAATAAAGTCCATCTGAATAAATTGATCTATACGTTAGGGGAAAGAGGGATAGATAGTATTCTCATAGAAGGTGGAGGAACTCTCAACTATTCTGCTTTAAAAGAAGGAATAGTAGACAAAGTTATGTTTTATATTGCTCCCAAAATAATAGGTGGAAGCAATTCATTGACGCCTGTGGAAGGTGATGGCATTGCTTTGATTAAAGACGCAATAATGATTGAAAAGATAGATATAAAAAAATTTGACGATGACATACTTATAGAAGGTTATATAAAAAAGTAGGTGTTAAGATGTTTACAGGAATTATAGAAGAAGTTGGAAAGGTCAAGATGATTCAAAGAGGAAATATTACCAAAATAGCGGTAGAGTGCAAAAAAGTCTTAGATGGTGTAAGAATTGGAGATAGCGTAGCTGTAAATGGAGTATGCTTAACGGTTACAAATATAGGTAAAGATTTATTTACATCAGATATAATGTATGAAACACTTAAAACAAGCAATTTAGGAAGTTTAAAGATAGGAAGCATTGTCAATTTAGAAAGGGCATTAAGCATATTAGGTAGGCTAAATGGACACATTGTGACGGGTCATGTGGATACCGTTGGTACAATAATTGATAAAAACAAAATAAACGACACGACGACATTTAAAATTAAAATTGGTGAAAGATATTCAAAATATGTGGCTGATAAAGGAAGTATTGCTGTGGATGGAATAAGTTTGACAGTGGTAGAATCATCAGCTTCATACTTTACAGTGTCAATTATACCCCATACAGATAACAATACAACTTTAAATATAAAAAGAATCGGAGATACCGTAAATATTGAAGTTGACATACTTTCAAAGTATGCAGAAAGGCTTTTGGCGAAGAAAAACGTTGATGAATTTTTAATAGAAAATTATTTATAAGGAGATGTTCATAGATGTTTGATACTATTGAAAGCGCAATAGAAGATATAAAAAATGGAAAAATGGTCATTGTAGTCGATGATGAAGATAGAGAGAATGAAGGGGATTTAGTTATGGCTGCGGAAAAAGTGACAAGTGACCATGTGAACTTTATGATAAAGTACGGCCGTGGATTGGTATGTGTTCCTATGATGGAGGAGAGGCTTAAAAAATTAAACATTGGCAAGATGGTTTTTGATAATACCGATAAAAAAGAAACTGCTTTTACAGTATCTGTAGATCATAAAAACTGTAAAACTGGAATTTCTGCTTATGAAAGAGCACTTACTATAAAAATGCTTATAGATGATGAATCGATGCCGGATGATTTTACAAAGCCTGGACATGTATTTCCATTGGAAGCGAAAGAAGGAGGAGTTTTAGTAAGAGCGGGCCATACGGAAGCAGCGTGTGATTTAGCAAGGCTTGCAGGTCTTAAAAGTGCTGGTGTAATTTGCGAAATAATAAAAGATGATGGGAAAATGGCCAGACTCCCAGAGTTAATTGAATTTTCGAAAAAATTCAATTTAAAAATAATATCTATCGCTGATCTTATAGAATATAGAAGAAAAAATGAAAAACTGATAAAAAGAGTGGCAGAAGCATATTTGCCAACAAAGTATGGAGATTTCACGATAATAGGTTATGAAGAAATCCTAACAGGTAAAGAACATGTTGCGTTGGTGAAAGGTGGTTTGTCTCATAACCCTACATTGGTTAGGGTTCATTCAGAATGTTTGACAGGTGACATTATGGGTTCATTAAGGTGTGATTGTGGCGATCAGCTTCATGCAGCAATGGAGAAGATTGGCAAAGAAGGAGGTGTGCTGTTGTATTTAAGGCAGGAAGGCAGAGGAATAGGACTTTTAAACAAGATTAAAGCATACCATTTACAGGATGAGGGACTTGACACGGTAGATGCCAACATCAGATTAGGTTTTCCGGCTGATATGAGAGAGTATGGAATTGGAGCTCAGATTTTGAAGGATCTTGGGCTTAAAAAACTTAGGATAATGACAAATAATCCCAAAAAACTGGTTGGTATTTCAGGTTATGGCCTTGAAATTGTAGAAAGAGTTCCTATAGAGGTTTCAATCAATAGACACAATGAAAGATATCTTAAAACAAAGAAAGAAAAATTTGACCACATATTTACTTCATTTTAAAAATAAGCAAAGGAGAGATTGTATTGAAAAAGTATGAAGGAAAACTCATTGGAGATGGCTTAAAAGTAGGCATTGTTGTAAGCAGATTTAATGAATTTATAACAAATAAACTTTTGGATGGTGCTTTGGATGCTTTAAGAAGACATGGTGTTGATGATGAAAGCATTGACATTGCTTGGACTCCAGGCGCATTTGAAATACCCCTTGTATCAAAGAAGATGGCCACATCAAAAAAATACGATGCGATTATCGCACTGGGTGCTGTAATAAGAGGTGATACACCGCATTTTGATTATGTTGCAAATGAAGTATCAAAAGGAATAGCAAAAATATCGGTAGATTACGATGTGCCTGTAATATTTGGAGTCCTTACGACGGATACAGTTGAACAGGCAATCATGAGGGCTGGAACAAAGTCAGGCAATAAAGGGTTTGAAGCGGCTGTTACAGCAATTGAGATGGCCAATTTGATAAAGGAAATAGAAAGCTTATGAAAAATACCCATCTTATAAGCATTACGCTTTTAAGATGGGTATTTTACTTCCATGATGGTATTATGCCGGATTTTTGAAATGTTTTAAAGACGACTACGAAAACAGGTCCCATTATAAGCCCGAGACCGCCAAAAAGCCTTGCACCGATAAACATGGATAAAAGCGTTACAAGAGGATGAAGGCCTATACTTTGGCCGACTATCTTTGGCTCTATCATCTGCCTTACGACTGTGACGATGGCATATATGATAAGCAAGTAGATTCCAATAAGGTAGTTTTTTGTGAATATATTGTACAATGCCCATGGGACTAATACAGAACCTGATCCTAAAACAGGCAGTATGTCTATAAAGCTGACTAAAAGCCCTAGCAAAAATGCGTAATCAAATCCTATTATCGTAAGCCCTATGGAAACTTCTAAAAAAGTGATAAACATTATGGTTATTTCAGCCCTTATAAAGCCTATTAAAGTTTGAAAAAGATCCCCTTTTATATTTTCAGCGTGAAATGCCCAATTTGATGGAAATTGTCTTTTTATAAAGTTTAATATGAGCCATTTGTCTTTGCTTAAAAAGAACGTCGATACGATTGTTATTATTGACATAAAGAAAAAGTTAGGCAGCTTTGTTGCCAAGCCTAATATCCATCCTGCGAAGTTTTTAGCGTACACAGATATATTATTTAAAATCGATTGAAGATTGCTTTCTAAAAAAGTTGAGATGTTTGTAGGAAGCGATACATAATACCTCCTAATTCTGTCTATCAAATCAGATATTACTACATCAAAATTTTTTGTGTAACTTGGTGCGTGTTCAGCTAAGGTATTGAGTTCGAATACAAGCTGTGTGACTAAAAGGCTTATTAAAAGACCAATTATTCCAATCAATAAAAGTATAAAAAATGCAGATGACAATCCTCTTGGTATTTTCAGCTTTTTTTCTGAAAACTCTACGGCAGGATCAATTAAAATCGCCAAAAACAATGCTACTGCAAAAGGCATCAAAAATGGAATAAGCTTGAACACAAATAGATAAAAGCTTAGTACAACTGCCAATATTACGATTGAATTTCTAATGGTGCTTTGATACCGCGAGAGAAAATCTTTCACGAAAAACCCCTCCTTACTCTTTATTATAGTATCGGAATAACCACGTGTCTACATAAATGAATAAATAAAATCCGGTTTTGCCGGATTTTATTTATTGGGCGGTCTTTATTTTGATTTCATAAGATTTTTTAGCTATTTCTGATTGAGATATTATACCTTTTTCGATAAGCAATTCTATCAATGATGTCAAAGCTAAAGTGTTTTTGTACTCTGTGTCTTTTATGTCGGCAATTTCTAATAGATATTTAATTTCGTTCATCATATTCCCCCATAAATTATTTTATATAGTAATTATTGACACATATATTTATTATATACATTGTAATACATATAAAGTTAGTATTTGAAATATTGATGTGATATAATAATAACTGTATATTTAAAAAAGGAGATTGGACGATGAAGAGCAATACTAAAAAAGAGATTGTAAGTTGGATACTTACTATTGGGCTTGCTTTTATCATAGCTATGTTCATTAGGACGTATGTGTTTGAGCTTGTTGACGTACCTACAGGTTCTATGCTTAACACAATACAGCTTAATGATAAGTTTATTGAATTAAAATTCATATACAGATTTGAACCTATTAAAAGAGGTGACATAGTCGTATTTAAGTATCCTGACGATCCGTCTGTAAGCTTTGTAAAAAGGGTAATCGGCATTGGCGGAGATACCATTGAGATTAAAAATGGGATATTGTATAGAAATGGAAAGCCAGTAAAAGAGCCGTACCTTAAAGAGCCCATGAATAAAAATGAGACATTTGGACCGTATAAAGTCCCGCCAAATCACTACTTCATGCTTGGGGATAACCGAAATCAGTCTCTTGACTCAAGGTATTGGAAAAACAAATATGTATCCAAAGATGCTATAATGGGCAAAATAGTATTTAGAATTTGGCCTTTAAGCAGATTTGGATCTATGATTGGCAAATAGCTGTTGAAATCGCATTTGTTATATAGTATAATTAGTTTTAAGTAAAAAGAAGCGTTGAAGGGCCAATAGTATGTATTGTATTTAAGAGAGCTGGTGGCGGGTGTAAACCAGTATATGTACATATTTATCCAGCCTGGAGCTATGGTTAATAACCATCGGGCGACCGTTAAATCAGTGACGAGGGCTTTTTAAGCCGAATCAGGGTGGCAACACGGAAATCCCGTCCCTACATAGGGCGGGATATTTTTATTAGGAGGTGTAAATGATGCTTGATATTAAAAGGATAAGGAATAATCCAGATGAGGTAAAGAAGGCTATTGAACTTAAAAAAGAAAACTCAAACATCGATGAATTTTTAGAGATTGACGAAAAGAGACGGGAAATCTTAAAAGAACTGGAGTCTTTAAAAAACACCAGAAATAAAGAATCTGAAAACATAGCTAAACTGAAAAAAGAGGGCAAAGATGCTGATGAACTTATAAAAGAGATGAAAGAAATATCCGACAAAATCAAGGCGATGGAAAGCGAAGTAAAGCAGTACGATGAAAAATTAGAGGAGCTTCTATGGACCATACCAAATATTCCTCATGAAAGTGTTCCAGTTGGAGACAGCGATGCTGATAATGTGGAAATCCGCAGATGGGGTGATGTGAGAGAATTTGACTTTGAAGTAAAGCCACACTGGGACATTGGAGTTGAGCTGGGGCTTTTAGACTTTGAGGCGGCATCACGGGTTACAGGTTCCAGATTTACGTTTTACAAAGGATTAGGCTGTAGGCTTGAAAGAGCCCTCATAAATTTCATGATGGATCTTCACACAGAAAAACATGGATACACAGAAGTTTTTCCGCCCTTTATGGTTCATAGAAGAAGCATGTTTGGCACAGGACAGCTTCCTAAATTTGAAGAAGATGCATTTAAGGTGGCCGGGACAGATTATTTCTTGATACCGACTGCTGAAGTTCCGGTTACAAATATGTACAGAGAGACCATAATTGACAGTGAAAAACTTCCTATTTACAATTGTGCGTATAGCGCTTGTTTCAGACAGGAAGCTGGTTCTGCAGGTAGAGATACGAGAGGATTAATAAGGCAACACCAGTTTAATAAAGTAGAACTGGTAAAGATCACAGAGCCTGAGAAATCATATGAAGAACTTGAAAAGATGGTAAGCGATGCTGAAGATGTGCTGAAGACTTTAGGCATACCTTATAGGGTTGTATCTATATGCACTGGAGACCTTGGCTTTACTGCGGCAAAGAAGTACGACCTTGAGGTTTGGATGCCAAGTTACGGAAGGTATGTTGAGATATCATCTTGCAGCAACTGCGAAGACTTTCAGGCAAGGAGAGCAAACATCAAATACAGGCCAAAAGATGGAGGAAAGGCTCAGTATGTCCATACTCTAAATGGCTCAGGTGTGGCAGTCGGCAGGACTTTTGCAGCAATACTTGAAAACTATCAGCAAAAGGATGGTTCTGTAGTTGTGCCTGAGGCTTTAAGACCGTATATGAGATGTGATGTTATAAGGAAGTAAAAGGATCAAATAGCATTAAATAATTGATTTATGAATATTGACAACTTAGCCGGCATATGATATACTTTATATCGTTCCCGGCGTGGAGAGGTGTCCGAGGGGTTTAAGGAGCTGGTCTTGAAAACCAGTGTCTCTTAACGGAGCCGTGGGTTCGAATCCCACCCTC
This sequence comes from Thermoanaerobacterium xylanolyticum LX-11, assembly GCF_000189775.2. NCBI lineage: Bacteria > Bacillati > Bacillota > Clostridia > Thermoanaerobacterales > Thermoanaerobacteraceae > Thermoanaerobacterium > Thermoanaerobacterium xylanolyticum. The sequence continues at coordinate 28,845 of NC_015555.1, forward strand.
TCCGCCATGAATTTAATATTAAAATGGATTGTAGCTGACATGGAGAAGTACCCAAGTTGGTGAAGGGGCGGTCCTGCTAAGACTGTAGGTCGGGGATAACCCGGCGCGAGGGTTCAAGTCCCTCCTTCTCCGCCATACATAGGCTACTTTTTTTGTTGAAAAAAAGGCGCAATTGCGCCTTTTCATTTTTTATCATTGCCTATTATTACGGTGACATCTGCACTGTTTGAGTTTTCACCTTTTAATACGTTTTTTATTGACAGAGCACTGGCGACTTTGCTGGCCTTATCAATGTTGGTATTTGTATAAACGCAAGATTCATCGTAATTTTTCGCATCAGCATTGGCGATTTTTACTACGTTAAAGCCAAGATTTTTAAGTTCATCAGCGTACTTTGCAGCCAGTCCTTCCACTTTTGTCCCATTGTAGACTGCAACAGAAATGGTATTATTTATAGGTGAATACGTTATTTGCGACACTGTGCTTACTGAATCACTGCTTAGACCGTCTCCAAACATTTCTGATGCCACTTCCATGGCTTTTTGCTGATCTACAAAATAATAGCTGTAAGCATCCATGTATCCGCCTTCTCCTGGCAGTATAGAAGTATTTATGTTTTGAGGCTTATTCTTGACGAAGTCCAATGCGTACGTTGTGATATCTTTTGCCGTCAAATCTGTTTTTAAGTTTTTGCTTAGTGTTATGGCCAGAGATGGAATTTTCGTTATTATGGTAGGTGATGTGACTTTCTTTATGAATGACTTCAAAAATTCTTGCTGGGCATTTATTCTTCCTATATCGCCATCTGTATAGCCATGTCTATAACGAACAAATTGCAGAGATTGTTCACCATCTAACACTTGAAGTCCCTTTTTTAGGTTTATGTGAAGTGGAGGATTTGCTACGTTGTCGTCGTATTTCATGTCAAACGGTATGTTTACCTCAACTCCCCCTATGGTATTAATGATATCTTTAAAGCCGTCGTATGTTAAAATCACGTAGTTGTCTATTTTTATTCCCAATAGATTTTCTACTGCATCTTTTAAACCATCTATTTTCTGCTCAGAATAAGCCGCATTGATTTTTTTCTCAGTTGGTGCATTGTAGCCTGGCCTTGGATAATATGTATCGCGTGGAATCGATAACATATCGATTTCTTTTTTATTTGCATCAAAGCTTGCTACGAATATAGTGTCAGAGAGACCATCGGCATCACCGACAAACAGTATATTTTTTTTGTTTTGACTACTGCTATTTTGCTTAGATGTTTTAACTTGATTATTGGTTGTGACAGGATTTTCTTCAGTGTTTACAACGTTTAAATTTCTATAAAACATAAATGCGCTTGTGCCAATAGATAAAGCGATTCCTAAAATGACAAGGAGGGAGATTTTCAAAGCCCTTTTCATCCATATATCACATCCTCATTTATTATCGTTTTCTATTTATTTCTAATATACATTATATGCCTAAATTAATCAATAAAAATCGCTTTGCATTTTATAAAATGGATATATTATAATAGTGTCAAGAAGTACATTTTAGGATGGTGATTTGTTTGAAAAGAGGGAATTTGGCGATAATCATTTTATTGATATCTATATTTTTAATTGCAGCTTTATTTGCAAGCCTTGCAAACCTTATTGTGGACATACAGTGGTTTAACAGTTTAAATTATTTAGGGGTATTTTTTAAAAAGTTTTTAACACAGCTTACTATAGGTGTGCCATCGTTTGTAGTAATCTTTATCCTTTCTTATTTCTACCTGAATAGAATGGTTAAAGACTATGCAAAGTTTGCTCAGGACATTGAAATCAAAAGTGTACGCAAGAGATTTAGAGGTGTAGTGATAGGCTTATCGTTATTTGTAAGCTTTTTGATTTCCTTATTTATCGCTGCAAATTGGTGGAACGACTTTTTGTTTTACATAAATTCTTCGAATTTCGGCGTGAAAGATCCGATTTTTAATAAAGACATAAGCCTTTACATGTTTAGATTGCCATTTCTTTTAGATGTATATGATTTGCTTATTATCATAATACCGATTCTCATAGTTGCCACTATAATCGTATATGGACTCATGTACCTATCCGATAAGACCAGGTTTTATGAGATATCAGACAGAGGAGGTTTTTTTAGAGCTATTTACAACAAAGAGATACTGATGATAGCTTTTAGGCAAATTGCCGTTTTGGGATTTGTATTTTTTGCCGTACTTTCATTGGGTTATTACTTAAAGGCGTATGGCATATTGTACTCTAAAAGCGGTGTCGTCTTTGGCGCAGGTTATACAGATGTTCATGTGAGGCTTTTATTTTACAGGATTTTAATGTTGGCATCAATAGTTTCCGGTATTTTGTTTATGATTGGTGCATTTAGGCAAAAACTTAAATATATAATAGCATCACCTGTAATAATTATCGTCATCATGATTTTATCGACTGTTTCTCAAACTGTAGTTCAAAGTTTCATCGTTGCTCCAAACGAGCTTGACAAGGAAAAAACTTATTTGAAGTACAATATTGACTTTACTCAGAAAGCATTTGACTTAAATAATGTTGAAGAGAAAAATTATGATTTAAGCGGCAATATAGACAAAAAGGTATTAGATGAAAACCAAGACACCATAAACAATATCAGGATAAACGATTATAGGCCTGTAAGCCAGATATACAACCAGCTTCAAAGCATAAGGCTTTACTATAAGTTCAATGATATAGATATCGACAGATATATGATAAATGGAAACTACAGGCAAGTTTTTATATCTGCAAGGGAGATGAATCTTGACAATCTGGCAAGCCAAGCGAAAAATTGGATCAACATGCACCTTAAATACACACATGGGTATGGCGTCGTAATGTCAACCGTAAATGATGTAACGGCTACAGGGCAGCCAGACATGGTGATAAAAAATATTCCGCCAGTGAGTAGCACAAATATAAAGATAACGAGGCCAGAGATATACTTTGGAGAGCTTACAAACACGTACGCAATAGTAAATACAAAGACAGGTGAATTTGATTACCCTGTAGGTGACACAAACAAAGAAAATTTTTATAGTGGCAAATCAGGCATACCAATGACGTTTTTAAACAAGCTTTTGTACACAATTTATACTGGCAATATAAAAATACTTTTATCCACTGACATTACGCATGATAGCAGGATGCTTCTTTTTAGAAACATAAAGGATAGAGTTCAAAGGATAGCTCCGTTTTTGATATACGATGATGATCCATACATAGTAGTAGATGATGGCAAACTGTATTGGATGATTGATGCATATATGTATTCGGGAAATTATCCGTATTCAGAGCCTTATGGGGATACAGGCATAAATTACATAAGAAATTCTGTCAAAGTTGTCGTTGATGCTTATACGGGCGATGTAAAATACTATATATCTGACAAAAATGATCCTATAATAAAGGTGTACAGCAGGATATTTCCCGGGCTATTCAAAAACATAGACGAGATGCCTAAAGGCTTAAAAGCTCATATAAGGTATCCTCAGTATATGTTTGATATACAAGCAAATGTTTATAGAAATTACCACATGTCGGATCCGCAGGTTTTTTACAACAAAGAAGATTCTTGGGACATAGCAAAGGAGAAATTTACAGGTAAGATAGAACCGGAAGAGTCACAGTATGTCATAATGAGGCTTCCAGGAGAAAAAACTGCTGAGTATGTTTTGATGATTCCGTATACGCCAGCCACAAAAGACAACATGGTGGCTTGGATGGCAGCAAGGATGGACGGTGATAACTATGGGAAACTGGTAGTCTATAAGTTTCCAAAAAGCACTGTCGTGTATGGGCCTATGCAGATTGAGAATATGATCGATCAAGATCCAAATATTTCAAAAGAGATGAGCTTGTGGGATCAAAAAGGTTCAAGCATCATAAGAGGCAATTTGCTGACGCTGCCGATTGATGATTCTATGCTATACGTTGAGCCTATCTATATACAGTCATCGAATGAAAATGCAATACCTGAAGTAAAGAGGGTTATACTGGCGTACAAAGATAAAATCGTAATGGAGGATACGCTTGCAAATGCATTAAACAAGATATTTAATTTGCAAGCTCCGGTACAGCCACAGGTTCCACAAGTGCAGACGAATGAAACCCAGCAAGAGCTTATAAAGAAGGCAAATGACATATATAATAATGCAATGAATGCTTCAAAAAATGGCGATTGGACAGATTTCGGTAAAAATCTCGATGAGCTTGGAAGCGTGCTTAATGATTTAAACAATAGCATAAAAAAGTGATGATGAAAAGTGCACTGCTAATTAATATTTGGCGGTGCACTTTATTTTTTGCATTAAAAGTGGAGATACTAAATGTAGGTGATGTTAAATGGAAATACTGCAGTCAGAATTAAAGATAGAAAATTTGATAAAAGAAACAGAACATATATTTGAAAAATTAATGAGCTTCAATGAGATTTTATCAAATGATGTGACAAAAATTGATGCAAAATTAGAAAAAAGCGAAAAAGAAATTAAGGAGTACATTGAAAGTCAATTTGAAGAAAATAACGATAGGAAGTATCTAATAAGTTATCTGATAAAGGCTGACAATCGATTAGATAGCTTGAAAGAAATGGAAAACATGATTTACTCCAATATCTATGAATTAGGTAATGACGTAAAAATTCTAAAAGACAATCTGGATAACATGAAAAAGACACTATACAAGTTAAAAGATCTTGAAAGAGATATTAGCTCTATGAAAGCTGTAATCGAAAAGGATGTGCTTTTAAACATAGAGCTAAACAGTCAGAATGAACCTGAAAAGGTAGAATACGTGTATGACTTGCCGCCGCAACTTGTAAACAATCTAAATACAGCATTAAATAATTTGTACATCGCCAGAGAAGGCATGAATAGGATAAAAATATACGAAGACATTGTAAATAATTTGGAAAATTTTCAATAGTAAAATTTTCATTTACTAATTCTAATCATAAAGGGAATATTAAATAACGGGGAAATTTTTTAAAGGAGGGTTTACATTGAATAGGAGAGAATTTGAGGATTACCTAGGCGAAAAAGTAAATAGCGAAGTGTCTGAAGAATTAAGTGCAAGATTTGGCAAACAAAACAATCAAGCACAGCAACAAGCTCAACAACAGGCACAGCAGCAAGCGCAGCAATTTCAGCAACAATTGCAGAGCATGGGCATAAATGTCACACCGCAGCAATTCCAGCAATTATTAAATCAAGTAAAAGCTCAAGCGCAACAACAACAGCAGCAGACAGATATGCAGGTTCAGCAAGCATTACAACAGGCTATGGCTGCACTTCAACAGGCTCAACAAAGCATACAGGCAAACCAAGTATTTGCACAGATGAGCAAAATATTAGATTCATCAAATCAGCAACTGCAGCAGTTGACACCTCAATTGCAAGCTCAACAAGCTCAGCAAGCACAGGCAAATTTCTTAAACCAACAAGCAAATCAGCAGAATACAACACAAACAGGAATGCAGTAATAAAGTAAGGGTTATAGATAAAAGTCTATAGCCCTTTTTAAGCGGAATCAATTTAGCATTTGCAAATAAAAATAAATTGTGGTATTATAAAATATGTAAATGGGCGCCCGTAGCTCAGTTGGATAGAGCGTTTGACTACGAATCAAAAGGCCACGGGTTCGAATCCTGTCGGGCGCACCAGTAAGATAGCATATTTGAGGGTATATGTCATAGGACATATACCCTTTTTGATTGCGAGTTGATTGCGAATTAAAATTAGATCTAACTTACATTTTATATAAAATTATCAGTAGTACAAAAATCTAACTTAGTTTTTAAAAAGATTGTCTTGACAGATGGGGCATTATAATAAAGGAAATATTTTCAACACTTTGAACAAAATTTTAATGATAAAATTTTGCCGTTAATCATTTTCAAAATGGCAAATTTTATTGTATTTTCAGGCGATAATAGTATAATAATATTTCGTGGAACAAAATTCTTGAATAATTTTTAATTGAATATTGCAAATTGTTTTATTCAACATAGTTAAATTTGCTGGAATCTTTCGTTGGGGGTATTAGCTGATGAGCACTAAGGAGGTTCTATTAGTAGAGGACAGTAAACTCAATGCACAAATAACCGCAGATATTTTAAATAAATACGGATACAAAACAGAGATAGTATTAACAGGGGAAAAGGCCATTGAAAGAGCAATACATAGTTCTAAAAGTCCAGATTTAATTCTTATGGATATAGAACTTAGCGGAACAATTGATGGTATAGACGCAGCGAAAATAATTGGTCAACATAAAGACATTCCAATTATATTTTTGACTGCAAATGTCAGTAAAGAGATAACAGAAAAAATAAAATCAGTTTCAGCGTATGGTTATATTCTAAAAGGTGCAGATGAATATATACTCATTTCTCAAATTGAAATGGCTTTTAATCTGTATGAGGCAAAAATACAGATTAAAAATAGAGAAGAATTATTTCATAGCATGTTTGAAAATCATGATGTAGCAATGCTGCTTATTGAACCAGAATCAGGACTTATTGTTGATGCTAATAAAGCCGCTTGTGAATTTTATGGATGTTCTAAAGAAACCATATTACAGATGAACATAGAATCTGTTGCTGGTATTTTTACAATTGATGGTTGTAATAAGTGTTCCGAAGTATTAAAAAATAATTGCAATCCTTGCATTTGCCTTCAAAAATTAGTTAATGGGAAAGAAAGATTGGTAGAAACATATTCAACCATTTTAGATTATCAAGGAAAAACGTTGATGCACGTAATTGTTTTTGACATTACTGAAGAATGGAAAGCAAAAAAAGATCTTGAATTTTATAAAAAACTTTTTGAAGACTCACTTAATGAAATTTATATATTTCATCCACAGTCACTGAAATTCATCGCAGTAAACCATGGAGCAAGGGAGAATTTAGGATATACTGAAGAAGAATTCAAAAAAATGACACCTATTGATTTAAGCCCAGAATTTACATTACAAGCTTTTAAAGAATTTCTTGAGCCTCTTTCAAAGGGAGAACGAAAATTAATCATTTTTGATACAATGAATCGCAGGAAAGATGGCTCTTTATATCCAGCGGAAATTCACTTAGAACTTATAGAATTGGGGGAAGAAAAAGTATATGTAGCACTTGCTGTAGATTTGACAGAGCGCAGAAAGATAGAAAATGATCTAAAAGAAAAGAATGAAGTTTTAAATACTATAACATTTTATGCTGGAGATGCCATTATTATGATTGATGATAATGGCAAGGTAACTTTTTGGAATCCTGCGGCAGAAAGGATACTTGGCTACTCAAGAGATGAAATAATAGGAAAAGAACTACATGCGATTGTGATTCAAGATAAACAATTATATAGTGCATACAGAGAAGCATTTGAAAGATTTCGATTAAATGGTAAAGGAAGTATAGTAGGCAAAACAGTTGAAATGAAAACAAGACATAAACATGGATATGAAATTGATGTAGAAGTTTCACTTTCTGTTGTCAAAATTAATAATTCGTGGCATGCTATAGGAATAATTCGTGACATAAGTGAACGCAAAAAATTTGAAGAATTGCTTTACAGTCAATCAGTTACTGATCCACTTACAAATATCTATAATAGGCGTTTTTTCATGCAGATATTAGAGCAAGAAGCAGGGAGAACAAAAAGGAGTAAAAAGCCATTTTCGCTTATTATGTTTGACTTGGATCATTTCAAAAACGTGAATGACCGTTTTGGACATGCAGCAGGAGATACAGTTCTTAAAGGAGTTGCTGATATGGTAAAAGGAAGAATACGGAAGACGGATTATTTTGCTCGGTGGGGAGGAGAAGAATTTATAATTCTCCTGCCCGAAACTTCCTTGAATAATGCAACTAATCTGGCTGAAGAGATTAGAATGCAGATAAGTACAGTGAAATTTGGAGATGTAGGTAACGTGACGGCAAGTTTTGGAGTTACTGAATACAGAGAAAATGACACAATTGACACTGTTCTTTTGAGAGTAGATAATATGCTTTATGAAGCAAAAAATAATGGGAGAAATTGCGTAAAAAGCGTATAAAAGCGTTTTGAAATATTTACTATAGAAAGCTATAGATGAGAAAATTCACTAACATAAATTACCATAATAAACTTACATGAAAAAATTTAATAAAAAATAGAGACAAATGCTCGCTTCTATGGTATTTAATATGTTGTTACACTATAACAATATTAACCATAGGAGTGGAGCAAATGTCTCATAATAATAGAATAACAGAAAATTCATCAATAATCCAGTACTTAATGAAATTAAATTTTGCATTATATTTTACTAAACCTGTTATTCGTCATATTTTAGAATTTATAATTGCTGCCACTCAAAAAGGTTATAGTGGTACTGTTACAGATATAGTTAATTTAAGCCTTGCTAATTGCCATAGAACCACGTTTGGCAAATTCTTAAGCCAAGGTGTTTGGAATATAGAGTATGCATGGAGAGCTATAAGGCGAGAAGTTATTCGCATTATATTTGAATTATCCCAAACTAGCAACAAGCCGATATTTGTGATTTTTGATGATACTATTGCTGAGAAGACAAAGCCTTCGTTACAGGCTAAACATACTATCCAGGCAACAGGATTCCATCAATCACATTTAAAAGGGAAGCAAGTTTGGGGACATCAACTTCTTACCATGATGCTATCCTGCGGCAAGGTAGTATTACCTTACTGCATTGAGCGCTATGAAAAAGGTGGCAAAAGCAAAATCGAAAGAATATGTGAAATGGTATCTATGCTTCCAATACCTAAAGGACCAGCATATGGACTATGTGATTCATGGTACATAAACAAAAAAGTAATAGAAGCACATTTCGAAAGAGGATACCATCTCATAGGAGCACTAAAAACTAACAGAATTATCTATCCACAAGGCATTAGAATTCAGATAAAAGACTTTGCCCAATATATCGAAAAGAACGAAGTTCACCTCGTTACAGTGAACGGTTCTAATTACTGGGTATATCGCTATGAAGGAGCCTTAAATGGGATAGATAATGCTGTAGTTCTAATGTGCTGGCCTGAGAAAGCTTTTAAAAATCAGAATGTTCTACATGCATTTATCTGTACTGATACTGAATTAGATACCGAGACTATTCTAAATTACTACAGTCAAAGATGGCCTATAGAAATATTCTTTAGGCAGACAAAGAATAATCTTGGACTAAATACATATCAAGTACGCTCAACAAAATCAATAGATAGATTATTATGGCTTATATCATTGACATACCTGTATTGTACGACTTCAGGTGACGAATATTATAAATTTGGGCAAGGAATAAAAATAGTACGCAAAGAAGTACAAAAGCAGCGTGTTCAATGGCTGTATGAGCGAGCTAATAATAAAGTACCTATTGATGAAATTTTAGCAGAACTACAGTTAGCATAGGCGTAGTGTATCTATTTTATGGTAATATTTGTTATCAATTTTTCTCATCTATAGTAGAAAGAATTAATTAATTTTGCAAAAGAAGGATTAATAAAAGAAATATCAAATTAAAAACAAGATACGACAGGGAAGGCGGAAACTACAGTCCTGTATGGGACGTAAAAGTTAAAGAAAAGGTTTAACAAAAATAATGAATAATCTAATATAAAGCCTCAAAATAAACCTAATATAAAAAATGGCACAGAACTTAATATAAAACATAAAAAAGAGACAGAACAAAAATGAACATTTGGCGTTTTATGTTAATGAGCTTATTGCAAAAGAAATAAAAGAATCTGATGAAATCGTGAAAGATTATGATATAGATACTGAAAAAGGAACTAAACAAAAGCTTAAAAGGGAAAAGAAAAGTGTATAGTAAGAGGTATGCGCATACCTTTTTGTGGATAAGTAGGCATTAAGCCTGCTTTTTTATCATTGATAAGTCAAATATATTTGCATAGTAAAGTAACAGAATGTCTATTTTGTTACTTTAAATATTATAATTCGACAAAAAATCTGTTTTTCCTGCAAGCTAATAATTTTTTTTATTTTTTTTGCAAATAAAATTGTTTAATTTAATATTCATTTAGAAGGTTTTGTATTACATTAAAATTGAACTAGAGAATACAATTCATCCTTTTGATCTTGATTTATACCAATATAACGTAAAGTTATTCGTGGTGAACTGTGATTGAAGGTTTCCATGATAAGTCCGATATTATACCGTGACATTTTATATGTCCAATATCCCCAAGTCTTGCGCAAACTATGTGTACCAAAGTTTTCAATACCAACAGCTTCAGCAGCTTCACGCAATATTCTGTAGCTCTGAATCCTTCCTATATGCCCTCCTTTTTTGCTTGGGAAAAAATAATCTTCTTGCGTTAAATTTTTCAACTTCATATATTTTTCTATTTCTTTCTTAAGAGCTTCATTAATTTTGATTTTTTTTTCTTTACCAGTTTTTCTTTCCTTTAAAATAAGATAGTCTCGAAAATTACCATTGTTTGTATAAATATCTTTGACTTTAATTGGTAAGATATCGCTAATTCTTAGACCTGTATTTAATCCAAATTTAAACAGTAAGCCATATTTTGAATCTTTACCGCTTAAATAGTAATACATTTGCTTAATTTTTGCTTTATTTCGAATTGGTTCTACTATCAATTGTCTATCCTCCTCTCCATTATAAAATATTAATATTGATGAACAGTTAAACTACTATTAATGTAAAAATTAATCACAAATATTATAAAAAAAATACATTAAATTGTACATAGATATATCCACAAAATTTAATTATATAATTTTAAAATCTTGTTATATAAATTTAATTTTATTATCAGTAAAGTAACAAAATAGACATTCTGTTACTTTAAATATTTTTAATAAAATAGAGAATATTTAAATTAATATGGAAGTTACGGAGGTGCTTTGCAAACTGTAATTAAATTTATTATTTCAATATAAATGTGTTATTAACTGTATAAATTAGAGATTTTACAATAGCACACTATCAATGTCTAGCAGGTTAAGTTGCTTAAAAAATTCAACAAAGGCTTGAAAGAAGTCTCACATCCTTTATAGGTGGACGATGAATTTCTATTGTAGGGAAGGTTCCTCCCGAAGTTATGCATATGGAGATTGTGTAAGACCTGTCGTAAATAACAGCAGGCAACGGTCAATGAAATAGGAAGTTCTATCCTTTATAGGATGGAGTAGGTTCACAAATGAATTGCTAGAGATTTTCTTTAAAAACATTTATTAAGAAATTGATGAATAATAAAATTTTAATAGTTTTACGGAGGTTTAAAACATGAAGGAAAATTATTATAAAACGCTTGCTCCATTAAATAAAGAAAGCGTAAGCAAAGAAAATATTGAAATAATTGATGATGTGACAAATAAAAAACGATTTGAGATGGAAAGAAAAAAAGCACGTACATTTGCTAAAAAACAACAAATTGCGGAAAGAATTGCTACAGCAACTGAAGAACTTTCATCTGGAAGTGAAGAAGCTTCGGGAGCTGTTGAAGAACTAAGGTCTTCAATGGAACAAATCGCTAGTGGTGCAGAAGAAGCAAGCAAAGCTGCGCAAGAGTCGCTTGCTGCGATTGAACAGCTTAATAAAGGAGCAGAACGTTCATCTGAAAATGCACAGAAGGTATTGGATAAAGCTAAATCTATACAAATACTTGTAAAAAATGCTGCTAATGATATAGAAAAACTTATAGAAGGTGTAAATATAGCATCGGCTCGAAATGAAGAATCAGCAAAACTAGTAGCACAATTAGAAAAACAAGCTGAGAATATAGAAGATATAGTAAAGACTGTTGGAAAAATAGCTGATCAAACTAATTTACTTGCGTTAAATGCCGCTATAGAAGCTGCAAGAGCTGGAGATCACGGCAGAGGATTTGCTGTAGTTGCGGAAGAAGTAAGGGTGCTGGCTGAAACATCTGAAAAAGCTGCTAATGATATTGCAAAAGTAGTAAATGAAATTCAGGAAGAAGTAAAAGTAGTCGTAGATGCAATTAATGGAGTTACTAATAAGGCATTTTCACAAGTTGAAATGGGGAAAACCATAAGTGAAAATCTTGGATCTATTCATAAATCAATGGATGAAGTAGTAAGAGGAATGTCTATTATAAATGACTTAAGTCGTCAATCTTTACAAGCTGTACAAGAATTTCAAAAGGGAGCAGAAATAATAGCAAGCAGTGCTGAAGAGCAGGCAAGTGCAACAGAAGAGTCACTTCAAGCGATTGAACAACAAACAAAAGCTCTTGATGATGTAAGCCAAGGTGCTGCTGAATTAGCTGAAATGGCAGATGATTTGAGAACATCTACAGATACTCAAAAATCGGCTGAAAGCTTTGCAGCTGCAGCGGAAGAATTATCTGCTGCAATAGAAGAATTAAGCAAATCTGCTGATCAAATAATGGTTGCACTCTCGCAAATTTCTAAGGGAGCAGAACAGCAAGCAAGCGCAGCAGAGGAATCATCAAGTGCAGTTGCTCAAATTGAAAAGGGAATGAACAAAATTAGTGAAGAATCACAGGCAGCTTTAAATAAAGTAATGGAACTTTTAAAATTGCTTGAAACTAATAAAAATAATGTTAGAACGCTTATTAATAGTATTGAAGAAATATTTAATGAAAATAAAGTAAATGTAGAAAAGATAAAAATATTGGAAAATATGGCTAAACAAATTAACAAAGTTGTTGATACAATTGCTACAGTTGGCATTCAGACAAATATGCTTGCAGTAAGTGGTGCTATTGAAGCGGCGAGAGTAGGAGAATATGGCAAAGGTTTTGCAGTAGTTTCATCAGATATAAGGAATTTAGCACAAAATAGTACTGATAATGCAGAACAAATTAAAGAATTGGTTAGATCTATTCAAGAACAAATACAGATAGTACTCAAAGATGCAGAAGCAGTAGTAAGTTCTACTGTAGAAGAAGTAGAAAAAACTAAAAATACTACAAAAGATTTGGAACAGATAGAAATAGATATGAACGAAATGATTAAAGCGAGTGAAGAAATATCAAAAGAATCAAATCAGAATATATTAGCAATAGGACAAATAAGAGAAGGTGTAGATCAGATTGCTTCCGCTGCTGAAGAATCTTCAAAGAGTACTCAAGAAGCAGCAGCAGCTGGCAAACAACAAGCGGCAGGTGTAAAGGAATTAGCAGATGCTGTTGAAGAAATTGCGGCATTAGCAGATGAAATGCAACAAATTTAAAAATAATCATTAATTAAGGTGATAATTTTATGGAGTCAATGAATACAAAAGAGATATTGAAAAAAGATGGTCATCAATATATTATATTTTACCTAGGAGATAAAATGTTTGGTATAGACATGTTATATCTCCAGGAAATAATGAGGGTTCCAGATATAGTAGAAGTTCCAAGTGCACCTGCTTATATACGTGGTATTACTAATTTGCGAGGTACTATCTTGACGATTGTGGATTGTAGATTAAGATTAAGACTAGAAAGAATTGATGATACTGAATCAACTCGTGTAATTGTGCTTACAGCCAAAAATAAAAAATTAGGATATGTGGTTGATAGATTAGTTGGAGTATTATCTTTTAATGAGGATGAATTAGAAAAAGGAAATGCACCAGAATTCGCTCAAAATCTTGTTGAACGTGTTGTTAAAGTTGAAGATAGTGACAAGTTGGTTATGCTTTTAGATGCAAAAAAACTTTTAAATTTAAGTAACAAAGATTTAAAAGAAAATGACGAAAGTACTGAAAATACTAAACCTGATATATTTAATGTGAGAAAAGAAGAGAATATAAATGCCAATGCCAAACAATTGCAAATGATAAGTTTTAAGATAGGGGAAGGAGAATATGGTATTGAAGTAACTAACGTACAGGAAATTGTGCGTTTTTCTGGCGATATTCATGAAGTACCTAATGTACCACCATATATACTTGGCATTATTTCTCTTCGTAATAGAGTGTTGCCTATTGTTAGTTTAAGACGATTATTTAATATGGAAGAATGTGCTTTTGATGAAAGATCGAGAATAGTGGTTGCTAAAATGGAAGAAAATGATTATTCATATTTAGTTGGTTTTAAAGTTGATTTAGTTTTAGAAGTATTGCGTATAGATAAAGATGCAGTTCTTCCTGTGCCACCATTATTAAACGCAGAAGATATTAATGAAATAAGTGGTATATGTAGCATGAATGAAGGTAACCGACTAGTTTATGTACTTGATTCTCAAAAATTATTTAAAGATAGATTGAAAGAAAATGTCGATGTATTAAGAATACATATAGACGATCAAAAAATGAATGTTTCTGATACAAATAATGATGAGGACAAACAACTTGTGAGCTTTTTGATAGATAGTGTAGAATGTGCATTTCCTATTGAGGATGTAAAAGAAATAATAAGTGCAACAGAAATAATGATTGTTCCTAATATGCCAGACTTTGTAGAAGGTGTCATAAATATGCGTGGAACAATTGTACCTATTATTGACCTTAGAAAAAAATTTGGGCTGCAAGAGAAAATTATAGATGATTATAATAGAATAGTGTTAGTCGATATTTCTGGGAAATATACAGGTTTAATTGTTGATTCTATTAAAGAGGTATTAAAAGTTGGATGTTCTCAAATAGACAGTGTACCAGAGGTTCTCGCAGATGAAATTGAAGAAAGTTTTATAGAAGGTATAGTAAAGTTTGAGAGTTCTAATAGAATGATTGTTTTGCTATCTGTTAAAAACATATTATCAGGAGAGGAAAGAGAAAAACTTATGACAATTAACAGAGTAAATAATGAAGTAAATAATTGATACAAATTTTGTATAAGAGAAGTGATACATATGATTCGTGTACTTGTAGTTGATGATTCTGCTTTTATGAGAAGATGTATAAAGGATATACTAGAGAATGAGAAAGACATGAAAGTAATTGATACTGCTCGTGATGGGAATGAAGCGGTAAAAAAAGCAATAGATCTTCATCCTGATGTTATAACTCTTGATATAAATATGCCAGTAATGGATGGGCTTACAGCATTGCAATATATAATGTCACTTTCACCTTGTCCTGTTGTAGTTATTTCATCACTTTCTACAGAAGGTGCCTTAACCACATTTGAGGCGCTTGAACTTGGAGCTGTTGATTTTGTTGCAAAACCTGGAGGTACAGTTTCTTTGGGTATAAAGCAACTTGCTGCTGAAATTATAGCAAAAGTAAGGGCAGCTGCATTATCCAATAGAGAACAGATAAAATCTTTAAAAAAAATAAAAAATTTTTTAAAACATGAAGAGCATAATTTAAATGATGAAATATATGAGAATAAGGTAAATGAAAATAAAAATTTAGTTATAATTGGAGTTTCTACAGGTGGACCTAAAACTCTAATGGAAATTCTACCATATTTACCTTCAGACTTTCCAGCAGCGGTGCTTGTTGTGCAACATATGCCACCGGGTTTTACAAAAGCTTTTGCTCAGCGTTTAGATCATAGTTGTAATTTAAATGTAAAAGAAGCTGAAAATGATACTGTTATTGAACATGGGACTATTATTATTGCAAAAGGTGGGTGGCATCTTAAAGTAGAAAAAGATAAAATAAGATCTAAACTTGTTACTAGATTAACTCAAGAACCTGAAAATGTACTTTATAGACCATCTGTCAATGTGACAATGAAATCTGTACTGGAAAATTTAGATGGTAAAAATATTATAGGAGTACTTTTGACGGGAATGGGTGATGATGGAGCGGATATGATGGTTGAAATTAGAAAACGGGGCGGATTAACTATTGCAGAATCGCAAGAAACTGCTATTGTATATGGCATGCCAAGAGAGGCTATAGAACGTGGTGGAGCTGAAATAATAGCTCCGGCTTATAAAATTAGTGACATCTTGATAAAGAAGGTATATGAGCATGCAATATTTTCAAAATTTTGATAAGTTGACTATATTAAGAAAAAATGATAAAAACATGAATAATTGTAGTAATACATTTAGTTTAAAAATGCTTATGAATAGGCTTTTAACAGAAGAAAGTAAAAAATTAGAAAAGCTGATTTTTGAATCTATTGCAGAAATAAGAGACGAAAATTTTGCTAATCTTGTTGTGGAATTACTTGAAAGTAATGATGCTTTTCTTAGAGATGCTGGGAGAGAATTATTGGCAGCAAATAGTAATTCGGCTCTTAAAATTTTTAAAAAGATATTTTCAGATTTTGAGAAAAATATTAGTTTAACAATTGAAAATACTTTTAGAAAAGAACAATTTAGAAATGTTGCTATGATATTAAGAGAAGTTATAGAACATAACAAAGTAGAGAATGTTGTAGCTGTAGCAGTTGAATATTTAGGTAAGATTGGAAAAAGCAAAGAAGATAAAAATATAATAAAACGAACTTTAAGTCGTTTTTCAAGTCCATTTTTTAAGTATATAACAGAAATTGCGTTAAAGAATTTGAATTATTATAATGAGGTGAACTAGTGACATTTGAAGAATTTATTAAGTTAAGAGAGTTTATATATAAAAAAACAGGAATATATTTTGAAGATCAAAAGATGTATTATGTAAAGAACAGAGTTCTAAATCAGATAGAACTTACTGGACATGAAGATTTTAAAAGTTATTTTTCATGGCTAAAGTTTGATAATACTGGACGTGGTCTTCAAGAATTAGTTAACATTTTGACAGTAAATGAAACTTATTTTTTTAGAGAATATTATCAATTAAAATGTTTTGCCGAAGAAATCTTACCTGAAATTGTTGAAAGAAAAAAGAAAGAAAATGACAAAGAAATTAAAATTTGGTCTGCGGGTTGTTCTACAGGTGAAGAACCGTATACTTTGGCAATAATATTAGAAGAAGTACTTGAATATATACATGGCATTAAATGGGAAATTTATGCAACAGATTTAAATACAGATGTTTTAAAAAAAGCCGAACGAGGACTATATTTAGAAAGATCTCTCCGGGTAGTACCTGAAGAGTATAAAAAGCGTTATTTTTACCATAATGATCAGTATTATGAGGTAATACCAAAGCTCAAAAAGAATATTGCATTTTTTCAGTTGAATTTGATTGATAAAACAGAAATGCAAAAAATGAGGAACTTTGATGTGATTTTTTGCAGGAATGTTCTTATTTACTTTGATGATATATCTCGTAGACAAGTGGCAAATTATTTTTATGAAGCTCTTTTAGATGGAGGATATATATTTTTAGGTCATTCAGAGTCCATGAGTCGTATTACACCTATATTTAAATTACGGAAATATAAAAATGCTTATATATATACAAAATAAATTATTTATATTTTAGTCTGATTAAGCAGTGCGGTTACAATTTGATTGCACTGCATAATTATATTATTTTTATGGTCGATAGATGGTTCTATCGTTAGTATAATTTAAGGTTTTATTCGAAGTATTTTGTGCTTGATTGATTAAACTTCATTTATTATGAGTTTAAATCAGTAAGAAAGGATGAACTGTTGTACCATATGGAAGTAAAATCTAATGATAAATATTATTATGATTATTTAACTAATCTCCCTAATAGATATTTTCTCTATGATTATTATAAACAAGATGCTAATAAGTTTATATTTGTTCTTTTTGATTTTGATAATTTAACATACATAAATAATTCTTATGGACATCTTTTTGGTAATAAAGTATCAGTTAAAATAAGTAAGGTACTGACTGAAACAGTAAAAGAAAGTGGAAAGATTTTTAAATTCGATGGCGATGAGTTCATTGTTGTTTTTCACAGTAATTTTGACAAAACAATAAATATTGTAGAAGATGTTACACAAAAGTTTAATTATTTTTTTAAAGTTGAAGGTAAAGATATTTTGACAACAGTAAACGCTGGAATTTATATACCAAAGTCGGGAGAACATATTGATGATATAATAAGAAAAGCAAATGTTGCAATGCTTAAAGCTAAAATGCTAGGAAAATCAAAATATATCGTTTTTGATAAAGTTACAGAGGATAATACACTAAAAAAAACCGGGATGATCGTAGATATCAAAAAAGCAATGTTAAACAATGAATTTTACCTTTTATTTCAGCCTATTTATAATTTGAAAGAAAATAGAATGGAAGAAGTTGAAGCTCTTGTAAGATGGAAAAATAAGAAATATGGAGATATCTCTCCGTCCCAATTCATTGCGGTTATTGAAGAAAGTGGTTTCATTAAAGAATTTGGCATTTTGGTTATTGAAGATGTTTTTAAACAGATAAATTATTGGCAAAATAGAGGAATTGCACTTAAAGTTAACATTAATGTTTCTCCTCTTCAACTTAAAGAGGATGATTTTTTATTTAAATTTGAACAACTTATTAGTAAATACAATACAGCATTAAATCTTGTTGGAATGGAGTTTACTGAAACTCAAATATTGAATATTAATAAACAAGAGATAAATAAAATAAAAGAATTGTTGAGAAGAGGAATAAAGATTTCATTAGATGATTTTGGAGTAGGATATTCTTCATTGATAAACATGATAGAGTTTCCTATAAGTACTATCAAAATAGATAAGAGTCTTATTGACAGGATTAATGAAAATAAAGTGAAAACTTTGATCAAAGGTATTTTGCATATTTCAAAAGAAATGAACTATGAAGTTATAGCGGAAGGTGTAGAAACAAAAGAACAACTTGGTATGTTAAAAGAATGGGGTTGTGATAAGATACAAGGTTATTATATATCAAAACCTAAAACTTCAAAGGAGATAGAATTGATGTTCAATAATAATTGATCTGCATGTTCGAGTAAATTTTATATAGGATTCATTTGATATAGTGACAACAGAGAACTTATGTAACAAAGTTAAGATAAATTGCGATCAGAGATTCTGCACAAAATGGAATATTATTATTTATATGCAATTTAGTATATTACATTGGTATAAAAAGGATGTGCCGACATGATAAATATAATGGTTTTGGGCTTATATTCATTAGAGAGACAGGCATTAACAAGTTTAATTGAAAAAGATTTAGGTATGAATGTAATAGCTAATGCAAAAAAAATTGCGGATATAAGTACTATTTATTATCCGGATATAATAATTATTTGTGATAGCAGTTCATATAATTATTGTCTTGAACAATTTCGGTATATAAAAAGTAAAAAGATGAATAGCAAAATAATATTGCTATTTTCAGTGCGCCCGGCATGGGCGATAACTTGGCGGTGAAAGTCCGCTGTGGGCTTGGTAGTGGGAACCACTAGCTGAACCGCAAGGGTGTCCATCGTGAGGTGGAATCTGAAGGAAGCGGTAGGCAAAATCTCGGTCTGAGGAATACGAACCAGATAAGAGGCTGAATTGGGGCGGACGAGTTTGCTGAACAAAACGAAGTCCAACACTACCCGAACCCCATACAGTAAATCTGGCAGATAGACGAGATGAAGGTTATCGTTCTTACCCGGGGAGGTCTCAAGGATAAGTCATTAAAGTGAACTCTGAAATGACAACCCATGCAGTGATGTATGGCTGAACCTTGAGAAGTCAGCAGAGGTCATAGTACTTATCTAGTCATGAATAGATAAGGAAGGACCGAACATTAGGAGGTTTTGGAAATCTTATGAACTCGAAAGATATGCAGAGACTGCAGACAACTCAACAAAGAGGCTATCCGCTCAATCAAGAAATGGAATTTCAAGAGAGAGCGGAAGTGCATAGTATATCATCGGCGTCAAAAGATAGAAGAAACAATGTACAAAGATACACCAGTAATATGCTTGAAATGATACTAGACCGAGAAAACATGAAAGAAGCATACAAACGAGTAGTTGCAAATAAAGGAAGCCATGGAGTCGATGGGATGGAAGTAGATGAACTTCTACCGTATCTCAAAGAAAACTGGCCGACCATAAAGCAACAATTACTGGAAGGAAAATATAAACCACAACCAGTGTTGAGAGTAGAAATACCAAAACCAGATGGAGGAACAAGACTACTAGGGATACCTACAGTACTAGACAGACTAATACAACAAGCAATAGCCCAAATACTAAGTGGAATATACGACCATACATTCTCTGATAACAGTTATGGTTTCAGACCTAGACGCAGTGCAAAAGACGCAGTAATAGCCGCAGAAGTATATATAAACGAAGGATGCACATGGGTAGTAGATATAGACTTAGAAAAGTTCTTTGACAGAGTAAACCACGACATACTAATGTCCAAATTAGAAAAGCGGATAGGAGACAAACGAGTACTGAAGCTAATACGAAGATACTTAGAATCAGGAGTAATGATAAATGGAATCAAAGTAGCAACAGAAGAAGGGACACCACAAGGAGGGCCATTAAGTCCGCTACTAGCAAACATAATGTTAGATGAACTAGACAAAGAACTAGAAAGAAGAGGACATAAATTCTGTCGATATGCAGATGATTGCAACATATACGTAAAAAGCAGGTCAGCAGGAAACAGAGTAATGAAAAGCATAAAGAAATTCATAGAAACCAAATTAAAACTAAAAGTCAATGAAACAAAAAGTGCTGTAGATAGACCATGGAAAAGAAAATTCTTAGGATTTTCGTTTTATACAAAAGAAAACGAAGTAAGAATAAGGATTCATGAAAAATCCATCAAAAGGTTTAAGGAAAAAGTAAGAGAAATAACCAATCGAAACAAGGGAATAAGCATGGAATACAGAATACGTAGATTGAATCAGATAACGACAGGATGGGTTAACTATTTTGGATTAGCAGATGCGAAAGGAATAATGAAAGCTCTTGACGAATGGATAAGGCGTAGACTAAGAGCATGTATATGGAAGCAATGGAAGAAGACAAAAACAAAGTATGACAATCTGATAAAATTAGGAGTAGAAAAACAAAAAGCCTGGGCATACGCCAATACGAGGAAAGGCTACTGGAGAATATCCAATAGCCAAATACTCAATATGACTCTTACAAATAAATACTTCGAAGACATAGGTTATAGAAGTTTATCAAAAAGGTATCTAATCGTACATTAAATCTTAATGAACCGCCGTATACCGAACGGTACGTACGGTGGTGTGAGAGGACGGCGGTTAGTCACCGCCTCCTACTCGATTCATATATTGATTGTTTGTACTTATATACTGCCTTGGGAACAAATATAAATGGGTATATTTTTGAAAATGCTGAACAAACTGAGTTGTTTAAAGCAATTAGAGCAGTATTCAGCAAGGGATTTTATATGTGGAATGAATTAAAATTTAAAAAATTAGCCAAGTACGTAGATAGCATAAATTTAACAAAAAGAGAAATGGAGATACTTTTTTATATATTTAAAGGCTATAAAAACAATCAAATTGCTAATATTTTACACATAAAAAAGAATACTGTTAAAAACCACATTTATCATATTTACAAAAAATTTAATGCGAAAAATAAAATTGAAATAATGTTTAGGATTTTAGGAAATAGAGATATTTTTAAAGATAAAATTGATTACGTAAAAATAATATAATGATATCAGAAAACTATACAGACAAAAAGGCAGATATAAGTTAGAATATAGGTGTATAAGAAATTTTAGGGAAAAGCATATGCTTCAAATAGATATTATTGAAGATATAAAAGATGAGATATTTATCATAGAAACTGGATGGAGTAATCCACTGTTTGTGAAGACATAATTTGAAACAAAACTGGAAATTCATTATTAAATTCATGGGGTAAGGGGAAAGTGCAACTTTTTTAGCATCTAAATGGATTTACTATTACCATATATTCAACTAGATGTAAAATATAAAAATTCTTGTAAAGATAAATTTTTTGCTGGAATTTTATTGCGAAATCTCTGTTGCGAACTGAAAAAACTTGATTAATTTCAACATATATTGTATAATGATATAAGTGAACGAAACGTTGAAATGGTGCGCGTTAGAGGCACTAAAGGGAAATAAACGATATTCGAAAAAAGTGGCCTAATTGGGACTACGAATCAAAAGGCCACGGGTTCGAATCCTGTCGGGCGCACCACTATGATATTGACAAATTTGAAAATTTATATATAATATAAATCATGCGCCCGTAGCTCAGCAGGATAGAGCAACGGTTTCCTAAACCGTGTGCCGGAGGTTCGAGTCCTCTCGGGCGCACCATTTGTGTGATTAAGATGTACAACGAGTTTATGAAGGCTGCTATAGATGAGGCTATTATAAGCTTTAAACTTGGAGAGATGCCGGTTGGTGCAGTTGTAGTTAAAGATGGCATCATTATTGGCAGAGGCTACAATCTAAAAGAAACAGAAAAAGATGCGACGCAGCACGCTGAAATCAATGCTATAAAGGATGCTTGCAAAAGCATTGGCGATTGGAGGCTTAATGGTGCATCGCTCTATGTCACATTAGAGCCATGTCCAATGTGTGCAGGTGCAATAATAGAGTCTCGGATAAAAAGAGTGTATGTAGGCGCAGAGAGTCGTGATAACGGTGCTGCAGGTACTGTATATGATCTTTTAAATAAAAAAGCAGAAGTTTATTTTGGCATCATGGAAGATGAGTGCAAAAAATTGATAAATGATTTTTTTAGTAGACTAAGGTGATCTGGAGAGATGGCTGAGTGGTCGAAAGCGCTCGCCTCGAAAGCGAGTGGGCGGATTCCCGCCTCGTGAGTTCGAATCTCACTCTCTCCGCCATGGAAATATCATGGAGAGATGGCTGAGCTGGTCTAAGGCGCACGACTGGAAATCGTGTGTACCCTCAAAACGGGTACCGAGGGTTCGAATCCCTCTCTCTCCGCCATTAAATGTAATTCCCATCTTAATCCATAACATCCATTAAAAATTTCAATCCATGTGTTGATTTTTACATATAGACGATGTATAATAGGTCTTGCATTGCACAAAATAATGTTGTAAGTTAAAAAAGACTTACATGGCCGTACTAGATGGGGAGGTAGCGGTGCCCTGTAACCTGCAATCCGCTATAGCAGGGTCGAATTCCCGAGCCGAGGCATGATTACTGTAAGGCTGGCATAAGTAAGTGATTATGATATTCAAGTCCTCCGCAATGGAAATTTGTGAACCCCGCCAGGTCTGGAAGGAAGCAACGGTAAGCAAATACTTTCATGTGCCGGGGGAGTGCTTGAGTGGAGTTAACTGCTTATGTAACGCTTATGGTAACATGACAGAGTCGGGTGTGCGGCCTTTTTATTTTTATTATCTTTTACTAAAAAATTTTAATACATACACAAAAAATATTATATCAAAAAATATTCAGATATTTAAAATTTGTGTAAAGTTTTTTTGGGCATTGTCGACTATACTAATAGTGACTTTTACTGCTTAGGGAGGTATTTATGTTTAGAAGTTATCGCAATCGTTTGTTTGTCATAATATTCGGAGTTTCAGTCTTTGTATATCTACTTTCGTTTGTCCACATAGTAAAAGGCATAGGCAATAACATATTTGCTTCTTTTTTGATATTGTTTATTTCGGCTTTTATAGCAATGACAGAGTCAAAGCACTTGTCATATCCAATAGAAAAGTTGAATAAAGGCGTTAAACGTATAATAGATGGTGAATACGATTATAATATTGATATAGATGTTTCAGAAGAATTTGTAGAGTTATCAAGAAGTTTTAGAGAAATGTCACATAAGCTAAAGTCAACTTATGAAGAGTTAAAAAGGGAATCTCAGGAGCTTTTAAAGAAAAACAATGAATTGCAAGATTACTATGCAGAGCTTGAGGCGTCTTATGAGCAGATGGAAGCTGTGACAAACGAACTTGAGAAATCGGAATCAAGGTATAGGACACTGGTAGACAATATTTCAGATATTCTTTGGTTTACTGATGGTGAATACAATATAGAGTTTATTAATAATAGATCAGTAAGATATTTAGATTACATGCCAGACGAGATGACAGGCAGAAAAATCACAGAATTCGTTCATGACGACGATAAGAAGATCATGGAAGATCTGATGAATGGTAGAATAAGCATGGCGGAAATAAAATTCAAAAAAAGAGATGGTTCAATACTTCTTACAGAAACGAGAGCTAAGGTAATAAAGAACAATGAAAATGAGATAGTGGGAATTCAAGGTTTGTCGAGGGATATAACTGATTACAATAATGCGAAAAAAGAGATAATGGAGAGAAATAGGCAGATTCTGGCTATAGGAAATGTGACGCAATTGCTGACTAAAAATTTAGAACCTCGAGATGTTCTATATTCTATTGCTGAGAAAATATCCACCATACTTTCTTCACCACTTTGTACCATAAGGACAATAAATGAGTCAGGAAGATTAGAGCTTATGGTAGCAGCAGGGGAATTGAGAGACATGCCTCTTTTAAAAGAGTTGTCGTTGTCGTCGGATGAAAATGTTAAGCTTCTTGTTTCAAAAGAAATTACTGTTTTGGATCCTAATAAATTCCCGATAGATGATAATTTGCTTTTGCGATTGAAAGAATTAAATGTAAAAAACGTAATAGCTGTTCCACTCATATCTAAAGATAAGGCTGTGGGAATCTTAAACATATTAACAACTTCAAGGCTTGCCAATGATATAAGCTTGTTGAGATCTGTTGCTGATAGTGTGTCTGTTGCCATAGAAAATGCAAATCTATATGACGACATGAGGAATTGGTACTTTAGGACCATCGATGCTTTGGCTCATGCTGTTGAGGCAAAGGATAAGTATACTAAAGGGCATTCGCTTAGAGTTTCGAAGTACGCTGCAATTATAGCCGAAAGCATGGGACTGCCAAAAGATGAGATAGAAAAGATAAGAATTGCTGGTTTGCTGCATGATATAGGAAAGATAGGAGTGGCTGACAGTATACTTACCAAACCTGGAAAACTTACAAGTGAGGAGTACGACAAAATAAAACAACATCCAAAAATATCCAGAAAAATATTAGAACCAATTGGACTATCTAAGGATATAATAGATGGAATTGAAAAGCACCACGAAAGATATGATGGGAAAGGATATCCGTTTGGGCTTAATGACGACAATATACCGCTGATTGCTGCGATACTGTGTGTGGCGGATTCATTCGACGCTATGACATCTGATAGATCGTATAGGAAAGGTATTTCCTTTGACGAGGCTGTAAATGAATTGTTGAAATACAAAGGCACACAGTTTAATCCGAGGGTGGTTGACAGCGTAATATCTATTTACATGAGGGATAGAAAAAAGATGGAGAGGATTAAAATAGAAACGGAAATAGCAAACTAAAAGGATATAGAAAAGTATCCTTTTTTTTGTTACAATTAAGTAAATGAGGTGTTTTTTTATGTACCAATCACTGTACAGAAAGTATAGGCCCAAAAGTTTTTGTGAAGTTTTGGGGCAAAATCATATTGTCAGAACTTTAAAAAATCAGATAAAAAGCGGACGAATAGGACATGCATACCTTTTTTGCGGTACAAGAGGTACAGGCAAGACAAGTGTTGCGAAGATTTTTGCAAAAGCTGTTAATTGTCCTAATAGCGTAGATGGGGAGCCCTGCAACAAATGTCAGATATGCGAGTCTGCTAATAACAATTCTCTAATGGACATAATAGAGATAGATGCGGCGTCGAATAACAGCGTTGATGATGTGAGAGAATTGAGGGACAACATCATATATGCTCCATCTTCATGTAAGTACAAGGTGTACATTATAGATGAAGTCCATATGCTATCTGGCAGTGCCTTTAATGCCCTTTTAAAAACACTTGAAGAGCCTCCACAGCATGCGATATTTATTTTAGCTACAACTGAGCCAAACAAGATACCTGCAACTATTTTGTCAAGGTGTCAAAGGTTTGACTTTAAAAGGATATCATCGAAAGTCATTTCACAGAATATAAAGAAAATAGCTGAAGACAGCCAAATAAATATAGACGGTAAAGCAATTGCACTGATTGCCAAGCATGGAAATGGTTCTATGAGGGATGCTATAAGCATACTTGAGCAGTGTGCTTCATACAGCGATGTTTTAACGTATGATGATGTGTGCGATATACTCGGCACTGTAAATGATGATACGTTGTTTGCTTTAGTGAATAGTTTAAACGATAGAGATGGAAAAGAAATCATAAAACAGATAGATAAGTTGATGCTTTACGGCATAGACGTAAATAATTTGGTGAAAGCTCTGTTATCTTTTTTGAGAGATGTGATTGTATACAAAACATGTGGTGATGAGTCAGAAGAGATATTAGAAACAGAGATAAATGATGTAATCGAGAAGGCATCTTTATTTGATATGGCGTTTTTATCAAATGCGTTAGAGAAATTGATAGATCTTCAGGGGAAAATAAGATATGCTCAATCTCCCAGAATAATGCTGGAGATAACATTGCTTAAGCTTATAAATCCGGAAATCTCACCTGATATAGACAGCATATTAGATAGACTAAATAAGTTGGAGAATGTGATTAAAAGCGGTAAGATGATGCCGTTTGTAGAGAAGGATATTGTCGCTAATGATAAAACTTTAAAATCTGAAGGGGTTTTTGATGATGTAGTGATAAAAAAAGAAGCGAAAAAAACTGATGATATAGTTGATAAAGTAGATAAGAACATTGAGATAAATGTAAATGAAGTTTTCAAAAAACTGTTAAGTATGATAATGAAAGACAGGCCGATGATTTTTTCTTTTTTAAGCTTAGGCAAACCGTATTTGAAAGATGGCAATTTTGTGATAGAATATCCAAAGGAGCATGTGTTTTATAAAGAAGAACTTAATAAAATCGAAAATAAAGATTACATCAAAGATGTTATTAAAAGACTGACAGGTAATGATTACAACATAGTTTTTGCTATAGAAGAAAAAAATGAAGATGAACAGTTAATTGAGGCAGTAAAAAAATATTTTGGCGATGTAGAAATAATAGATTGATTAATCACTACTAAGTCAAAATTAGCATATAAATAAGAGAGAATACAAAATTAATTAGGAGGTATTTGGATGGCTAAAGGAGGATTTCCTGGCGGTTTTAACATGAACAACATGATAAAGCAAGCGCAGCAGATGCAGGAGCAAATGAAGAAAATGCAGGAGGAGCTTGAAAACAAGACGGTTGAGGAGTCTGCAGGCGGTGGAGCTGTAAAGGTAGTGGCAAATGGCAGAAAGGAACTTATAAGTATAAAGATCGATCCGGATGTCGTTGACAAAGACGATGTAGAGATGCTGGAGGATCTTGTATTGGCTGCAGTAAATCAAGCTTTAAGAAGTGCTGAAAAGATGATTGCAGAAGAGATGGGAAAAATAACAGGAGGTTTCAACATACCTGGCTTGTTCTGAGGTGAGTTAATTAATGAACGTATATTCGAGGTCATTGTCAAGGCTTATTGATGAATTATCAAGACTCCCCGGCATTGGACGCAAGACAGCTCAGAGACTGGCGTTTTACATCTTAGATATGCCTTTAGATGATGTTGTCAATTTGTCTAATGCTATTTTAGAAGCAAAGAACAATTTAAGATACTGTAAAAAGTGCTATAACTTTACTGACAGTGAGCTTTGCAGTATATGCAGTGACGAGACGAGGGATACACATACCATATGTGTAGTTTCCGATCCTAAAGACGTAGTAGCGATGGAAAAGACGAGGGAATATCGAGGATTATACCATGTACTTCACGGTGCAATATCGCCTATGGATGGAATAGGGCCAGAGGATATAAAGATAAAAGAGCTGTTGGAGAGGATAAAAGATGCTGAAATCAATGAAATAATATTAGCTACAAATCCAGATATAGAAGGCGAGGCAACTGCCATGTACATTGCAAAGCTGATAAAACCTTTTGGAATAAAGGTAACAAGAATTGCACACGGTGTACCAGTAGGCGGTGACCTCGAATACACAGATTCTGTAACACTGTCCAGAGCTTTAGAAGGCAGAAGGGAAATGTAAATTAAAGTTTACTGAAAATTAATTTGACATAAAATTTGTTTGGATTATAATATAATTAAGACTGGTGAAGGAGCTCACCATTAAATGCGATGATGCTAATGGCTCCTATTGGGTATACTACCTGATAGGAGTATATTTATTACTTAAAATGAAAATGGAAGGGTGATTTTCATGGAATACATCTATATAGGAGTAGGCGGCTTTTTTGGGGCAATATTAAGATATTTAATTTCTACTTATTATCAAAGTATATTGCATACTGTATTTCCTATTGAGACATTTTTTATAAATATTTTTGGGTCATTTTTGCTGAGCTATATTTCAAATTTAACCCTGGAAGAATTTAATATAAATTTCAATATAAGACTTGCTATTACGACAGGATTTATAGGTGCCTTCACTACATTTTCTACGTTCACTAAAGAGACTATGGATCTACTGAGAAATGGGAGAATCGCAGTTGCAGTAACGTATGTCCTTCTGTCAATACTTATAGGATTTATTATGTCTTTTATGGGATTTGAGTTAGGAGATAAGACAGCAAAAATAATTAAAGGGCGTGAAGAAAATTGATGCTAAATATGCTGTTAGTAGGCTTTGGAGGAGTTTTGGGAGCAATATTAAGGTATGAAATATCCAGACACATAAAAGAGAGTAGGGAATTTGTAGTGCCATTAGAAACATTTATCATAAACGTAACAGGTGCCTTATTATTAAGTTTTTTATCAAGTCCTAAGCTTATCCATCTATTTGATAATGATGTAAAATTGTTTATCATGACAGGATTTATAGGTGCTTTTACTACATATTCTACCTTTTCTCATGAGACAATAGATCTTTTTCGAAAAAAACATTATATACATGCATTTTTGTATTCATCTGTTACTGTCGTTGTTGGACTTATTGGCGCTTTTTTAGGATACTATATTGGAAGTTTGTTTTAAATAATGTATTATAGAAGTATAGAAGGAGGGAGGTATGAGATTTTGATATTAGACTATTTTAGATTGCTTTCAGCGTTATCGCTATCATTAGATGTGATGGAAAAAAGAAATTTTGGACATGCGAGAAAAGTTGCCTATGTTGGCATAAGACTGGCACGAAATATTGGCGTTAAAAACGACGAAGAATATAAGATCTTTTATTCTGCCTTTTTACACGATATAGGAAAAAGCGATATAGTTGAGGACATTAACCATGATAGCACATGGAAGCATTCGTTAAAAGGAAGCGAATTTGTAAAAGAAATGCCGAAAGGGGATGAGTTTTCTGAAATCATCAAGTATCATCATGAAAATTGGGATGGAAGTGGGTATTTCCATCTTAGTGGAAACTCCATTCCTTTAGAAGCACAGATAATATATTTAGCAGATCAATTTGACATAAGGTACAGCATTATATCCAAGAAACTCAATGAGTACGATACAAGGGAAAACATAAAGAAATGGCTTGATTTAGAATCCGGAAAGGCGTTTAATCCACTATTGGTAAGTGTGTTTAAAGATCTAATGAAACAAGAAAAGTTTTGGCTGGATTATGAAAATTATAATCAGTTTGATGTCTTAAAACCGTACATAAAAAATGAAATTATGGTGCTCGGAATAGATGCTCTTGAGAATATCGCTGAAGTTTTTTCAAAAATAATTGATAACAAAAGCCACTTTACGTACAACCATTCAAAAGGCATTTCTGAAATTGCTCATAAAGCAGCTACAATTTCTGGATACGATCAAATTACAGTTCAAAAGGTTAAGATATCAGGTCTTTTGCATGATTTGGGCAAGTTGGCCATACCAAATGAAATATTGGACAAGCCAGGAAAGCTTACCGAAAAAGAATTTATGACGATAAAGTCACATACATACTTTACTAAAATAATACTACGTGAGATAGGAGGAATTGATGATATAGCTGAATGGGCTGCAAATCATCATGAGAAATTGGATGGCTCAGGGTATCCAGAAGGACTTACTGGAGAAGACCTTGATGGAATTTCAAGGCTTATGGCTGTTTGCGATATATACCAAGCACTGACAGAAGATAGACCTTATAGAAAAGGTGTGTCACATATTGAAGCAATCGATGTGATCTATAAATTGGTCAAGCAAAATAAGGTAGATGGGAAATCGCTGGAGATAATAAGAGAAATACAAAAAGTGAACAAATAAGTATACTCATCCATATAACTGTCAATAATATGGATGAGGAGGTATTATATGGGCACGCTATATAAAATTTTTAGGGAGATATCAGCTACAAAAGAAGAAACAAATGATGAAAATGATGCTTTGATAGATGAAGTGAAAAACACCATGAGACAGTTAAAAGATGCGGAAATGTATTTTCAAAGTGTTACAGATCCTGACTTAATTGATCAAGCTATTTACAACATAGAGTCATTGAGAAAGAAGTATACTTATTTACTTAAAAAAGCTAAAGAAAACGGTGTGAATTTTGATAATTTCAATTCGCTTATATCATAATTTGTCCCCCTCTTAATATAATAATCATAGGATGTATTAAGGGGGAATTTTTATGAATTTAAGCATTGAATACAATATAATAATAGCATATGTAGTGGGACTTTTTTTATTATACATACTTGGGTGGTTATTGGTTGTACCGAGAAAATTTCTTATAAGGCTTATTTTAAATGGAGTAGTAGGAGCATTAGTCTTATTTTTTATAAATATTGCTGGAAAGACATTTGGAATATATGTCGGCATAAATCCTATAACAGCTTTAGTTGTAGGCTTTTTAGGCATACCTGGAGTGATTTTGCTTATTGTGCTGCAGTATATCGTGTAATATAAATTTCCAAATAATTATAAGTGTAAATAATCTCCTTAATAGAAATAATAAAAAAGGTAATATTTTATTAAGGAGGTTACAAAGATGACTGTAAAAAGCGATATCGAAAAGGCTGTTGCTGCAGCACAGTCTGCACTTGGAACGTACGCGCAGTTTGCCAGTGCGACAGATGATCCAGCAGCTAAGCAGATGTTTCAGCAGATGCAGCAAGATATGCAAAGACACGTAAATATGCTAAACAATAGGTTGAATTATATAAATTCAAATAACAAATTGAATCAACAGCAGCAGGCTACACAGCAAGTGCAAAATATACTTTCAAATAAAAAATGAGTATTTGAGGCATCTATTGATGCCTCAAAAATTTTACATAAAATTAACATAAAACGAGAAAAAATAAAGCATTTATAAGATAATTAGATATAAAATGAATTATTGGCTGTAATTTGGGCAATAGGAGCATTGCAATATAAATAATAAATGTGGTATATTAATAAGGCACAGATTATTCGACTATATATATTGATTCTAAAATTATTTACCACAAAATACCAAATAGAAAGCAGTTGACAGAGAGAAGATAATGTGGTAATATAGACGATGTCGCGATAAGCGGCGAGGGAAATGAACCTTGAAAACCGAACAGTGAGATATGCGAGCAAAGGATATAAACATGAGAGTTTGATCCTGGCTCAGGACGAACGCTGGCGGCGTGCCTAACACATGCAAGTCGAGCGATCCGGCACTCAACTAAGCGCTTACAGAAAAAAAGACAGCAAAGAGAAAAGAAAGCAGAAAAAGAGAGAAATAAGAGTAAACGCGGAGTTGAGTGCCGGATAGCGGCGGACGGGTGAGTAACGCGTGGACAATCTACCCTGTAGACTGGGATAACACCCCGAAAGGGGTGCTAATACCGGATAATGTCAAGTAATGGCATCATTGCTTGAAGAAAGGAGAAATCCGCTATAGGATGAGTCCGCGTCCCATTAGCTAGTTGGCGGGGTAAAAGCCCACCAAGGCGACGATGGGTAGCCGGCCTGAGAGGGTGAACGGCCACACTGGAACTGAGACACGGTCCAGACTCCTACGGGAGGCAGCAGTGGGGAATATTGTGCAATGGGGGAAACCCTGACACAGCGACGCCGCGTGAGCGAAGAAGGCCTTCGGGTCGTAAAGCTCAATAGTATGGGAAGATAATGACGGTACCATACGAAAGCCCCGGCTAACTACGTGCCAGCAGCCGCGGTAATACGTAGGGGGCGAGCGTTGTCCGGAATTACTGGGCGTAAAGAGCACGTAGGCGGCTATAAAAGTCAGATGTGAAAAACCTGGGCTCAACCGAGGGTATGCATCTGAAACTAAATAGCTTGAGTCAAGGAGAGGAGAGCGGAATTCCTGGTGTAGCGGTGAAATGCGTAGAGATCAGGAAGAATACCAGTGGCGAAAGCGGCTCTCTGGACTTGAACTGACGCTGAGGTGCGAAAGCGTGGGGAGCAAACAGGATTAGATACCCTGGTAGTCCACGCCGTAAACGATGGATACTAGGTGTGGGTTAGTATAATCCGTGCCGGAGTTAACGCAATAAGTATCCCGCCTGGGGAGTACGGCCGCAAGGTTGAAACTCAAAGGAATTGACGGGGGCCCGCACAAGCAGCGGAGCATGTGGTTTAATTCGAAGCAACGCGAAGAACCTTACCAGGGCTTGACATCCACAGAATCCGGTAGAAATACCGGAGTGCCTCGAAAGAGGAGCTGTGAGACAGGTGGTGCATGGTTGTCGTCAGCTCGTGTCGTGAGATGTTGGGTTAAGTCCCGCAACGAGCGCAACCCCTGTTGGTAGTTACCAGCGTAAAGACGGGGACTCTACCGAGACTGCCGTGGATAACACGGAGGAAGGCGGGGATGACGTCAAATCATCATGCCCTTTATGCCCTGGGCTACACACGTGCTACAATGGCCTGAACAGAGGGCAGCGAAGGAGCGATCCGGAGCGAATCCCAGAAAACAGGTCCCAGTTCAGATTGCAGGCTGCAACCCGCCTGCATGAAGACGGAGTTGCTAGTAATCGCGGATCAGCATGCCGCGGTGAATACGTTCCCGGGCCTTGTACACACCGCCCGTCACACCACGAGAGTTTACAACACCCGAAGTCAGTGACCTAACCGCAAGGAAGGAGCTGCCGAAGGTGGGGTAAATGATTGGGGTGAAGTCGTAACAAGGTAGCCGTATCGGAAGGTGCGGCTGGATCACCTCCTTTCTAAGGAGCAATCCTACAATAAAGAAAAGAAAGAGTATTTATTTTAAGAGCGAACATATAGCGGAGTGTTCGTAAATGTGTCCGATGAATGAAGCGAGTGAAGCGTGCGAGCGTGAAGGACCACGCGAGAGGCACTACGACAGGACGTCGTTAAGTGCCGTTAGCGAAACGAGCGAAAAGAATCGAAGACACATAGAACACGGAGCCTATGTGAGCGATAAAATAAATACGATATCTCACTGTTCAGTTTTGAGGGTTTAAGCCCTCAGAGAAGTGAACCTTGAAAACTGCACAATGCAAATATGGGTAACGAAGAAAAACGAGGAAACAATAGGTCAAGTTAGAAAGGGCGTATGGTGGATGCCCAGGCACTTAGAGCCGAAGAAGGACGCAGCAAGCGGCGAAACGCTCCGGGGAGTCGCAAGCAGACGCAGATCCGGAGATCTCCGAATGGGGAAACCCGCTTAAGGTAATACTTAAGCATCCCATGGTGAACACATAGCCATGAGGAAGGGACACCGCGTGAACTGAAACATCTAAGTAGCGCGAGGAAAAGAAAGAAAAAGTCGATTTCCTGAGTAGTGGCGAGCGAAAAGGAAAGAGCCCAAACCCGGCACTCAATTAGAATTGTTAAAAAAGCAAAAATAGAGAAATAGCAGTTCTAATTGAGTGCCGGGGGTTTAGGACCACAAGAAGGTATAAAAAAGCGAAGCCGAACAGACCTGGGAAGGCAGGCCAAAGAAGGTGAAAGCCCTGTAGGCGAAAGCTTCAAATACCGAGTGGGATCCAGAGTACCACAGGATAGGCAACCCGGTGGGAAGACGGGAGGACCATCTCCCAAGGCTAAATACTCCTAAGTGACCGATAGCGCATAGTACCGTGAGGGAAAGGTGAAAAGAACCCCGGGAGGGGAGTGAAAGAGAACCTGAAACCATATGTCCACAAGCAGTGGAAGTCCGGCACTCAACTGAACATGTTAGAGAGAAGAAAAAAGAACTAGCGTGTCCAGTTGAGAGCCGGACGACCACGTACTTTTTGTAGAACGGACCGGCGAGTTATAGATATGCAGCGAGGTTAAGCGAAAGCGGAGCCGAAGCGAAAGCGAGTCTTAAAAGGGCGAAAGTTGCATATCATAGACCCGAAACCGTGCGACCTACCCATGATCAGGGTGAAGCCGGAGTAAGATCTGGTGGAGGCCCGAACCACGTTGACGTTGAAAAGTCATGGGATGAATTGTGGGTAGCGGAGAAATTCCAATCGAGCTCGGAGATAGCTGGTTCTCCCCGAAATAGCTTTAGGGCTAGCCTCAGGGGGAAGGAAATATGGAGGTAGAGCACTGAATGGACTAGGGGCCAAAGAGGTTACCGAACCCTATCAAACTCCGAATGCCATATTGAGACCCTGGGAGTCAGACTACGAGTGATAAGATCCGTGGTCAAAAGGGAAAGAGCCCAGACCGACAGCTAAGGTCCCAAAGAGCATGTTAAGTGGAAAAGGAAGTAGGATTTCCAAGACAACCAGGATGTTGGCTTAGAAGCAGCCATACATTCAAAGAGTGCGTAATAGCTCACTGGTCGAGAAATCCCGCGCCGAAAATAAACGGGGCTAAAACATGCCACCGAAGCTACGGATTCTAAAGAAAGAATGGTAGGGGAGCGTACTGTACAGGACGAAGGACAAGCGAAAGCGAATCTGGACAGTACAGTAGAGAGAATGCCGGTATAAGTAACGAGAGTAAGGCGAGAAACCTTACCGTCGAAAGCCTAAGGATTCCTGGGGAAGGATAATCCGCCCAGGGTAAGTCGGGACCTAAGCCGAGGCGAAAGCGTAGGCGATGGAGAACCGGTAATAAATCCGGTACCACCGAAATCCGTCAAAAGAGAAGCAAGGACGCAGCGAGATAAGAAAAGCGTGCGGTTGGTAGAGCACGTCCAAGCAGCGACGAAAAGAGCTTTGAGTGAAGTACCAAAGCTCATAAGAGCTGTGAAGGGGAGCCGAAAGGCGAAGTTTCGAAGGGGCTGCCAAGAAAAGTTGCTATCGAGGATAAGGTGCCCGTACCATAAACCGACACAGGTAGGCGAGGAGAGAATCCAAAGACGAGCGGGAGAACCCTCATTAAGGAACTCGGCAAAAAGACTCCGTAACTTCGGGAGAAGGAGTGCCGAAAGGCCGCAGAGAAGAGGCCCAAGCGACTGTTTACCAAAAACACAGGTTTCTGCTAAGTCGAAAGACGAAGTATAGGAGCTGACGCCTGCCCGGTGCTGGAAGGTTAAGGGGAAGGGTCATCCGGCACTCAACTATACCTATTAGGAGTGAAAGAAATGTATTATGTCTATATAATAAAGAATGAAGATGGAGGCATATATACAGGCTATTCAGAGAATATAAAGAAAAGAGTAGAAGCTCATAATAAAGGACTAAACAAATACACAAAAGGGCATAAATGGGAACTAATCTACTATGAAGCATATAAAGCAAAAGAAGATGCCCAAAAGAGAGAAAAGCAATTAAAAAATCTCATAATGCAAGAAGATGGTTAAAAGAAAGAATAGCCAAAAGCATAAACTCTTAGTAGATAGAGTTGAGTGCCGGAGAAGCTCTGAACTTAAGCCCCAGTAAACGGCGGCCGTAACTATAACGGTCCTAAGGTAGCGAAATTCCTTGTCGGGTAAGTTCCGACCTGCACGAAAGGCGTAACGACTTGGGCGCTGTCTTGAAGGGGGACCCGGTGAAATTGTAGTACTCGTGAAGATGCGAGTTACCCGCGACAGGACAGAAAGACCCCATGGAGCTTTACTGCAGCTTGTCACTGAATTTTAGTAATATCTGTACAGAATAGGTGGGAGGCAGAGAAATATGGGCGCCAGCCTATATGGAGCCAACGTTGGGATACCACCCTGATATTACCGAAATTCTAACATAGGAGCCGTAAACCGGCATATGGACACTGACAGGCGGGCAGTTTGACTGGGGCGGTCGCCTCCTAAAAAGTAACGGAGGCGTCCAAAGGTTACCTCAGCGCGGAAGGAAATCGCGCGAAAGAGTGCAAAGGCAGAAGGTAGCCTAACTGCGAGAAAGACAATTCGAGCAGGGACGAAAGTCGGGCTTAGTGATCCGGCGGTAGAGAATGGGATTGCCGTCGCTCAACGGATAAAAGCTACCCTGGGGATAACAGGCTGATCTCCCCCAAGAGTCCACATCGACGGGGAGGTTTGGCACCTCGATGTCGGCTCATCGCATCCTGGGGCTGAAGTAGGTCCCAAGGGTTGGGCTGTTCGCCCATTAAAGCGGTACGCGAGCTGGGTTCAGAACGTCGTGAGACAGTTCGGTCCCTATCCGTCGCGGGCGCAGGAAATTTGAGAGGATCTGCCCTTAGTACGAGAGGACCGGGGTGGACAAACCGATGGTGTACCAGTTGCAAAGCCATTTGCACAGCTGGGTAGCCAAGTTTGGAAGGGATAAACGCTGAAAGCATCTAAGCGTGAAACCCACCTCAAGATAAGATTTCCCATCTGGCACTCAACTATACTTACTGAAGGGAAAAAGCACTATGTACAAATGTTAGGGAATAAAATAGATTACAGTAGGTAGAGTTGAGTGCCAGAGTAAGACACCTTGAAGAAGACGAGGTAGATAGGCCGGAGGTGTAAGAGTAGAAATACTTTCAGCTGACCGGTACTAATAAGTCGAGGACTTGACCTTTAGCATTGTGCAGTATTCAAAGTTCATTTAAGAAAAATGAACGAAAGATTTCCGGTGGCAATAGCGGAGGTTAAAAACCCGTTCCCATACCGAACACGGAAGTGAAGCCCTCCAGCGCCGATGGTACTGATTACTCGGGAGAGTAGGTCGCTGCCGGATAATATATTCCTCAGTAGCTCAATGGTGGAGCAACCGGCTGTTAACCGGTAGGTTGTAGGTTCGAGCCCTACCTGAGGAGCCATTTTTGTATTTAAAAAAGAATATTTTGCGGATGTGGCTCAGTGGTAGAGCATCGGCTTCCCAAGCCGAGGATCGCGGGTTCGAATCCCGTCATCCGCTCCAATGATATCAAGATTCCAGTCAACGGGGTCTTTTTTATTTTATCTTATTTGTTCATTCTTTTCTATTAAGTATTTTTCCGAAAAATATTATTGAAGAGAGCGATTAATTTTGTTTTCATAATATACTTGGCGAACGCAGTCAGTACGTTAAAAGCCGTCATAACGCATAGACAACTTTAGCCGATCTAACGTAATGAGCCAGCAGTATATAGAAAAAACAATTTGTGAACGGTGATAATTTTTTTCAAATGTGCCTTTTTAACAAGACCTGCAAAAACTTTAATTTCATGTCTTAAAAAACGCGGGACAAAATATAATGTTATTAGAAATGTGTATTTAGGGGGATTTTATTATGGATGTTTACGATGTTTCACTGATACCTTTGATAATAGGTTTGGTAGAGGTAGTAAAACAAATTGGCTTACCTAAAAAATATTCAGCATTGATTTCGTTAATATTTGGAATAGCTTTAGGAATACTTTACATAGCTCCCGGTGATATTTTAAAAGGCATTCTGTTGGGTACTGCTATGGGGCTTGGGGCATCTGGCCTTTATAGCACCACAAAAAATACAGTAGAGGCCATAAAAAAATAACTACAAAAGGTGTATGGGTGTTTCATACACCTTTTTTCTATTGATTTTTGCTTTGCTTTTGTATAACCTATCTATAAGCGGCTTAATTTATTTATTAAAGGAGATGTTTTTATGTTTAGTGGTAAAGTTGTCGTTGTTACAGGTGGGTCTGGAGGCATTGGTTCATCTATATGTAAAGAAGTATCGAAATTAGGCGGATGTGTGGCAATTCATTACAATACAGATTACGATAGTGCATGTAGTTTAAAGAATCATATAAAAAGTAACTTAGGATATGCAGATGTATTTAAAGCAGACATCAGAAATAGAGAAGAAGTAGAAACGATGATGAAAGAAGTAGTTGAGAGATTTGGGCGCATAGATTACTTGGTCAATAATGCTGGTGTTTCACAAATTAAGCCTTTTATGGATGTATCAGTAGAAGATTGGAGATACATGATGGATGTGAATTTAAATGGCATGTTTAATTGTACACAAAGCGCTTTAAAGTATATGCTAAAAAGTAAAAAAGGTGCTATTGTGAATGTTTCATCAATGTGGGGAATATACGGTGCATCTTGTGAAGTGCCATATTCTGCTTCAAAGGGTGCTATTATAGCTTTTACAAAAGCATTAGCAAAAGAATTAGGACCATCAAATATAAGAGTTAATTGTGTTGCACCTGGTGTAATCGAAACAGACATGAATAAAAGCTTGTCAGATGATACACTTAAATATCTGTCGACAAGAACTTCTCTTGAAAGACTTGGGATGCCAGATGAAGTCGCTAAGGCAGTGGTTTTTTTGCTATCTGATCAATCTTCCTTTATAACAGGTCAAGTATTGACTGTAGATGGAGGCTTTGTGTAAAGTTGGCTTCTAACGTTTACATACCTTTTTAACCCTCTTGACTTATGGAATTAAAAGGATTATAATTTTAATTGTTAGCAGCCGTTTATATAGAGTGCTAATACTACTGATGTATCTTCACATTTAACTCACATTGTACTTTGATTGCAACACGATTATAAATTCTAATTGTTAAACAAAAACTAAATATTGACGAAGGGGGAATTCGAATGAAAGCATTATTGCTGGCAGGAGGATTAGGTACAAGGCTAAGACCTCTGACGAATTTTCTTCCTAAACCTATGGTACCTATAATGGGTAGACCATTATTAGAATCTACCATTTTAAGACTTAAAAATCAAGGCGTAGACGAGGTTGTAATAAGCACATGCTATAAATCTAATCATATTGAGAATTATTTTAAAAATGGTGAAAAATTAGGGGTAAAAGTTTCATTCATCAAAGAAGACATACCATTGGGTACAGGTGGGGCTATAAAAAATGCTGAAGAATTTTTCAATGATACTTTCTTAATACTAAATTCAGATATTATATGTGATATCGATATTAGAAGTCTTGTGGAGTATCACAAGTCAAAAAAAGCATTAGCTACTATTGCAATGACTAAAGTAGAGGATCCATCGCAATACGGTGTAATAGAGTATGACGATAATGATTACATTACAGCGTTTAAAGAAAAACCAAAACCATACGAGACTAATTCAAAATGGATAAATGCGGGAATATACGTATTTGAACCGCAGCTATTAAATGAAATCCCTAAAGATGAAGTGGTTTCAATAGAAAGGGATACATATCCAAAACTTTTATCGAAAGGTTATAAAATGGCTGCGTATAGGTATGACGGATATTGGATAGACATAGGAACAATTGAGAAGTACAAAAAAGTCCACTTTGACATATTGAAAAAATATTGCAAATATGTTGATGTAAGCCATCACGATATTAAACATAGAAAAAACATAATCGATAATTCAGTAAAAATTGTTGAGCCTGTTTTTATAGGAAGTAACGTCAAAATAGATGCTAAAGCAGAGATAGGTCCGTATGCGATTATAGGTGATAATACGCATATAGGTTCTAACAGCATTATAAGGCACAGCGTTTTATGGGACAATGTCAAAGTTAAAGGAAATGTAAATTTGATAAATGCTGTTGTGGCTTCAAATAGCGTGGTAGATGGCATGAGGAAAATTGAAGATGAAGTTTATGCAAATGGTATTAACGATTATGCTGTAAGTTGATGGAGGTGTTATGAATGGTAAAGAATAAAGAAATAAACATTGCATTTTTGAGTACATTTCCACCGAGAGAATGTGGAATAGCTACATTTACACAGGATTTGGTAAATGAGCTTAAAGATATTAAAATTATAAATGAACCAAAAGTGATTGCGATAGACGATAAAGAATATGATTATGGTGATGATGTTATTTATAGGCTTAAGCAGCACGACCGAAATAGCTATTTAGAACTTGCAAATAAATTAAATGATTTATTAATTGATTTGTTAGTAATCGAGCATGAATATGGTATTTACGGCGGTGAGTGGGGCGAATATATTTTGGATCTTGTAGACAATTTAAAAGTGCCTTATGTCGTAACTCTTCATACGATATTGTCTAACCCACTTGATAAGCAAAAGCACATTTTAAAAGAATTGTGTACAAAGAGCAAAAGAGTTGTTACTATGGCCAAAAACACAATTCCACTTCTTGTCAATTTATATGGTGTTGATGAAAGAAAAATCGTAGTATTGCCTCACGGAGTTCCAAATCTGCCAACGCTGTCCGGCGATAGTTTGAGAAAGAAATACAACATTGATGCAGGAAAATTCGTCGTAAGCACATTTGGACTGATAAGTCCTGGAAAAGGGTTAGAATACGGCATAGAAGCTATAGCGAAGGTTAAGGAGAAACATCCTGATATATTGTACCTTATACTCGGACAGACACATCCCAATATAGTCAGGTCAGATGGTGAAGTTTACAGAGATTTTCTTGTAAGGAAGGTAAATGAGCTAAATCTAAACGACAATGTAAAGTTTGTCAATAAATATCTGACAAAAAGGGAGATCGTCGAATACTTAAAGCTTTCTGATGTATATTTGACGCCATACATTGGCAGGGAACAAGCGGTTAGTGGAACATTGGCATACGCTGCAGGCTTAGGAAAATTAGTTGTATCAACTCCATATAAATACGCTGAAGAAATTTTAAGCGATGGAAGGGGACTGTTGGCGGAATTTAAAAATCCTGATTCTATAGCAAATTGCATAAGTTTTGCCATAGAAAATCCCCACGAAAAGCAAATCATGGAGGAGAAGATAAAAGTTTATGGAAAAACGATGATGTGGGACAACGTTGCATTAGAATATGTTGAATTGTTCTTGAGAATATTTGAAGATTTAGAGGATGATGCGAAAGAAGCAGTATAAACAAGGAGGGACGTATTGTGGACGGCAAAAAAATGTTTAACCATTTGTTTATACTGACAGATGATACAGGTATAATGCAGCACTCTGTTGGCTCTGTCCCTAATCCTAAATATGGTTATACGACTGATGACAATGGAAGGGCTTTGATAGCCTGTACAATGATGTACGAAAAGTACAAAGATGATGTGTTTATTGACCTTATTAAAAAATACTTGTCATTTTTGATGTACGCGCAAGAAGACGACGGCCGTTTTAGAAATTTCATGTCTTTTGATAGGAAATTTATTGATGAAGATTTTTCAGAAGATTGTTTTGGCAGGTGCATTTGGGCTTTAGGGTATTTAATAAATGCAGATATTGATGAAAGGGTAAAGTTGCCTGCATATAAGATGATTGAGAAATCATTGCCTTTAGTAGATATTCTAAATTACATCAGAGGTAAAGCATACACCTTAATAGGTTTATACTATGTTTACAATTCTTTTAAGAATTTAGATAAAGATTTTGTCAGAAAAAAGATGGATAAATTGGCGTACGATATCATCGAGGAGTACAAAAAAAATTCAAATGAAGATTGGCAGTGGTTTGAAGATGTAGTGTCGTACGATAATGGAATCATTCCATTATCGCTTCTAAAGTATTTTTCAATCGTTAAAGACGAGGAAATTCTGGATGTCGCTTTAAAAACAGTTGATTTTCTGGATAGTGTTTGCTTTAAAAATGGCTATTTTAAAGCTGTTGGATGCAAAGGATGGTATAGAAAGGGCAAAAACATTGCAGAATATGATGAGCAGCCTGTAGAAGCGTATACAATGGCTCTCATGTATATAGATGCTTATAAATTGACAGGCGATGAAAAATACAAAAAAAGAGCCATAGACTGTGACAAATGGTTTTACGGAAAAAACTCAAAAGGATTAAGCTTATACGACGAAGATAGTGGAGGCTGCAGCGATGGTATAACAGAAGATGGTGTAAATAGCAATGAAGGAGCTGAAAGCCTTGTATCGATTATGATATCCCACTGTGCAATCGATCAATTGAAATAGCTATTCAATTGACTTAAGCAATTTTATTTCTTCTTCGTTTAATTCCCGCCATTCCCCTTCTTTTAAATTTTCATCTAATTTTAATTTACCTATTGAAAGCCTTTTTAAGTAGATGACTTTTGAGTCTATCGCTTCAAACATTCTTTTTATTTGATGATATTTTCCCTCTCTGATTGAAATATATACTTTTGAGATATTGCCTGAAGATATTATTTCCAGAGTTGCAGGCATAGTCTTGTAACCATCGTCTAATAATATGCCTTCTGAAAACAAAGATGCGTCATCTTCGTCGATAAATCCTAAAACTTCTGCATAGTATTTTTTAAAGACGTGTTTTTTTGGCGATAAAAGTTTATGTGACAGTTCTCCATCATTTGTGATTAAAAGCAATCCTTCTGTGTCTTTGTCAAGTCTTCCTGCTGGAAAAACCTTTCTTGATTTTATATGGTGTGGCAAAAGGTCTACAACGGTTCTTTCCGACGGGTCATATGTTGCACAAATGACGCCTTTCGGTTTGTTCATCATTATATATATGTATTCTTTGTATGAGACTTTTTCGTTTCTAAATGTGATAACGTCTTTGTCAGGTTGTACTGTAAAACCAGGGTCATCGATTATTACATCATTTATTGCAACAAGGCATTCTTTTATAAAATTTTTAATTTCTTTCCTTGAACCATATCCCATATTTGATAAAAGCTTATCTATTCTCATCTTCGACATTTTAGTTTCCTCCTAAACAATATAACTTACTTCTTAGTTAATTATATCCCAAAAATATAAAAATTGTATCGAAAATGTGACATATATCATATTTTTTGTGCTTTACTGATGATACAATTAAAATGATGTTTCAAGATAATAAATTTTCTGAAGTGTATACAGTATATTGACTACAAAGAACAAAATGGCTATAATAAAACTATAATAAATAATTAGGGGGAATAAAGATGATTAGTGAATGGCGCGGGTTTCAGGAGGGCAAGTGGCAAAAGACTATTGATGTTCAAGATTTTATACAAAAAAATTATACGTTATACGAAGGCGATGATAGTTTTTTAGAGGGACCTACAGAAAAGACTATTAAGCTTTGGAATAAGGTTCTTGAATTAATGAAAGAAGAATTGAAAAAAGGTGTATTAGATATTGATACAAAAACTGTATCGTCTATAACATCTCACGATGCGGGATATATAGACAAAGATCTTGAAGAAATAGTTGGATTGCAGACAGACAAACCTCTTAAAAGAGCTATAATGCCTTACGGTGGCATAAGGATGGTCAAAAAAGCTTGTGAGGCTTATGGATATAAAGTCGACCCAAAAGTAGAAGAGATATTTACGAAATACAGAAAGACCCACAATGATGGCGTGTTTGATGCATATACTCCGGAAATAAGGGCAGCAAGACATGCTGGTATAATAACGGGTCTTCCTGATGCGTATGGCAGAGGAAGAATAATAGGCGATTACAGGAGAGTTGCACTTTATGGAATAGACAGACTCATCGAAGAAAAGGAAAAAGAAAAGCTTGAGCTTGATTACGATGAATTTGATGAAGCAACTATCCGCTTGAGAGAAGAACTGACAGAACAGATTAAAGCATTAAATGAAATGAAGGAAATGGCATTAAAGTATGGATACGACATATCAAGACCTGCTAAAAACGCAAAAGAAGCTGTGCAGTGGACTTACTTTGCCTTCCTTGCTGCTATAAAGGAACAAAACGGTGCTGCTATGTCGCTTGGAAGAGTATCTACTTTTCTTGACATATACATTGAAAGAGATCTGAAAGAAGGAACATTGACAGAGAAGCAGGCGCAAGAATTGATGGATCACTTTGTTATGAAGCTTAGAATGGTGAGGTTCTTAAGGACCCCTGATTACAATGAGTTGTTTAGCGGTGATCCTGTTTGGGTCACAGAATCAATTGGTGGTGTAGGTGTAGACGGAAGACCTCTTGTTACTAAAAATTCATTTAGGATATTAAACACATTGTATAATTTAGGTCCTGCACCT
Source organism: Thermoanaerobacterium xylanolyticum LX-11 (assembly GCF_000189775.2). Taxonomy (NCBI): domain Bacteria; kingdom Bacillati; phylum Bacillota; class Clostridia; order Thermoanaerobacterales; family Thermoanaerobacteraceae; genus Thermoanaerobacterium; species Thermoanaerobacterium xylanolyticum. Next base: position 72,781 of record NC_015555.1, read on the forward strand.
GAGCCGAATTTAACAGTTTTATGGTCTAAAAATCTTCCTGAAAACTTTAAAAGATTCTGTGCCAAGGTATCAATAGATACCAGCTCTATTCAATATGAAAATGATGACTTAATGAGGCCAATATACAATGATGACTACAGTATTGCTTGCTGTGTGTCAGCCATGAAGACGGGGGAACAGATGCAATTTTTTGGAGCAAGAGCGAATCTGGCGAAGGCGTTGCTGTACGCTATAAATGGTGGCGTCGATGAAAGGTATAAAACACAAGTGGCACCAAAATTTAATCCCATAAAGTCTGAATATTTAGATTTCGATGAGGTAATGGAAGCATACGACAACATGCTGGAGTGGCTTGCAAAAGTGTATGTAAAAGCTATGAATATAATACACTATATGCATGATAAATACGCTTATGAGAGGTCTCTTATGGCTTTGCATGATAGAGATATCGTGAGGACGATGGCTTTTGGAATCGCAGGTCTTTCTGTTGCGGCAGATTCTTTAAGTGCCATAAAGTATGCCAAAGTAAAAGTCATAAGAGACGAAAATGATATAGCGGTAGATTACGAAGTGGAAGGTGATTTCCCTAAGTTTGGCAATGACGATGACAGGGTTGACTCGATAGCAGTTGACATTGTGGAAAGATTTATGAATAAGCTTAAAAAGCATAAGACTTACAGAAATTCTATACCAACATTGTCTGTTTTGACAATTACATCAAATGTGGTGTACGGCAAGAAGACAGGTGCTACGCCTGATGGAAGAAAGGCGGGAGAGCCTTTTGCACCAGGTGCGAATCCGATGCACGGCAGAGATACAAAAGGTGCCATAGCATCAATGAATTCAGTATCAAAAATACCTTATGACAGCTCGTTAGATGGCATATCATACACATTTACAATTGTACCAAATGCACTTGGGAAAAATGACGAAGATAAAATTAATAATCTTGTAGGACTATTAGATGGATACGCATTTAATGCAGGGCACCACATAAATATCAACGTTTTAAACAGAGACATGTTGCTTGATGCCATGGAGCATCCTGAGAAATATCCACAGCTTACTATTAGAGTTTCAGGGTATGCTGTCAACTTCAATAAATTAACGAGAGAGCAACAATTGGAGGTTATATCCCGCACGTTCCACGAATCTATGTAAGGCAAATTTTATATAAAGGTGATGTGTCATGGTTATGGGAAAAATACATTCAATAGAGACATGTGGTACTGTAGATGGGCCCGGCATAAGGTATGTAGTCTTTATGCAAGGCTGTCCTTTAAGATGTGCTTATTGCCATAACCCTGATACATGGGATTATAGCTGTGGCAAAGAAGTATCGACAGATGAAATATTTAATGATGTAAAAAGATATATACCATATATGAAGGCATCAGGTGGTGGCGTGACGTTGACGGGTGGAGAACCTACATTACAGCCTGAATTTTGCGAAGATCTATTTAAAAAGCTTAAAGCATCTTTTATACACACTGCATTAGATACATCAGGATATGTTGATATAGATAAAGTAAAAGAACTTGTAAAATACACCGATCTTTTTTTACTTGACATAAAACATATTGATGATGAAGGGCATAAAAAGCTTACAGGCGTTTCGAATAGAAAGACTTTGGAGTTTGCAAAATACATTTCTGATGAAGGTAAAAAAATGTGGATAAGGCATGTAATAGTGCCTGGAATAACAGATGATATGGAAGAGATAAAAAAATTGGCTGATTTCGTTTCGTCGTTGAAAAATGTAGATAGAGTTGAGATACTTCCGTACCACAAAATGGGTGTGTATAAATATGACGTGCTTGGGATACCATATAGATTGAAGGGAATAAATCCTCCTGACACATCAAAAATAGAAGAGATAAAAGAAGAATTTAAAAAAAGAGGTATGAAAGCAGTTTAAGAGCCTCATGATGTCTATCATGGGGCTTTTACTTTGAATTAATTTGATAAAGGGTGTAAAATTATCATGTGATGATGTAATTTTTGGAGGTAATCGCATGAATTTAAATAAGATACTATAGATGAGAAAATTCACTAACATAAATTACCATAATAAACTTACATGAAAAAATTTAATAAAAAATAGAGACAAATGCTCGCTTTTATGGTATTAATATGTTGTTACACTATAACAATATTAACCATAGGAGTGGAGCAAATGTCTCATAATAAAAGAATAACAGAAAATTCATCAATAATCCAGTACTTAATGAAATTAAATTTTGCATTATATTTTACTAAACCTGTTATTCGTCATGTTTTAGAATTTATAATTGCTGCCACTCAAAAAGGTTATAGTGGTACTGTTACAGATATAGTTAATTTAAGCCTTGCTAATTGCCATAGAACTACCTTTGGCAAATTCTTAAGCCAAGGTGTTTGGAATATAGAGTATGCATGGAGAGCTATAAGGCGAGAAGTTATTCGCATTATATTTGAATTATTCCAAACTAGCAACAAGCCGATATTTGTGATTTTTGATGATACTATTGCTGAGAAGACAAAGCCTTCGTTACAGGCTAAACATACTATCCAGGCAACAGGATTCCATCAATCACATTTAAAAGGGAAGCAAGTTTGGGGACATCAACTTCTTACCATGATGCTATCTTGCGGCAATGTGGTATTACCTTACTGTATTGAGCGCTATGAAAAAGGTGGCAAAAGCAAAATCGAAAGAATATGTGAAATGGTATCTATGCTTCCAATACCTAAAGGACCAGCATATGGACTATGTGATTCATGGTACATAAACAAAAAAGTAATAGAAGCACATTTCGAAAGAGGATACCATCTCATAGGAGCACTAAAAACTAACAGGATTATCTATCCACAAGGCATCAGAATTCAGATAAAAGATTTTGCCCAATATATCGAAAAGAACGAAGTTCACCTCGTTACAGTGAACGGTTCTAATTACTGGGTATATCGCTATGAAGGAGCCTTAAATGGCATAGATAATGCTGTAGTTCTAATGTGCTGGCCTGAGAAAGCTTTTAAAAATGAAAATGCTCTACATGCATTTATCTGTACTGATACTGAATTAGATACTGAGACTATTCTAAAATACTATAGTCAGAGATGGCCTATAGAAATATTCTTTAGGCAGACAAAGAATAATCTTGGACTAAATACATATCAAGTACGCTCAACAAAATCAATAGATAGATTATTATGGCTTATATCATTGACATACATGTATTGTACGACTTCAGGCGACGAATATTGCAAATTTGGGCAAGGAATAAAAATAGTACGCAAAGAAGTACAAAAGCAGCGTGTTCAATGGCTATATGAGCAAGCTAATAATAAAGTACCTATTGATGAAATTTTAGCAGAACTACAGTTAGCATAGGTGTAGTGTATCTATTTGATGGTAATATTTGTTATCATTTTTTCTCATCTATAGTAAGATAAATAGAAACACTTATTACATAGATAATCCTACAAATATAGGTGTTTATGCTTATAAAAACAAAAATTGTATATTAGTGGATACAGGTATAAACAATGGCCAAGCGAGAAAGATTGACAATGTATTAGTAGAAAACGGATTGCATCCCAAATATATCATAAATACTCACAATCACATGGATCACTGCGGTGGCAATATATATTTTAAAACTCAGTACCCTGGGTGCGAAATCTATACATCAAATAAGGAGCGATTATATATAGAAAATCCAGAGTTGAGAGATATAGTGCTGTTTTCTTCATCTCCAATAAGAGACCTTGATACGACTAATAAAACATTTTCTGTAGATTTCATCCTTGATTGTGGTATTTCAAAAATTGGTGATGAAAAGTTTGATATAATATCTTTGGTGGGGCATTCAATAGATCAAATCGGTGTCATTACACCTGATAAAGTATGTTTTTTGGGAGACAGCGTATTTAGTGAGGACACAATAAAAAAATACTCACTTCCATATTTGTTTAATATAGAAAAAAGCATTGAAACTTTAAAAAAGTTAAAAGAGGTGGATGCAGACTATTTTGTAATAAGTCACATAGATAGAGTGCTTAACAAGGATGAGCTTGATGCACTGATAGAAAAAAATATTTCAAATATAGAAGATAATATTAAAATTATGCTGGAATTATTGGAACAACCTCAGACAAGGGAAGGATTGCTGCAAAACTTAGTAATATTAAACGATCTTCCTTTGAATTTTACTCAGTATTATATTTATTTTTCATCGGTCTCCGCGTTTTTGAGTTATTTGAGAGAAAAAAATCTTATCGATTATTCCATAGAAAACGGAGAAATGTATTTCTATAGGAAATCTGTTTGAAGTCTTTTTAAAAACCTAATCTTGTAGTATTATTATTTTAACAATCGATATAGAATTGAGGTGCTGTATGAGAGAAATAAAAGCAGATGATGTAAGAAGGACTGTTGAGCTTTTGTGCATTAAAGCTAATTACAATTTGCCAAATGATGTATTAAATATGTTGAAGGAGAAAGTCCACGAGGAAATCAGCGAAATAGGTGCAGAAATACTCAATGACATAGTTGAAAATGCTGAGATTGCCAAGGCAAAGGAAATGCCAATATGCCAAGACACAGGTATAGCGGTGATTTTCGTTGAGATAGGACAAGATGTCCATGTTGTAGGTGGCAGTCTTGATGATGCTATAAATAATGGTGTTAAAGATGGATATCTCAATGGGTATTTAAGAAAATCAATTGTGAGGGATC
>NC_015555.1:2245000-2534358 GCF_000189775.2 Thermoanaerobacterium xylanolyticum LX-11
TTAGATGATGAGTTGTACCTTATTTGTTCAAAAAAACATCATTGGACAAAAAAGAAGATCATCCAGATGGATGATTTGTCAAAAGCTGATTTTATAATAAGGGAAGCTGGCAGCGGCACGAGAGAAGTATTTGAAAACACTATGAAATCAAACAACATAGAATACAACATTAAGTTGGAGTTAAACAGCATCGAGGCAATAAAAAAGGCAGTCGAAGCAAACTTAGGTGTTTCAGTAATATCAAAGCTGGCTTTAAGTGAAGAATTAAAAAGTTCAAAGCTTATAAAAATAGAAATAGAAGGAATCAAATTTACGAGAAAATTCAATATCATATACCACAAAGACAAATACCTGTCAGAGCTCCACAAGAAGTTTATAGATTTCCTTTGCAGTGTAAAATGAAGCATGTTATTTTAAAAGAAAACCGTAATATGTCATGACGTAGTCTTTTATCCTATCTGCAATCGCCTTGTGACCCTCCTCATTTGGATGTATTCCATCTTCACATAAAAGCTTTCTGTAATCAGGTCTATCTAAAAACGCACTTCTCACATCTATTATCTTTGTATTAGTGCTTGATGCTATGCTCAATATGGCAGAATTGTACCTTTCCTGCCACCAGTATATCTTTGTGACGCTTCCAAGCCATGTCAATATGTTTTTGGCTGATTCCTTATTGCCTTTACTAATCCAGTTGAAATACTTGTCAGCATCCAATGGAGGAAGTGTAAGCAAAACCGGAGCTATATTGGCATTTTTAAGTGAATCTATGAGTTCTTTTAATGTCTCTTTAAACACATTGAAATCAGTGTTTGGCAGATGGTCTTTGTAAGGATTTTTTGCTACTTCATCCCAATTAAAGTCACAATCATTTCCACCAAATTCCAATAATACAATATCAGGATTTGCTTTGTTTAACTCTTTTTTTAGCCTGTCTTTGCCTCTCAGTATTGTACTGCCAAACTTCGATATGTTTTCAACAGTTCCTTTTAAATATCCATTTAGAATATTTGCATAAGAATCCTTCAAAACCACATATTTATTTCTAATCTTGTCAAGAACCACACCTTTAGATATAGAATCCCCACACACAAGAAAGTTGTAATTTTCTTTTATGTTTAACATCTCCATCATTTAGCCTCCCTAACCTTTTATTCTATTATACCACAAATTAACATATTTATTAACAAAAAATGCCGAAATATTCGGCATCATTCTAATTTCAATATTACATTATTATCATTTTTGTAGATTATATAATTTGCGTTAATACCCAGTATGTCGCCGCTTCCAGTTATGGTTTTACCTGTATTTACGTCAATCAAATCTTTACCATCAAAAGTGACAGTCAAGGCATTGTCCTTCGGCAGTATATACACCTGATTTGGGTCAATTGCATGATTTAGCTTTATGTGACTCCAGTTTTTGAAGCTTTTATCAATTGTACCGTAGTAAATTTCCACAACTTTATTATCGCTGTCTAATTTGCCTACGTACACATTGTCATTGCTGTCAGTGCCAATAAGTGAGAAGCCGCCACTCAAAAATGTGTATCCACTGCCATTTTTGATGACTCTTATTATGCCGTTTGATGACTCGTATAAAAGAACATCTTTTCTTTGAAGCTCGTACATTCTTGTAATCCTCTTAACTGGCAGTCTAAAGTTTGTAATCTGTCCCATTATATCTATACGGTACAGATAGCTATACCCATTGGCATCAACCACATTTATATAGATCATGTTTGTAAGAGGCGACAATGTGACATTTTCTATATGACTGTTTCTTGGAGCATATATAAGCTTGTCTATCTTTATCTTGTTGTTTATATCAAGATCATAGGCTTCAAGCTGTATCGCTTCACTGCCGCGGCTATACGTCTTATAAAAATATATGATTCTGTTTCTATCATTAAGCCATGTGTAATACTGTATATAATTGCTGGCCGCGATTACCTTCTTTATGCCTTGGGTCTTAGTGTCAACGACTATTATCTGATGGTTTAAAAGATATGAAACATAACTTCCGTCGTAAGATGCCTCAACACTTTCTCCGTCGCTGGGCACTGGGACTTTCATTGTTTTCTTCATCGCGTTTGTATCTGACTCAGTATTGACTTTTTGTATGTGAAACGTAGTTGTAGTAGATAGATATACATTATTTATATAGAAAAGCACTCCCATCTCTATTATCAACGGAAACACTATCCACGTAAAAATTCTTCTTATAGCTTTCATAATACCTCCATCTTATTTTGCATAAAATATTGTAGGAACCATTCTCTCGCCTAAAGGATTTGACGGATTGTTTATGACTTTCCCTTTGTAGTACATGGTGGTTGAAGATCCTCCGTCAAGATTTGTGGCATTTACGGCACCGTAATCAAGCATTATATTTTGTACATCCTTTAATGTAGCTCCAACGCTGGATATTGCTCTACCGTCTATGACTAAAAAAATAACTGTGCCATCGGCCTTCTGTCCTATTGCAGTCCTTGGAGCAATACCCCATCCACCATCGCCAGTCTTTATCATAGGTTTCCCATTGACTACGAGGGCAGGGCCAAAGCTTACAGCTTCTTTTATGTTTAAATTCTTTATCTCGTCCAACGTGTATTTTCCCACCAAAAGTTTGCCGTCTGTTGTAAATCCCGCAAGGTCTATTTTACCGTCTTTACTGTAGGCATTGTTGTATATGAGCTTTCCATTGTGTATTATTATTCCGCCTGGCGTTCCTCCACTTCCAGTCCATGCACCATCAACGTATCCAATAAAGCCTCCAGCGTTTATTGCAGCTATAGCCCCATTTTCTTTCGCTATCTCACTTACTGTCTCCCCTTCTTTAGGAAGCTTACTTGATATACCTACTTCAACTCTCGTAGGATCGTGAATTAAAATCACCTTTCCTTTAAATCTGCTGCTGCTTATGTCGTTCACTTCAATAGTCGTGTCGTGGTTGTTTTTGAAATTCAATAGACTACTTTTACTGCTGTCTGTAGATATATTTGTCATTTCCTTCATTATAGCGTCAATTTTGCTTTGAGGCAAAAATAATGTGGCAATGTACTTATGGCTGAATGTAGTCATAGCTGTCGCTACCAAAGTATTTCTGATATTTGTAAAAGGACCGTAAAATATTGACATCGGTATAACTATGACAGCCAAAAATACTTGAAATATTACATAAGCTATTATCTTTTTCATACAATTTCTCTCTCCCATTTTAACACCTTATAATTTTACACATATTCTATTATACAAGAAAATTATTAATATTTTATTAAAAAAATCGCAAATATATAAAAAAATATATCCTGAATAGCTATTTTTATAGCATAATTAGGATATATTTACATATATTGGGTTATTTTGCAAGATTGTACATGGTTATTAGACATTTTTCTACGCAATTTTACTTTTCGCCACAAATATTTAAGATCTCATTATACAATTTTTTGTCGATGTAGAATCCCTTTCGTATCATATCGTCTACAACTGGTTTTACTCTTTTTATGATTCCTTTTTCCTTTGCCTTTACCAAAATCCCCAGCGTGCCACTTACAACAAGTCCTAAGCTTTTTGAATGCTGTCTTGCAAGGTAATCATCAATAATACACAAATCAGCATTAATCTCTTTAGCCAAAATCATCACTTCAACTTCACCCTTATGAAGGCTTGTAGGGAAAAATTGCTTTGCCTCTTCATTTTTTATCTTAACAATTTTTATAAAGTCCTCAATTTGGCAATTTTCAATAATATTCACTTCTTCATATACACCATAAGGGATATATACATTCTCGTAAAGCTGTTTTAAAAGATCCATTCGGCCTATATTTCGAAGAATTATAATCGGTGTAGAGTTTAAAACAACTTTACGCATTTCTTATATCCGCCGCAAGTTCTTCTCCACCAACGTAAGAAAAAATGCTTATATTAAAACCAGATAAATACTTTATGAAATCTTCCTCACTTACACCAGCAAGTCCAGCACATTGACCTAATGAAAGCTTTTTCTCTTGATAATATCTAACTGCTAAAGTTTTTTTCATCTCATCTATAAGCTCTTCTCCACTTTTTCCAAGACTTAATAATATTTCTTCAGGAATTTCTATTTTCTCTGTAAACTTCATAAAATCACCTTCTGCTTTAAACCTTATGATTATATTATATCACATATATCTTAAGTTAGCGGAAACATAATGAAAAAATAAAGATATAAAAAAATATATCCTGAATAGCTATTTTTATAGCATAACCAGGATATATTTACTTGTATTGGGTTATTTTGCAAGATTGTATATGTTTATTATGTCTTCTTTCGTAAGTTTAACAAATTGTCCGACGGTTGCCGTCCCATTTGACGTGCATTTGTCAGCCATCTCCTCAAACCTGTCATAAGGTATATTAGCCTCCTTCAGTGTGACAGGAAGACCAATGTTTCTAAAGAAATCCTCAAGTCTTTTTATACCTTCCAGCGCTATCGCTTCTCTGTCGGTAAATGTCAAGTCTACATCCCAAACTTTAACGGCAAACTGGACAAATCTATCCAAGTCGTGTTTATACACGTATTTCATCCATGCTGGGAATATTATAGCAAGTCCTGCACCGTGTGCTATATCGTAGATTGCGCTTAGTTCATGCTCAATCCTGTGTGATGCCCAATCGCCGATTCTTCCGGTATCCAGCAGTCCATTATGTGCAATAGTGCCTGCCCACATCACTTCAGCTCTCGCATCATAATCTTCAGGATTTTCAAAAAGCCTTGGAACATTGTTTATCATTGTCTTAAGCGTTGCTTCACAAAGCCTATCTGTAAGATCTACATTGCGGACATTTGTAAAGTACCTTTCCATTATATGAGCCATTATATCCGCTGCACCTGCAGCCGTCTGATACTGAGGAAGCGTGTACAAAAGCTCTGGATTCATTATGGCAAATTGAGGCCTTATGAGATCAGAGTGTATACCCTTCTTGTACCAACCATCTTCATTTGTTATGACTGCACTGTCGCTGGCTTCGCTTCCTGTTGCAGCCAATGTCAATATTACACCTACTGGCAATGCCTTTTCAATCTCAGCTTTGCCTACAAAAAAATCCCACACATCGCCATCATAAAGCGCACCAACAGCGATAGCCTTTGCGGTGTCTATTGCGCTACCTCCGCCTACAGCCAATATAAAGTCAATGCCATTTTCCTTGCAAATCTTTATCCCTTCATAAACCAAGCTAAGCCTTGGATTTGGTTTTACTCCTGATAATTCTATGTAATCCACGTCATTGTCTTTTAGCGATTTTACGACTTTATCGTAAAGACCTGTCTTTTTTATACTGCCACTGCCATAGACAAACAATACTTTTTTTGAATATTTTTTTGTTTCCTGGCCTACTCTATTTTCAGTCCCTTTGCCAAAGATGATCTTTGTCGGACAAACAAAATCAAAATTGTTCATAGAAATCACACCCTCTTTTTAATAGTTCTTTTGAAATAATTATACCACTGGTTTTTTAAAAAACATATTTTGATAGTACACTATGATAGCATCCGATATGTAACAACTAATATACAACTTCATATATTAGTTTTAGAACACGATTTATATTCAATCGTGCTCTAAATATTCCAAATGAGGTGGTTATTTTGCCAACTATTCAAATTAACCCTACTGACGATGCTTATATATCGCAGTATTTTCCTACTCAAAATTTCGGCAATTCTATTTCACTATTTACTGGCGAATATTTAAGGTTTGGAAATATGCCGGATGCTTACAGAACTCTATTAAAGTTTGACTTATCAGGAGCTATACCGTCTGGCAATGTGATGACAGATGCTAAACTGTATCTTTATGTAAACAGAAAAGATATGCCTGACAGCGTACTGTATCCACAGAATATTACAATCTATGAAAACTTAAATGACTTCAGTCAATCGACGGTAACTTGGAATACGGCACCTTTTACCGTCGTAACTCCTTATAGTTTTACTGTTACCGACAGCATGGTAGGAAGCTATATAGGAATTGATATAACAAACTTAGCATATAAATGGGTCTTAACACCACCTTTAAACTTTGGCATAACCATAAAGGGAATAGAAAATGTAGTTGACACTATAATAGGATATGAATCAACTAACAATGTAAATAAGCCATATCTTGAAATAACTTATGAACCATGTCCTGTATGTCCTACTGGTCCAACCGGTCCTACTGGTCCGACTGGCCCGACTGGTCCGACTGGTCCGACTGGCCCGACTGGTCCGACTGGTCCGACTGGCCCTACTGGTGCAGGAATAGCAGCTTACGGATATATTTACAACACAACTGGTAACACCGTCATTTTAGGTGGAGATGTAACATTTGACAGCAATGGACCATTAGTAGGCATCTCTCACACTGCAGGAACCGCACCTATAACATTTGTCATAGGAGGAACCTATAGAATTGGCTATACTACGACAGCTTCAGTAGCTATTTTGAATTCAATGGTATTGACATTAAACGGCACTCCATTACCTCAAACACAGTACTCCACAATCATCAATGCAACAGAATTAGTAGGTGAAGCTATAATAACAGTATCCGCTGGAGATGTCTTGACTTTGAGAAATACAGGCGTCGCCTTGACTTTGGCTTCTGGTGTTGTAAATGCTTCTATCACATTGCTAAAGCTTGACTGATATTAAAAGACATCTAAGGGTTTGGTTTTGCCAGCCCTTAGATGTAAATTTATTGAAATCAGATAAGGAGGATGTCTATGTGCCAGAGTATAACTATAAGTCTGTGCATGATAGTAAAAAATGAAGAACTGACATTGGATAGGTGCTTAACATCCATAAAAGATGCGGTAGATGAAATAATCATAGTTGATACAGGTTCTACTGACTTAACAAAAAACATTGCAAAGAAATTTACTGATAAAATATTTGATTTTAAGTGGATAGACGATTTTAGCGCAGCAAGAAATTTTTCATTTAGCAAAGCGACAATGGATTATATATTATGGCTTGATGCAGATGATTATGTGGAACCAGGCGATTTAGAAAAGCTTATAGATCTTAAAAACAATTTTGACGCATCTATCGACTCAGTGACGATGAAATACGTCTTGACTAAAACATCAAATGGCAGTCCATCTTTTGTAAGCATTAGAAATCGCCTTATAAAAAGAGCAAAAAACTTCAAATGGATTGGTGCAGTGCATGAATACCTTGAGGTCTACGGAAAAATTTACGATAGCGATATACAAATTATGCATGGTAAAGTAAAAAATACATCGAATAGAAACATTGAAATTTACGAAAAAATGATTGAAAGCAAAAAAGACTTTTCACCAAGAGACATGTTTTACTATGCAAATGAATTAGCCGAGCACAAAAGATATACTGAAGCCATCCAATACTACAACATGTTTATAGACTCCAAGAAAGGATGGATGGAAGATATACTGTATTCTCTCGGAAAGCTTGCTGATTGCTATGAAGCTTTAGGAGACTTAGACAAAAGGGATGAAGTGCTTTTTAAATCTTTTGAATACGACGTGCCAAGGCCTGAATTATGTTGTAGATTAGGATATAAATTTTTACAAGAAAACAAGATAAAGCAATCTATTTTCTGGTATGAGCTTGCGACAAAAGTCGAAAAACCTAATCAAGGCTTTGTAAATATAGCATGTTCAACATGGCTTCCACATATTCAGTTGTGCATATGCTATTACAGATTAGGTGACATAGAAAAATCATATATGCATAATGAAGAAGCGAGAAAGTATGACCCAAACAATCCTATGGTACTTCAAAACAAAGCATTTTTGGAAAGCATATTATAAAAAGAACAGGTCTTTTTACTTACCTGTTCTTTTGTACTTTACTCTATTTTAAACATCTTAAGTGACTCCATAAGCTCTTCTGCATACCCTTTAAGCTCGTTTGCCGTGCTTGAAAGCTCCTCGATTATAGCTGTTTGCTCTTGTGATGATGCCGAAATCTCCTCGGTTGACGCCGCAGTCTCCTCAGATACAGCAGCTATATCCTGCACAGCATCAACGATCTTGTTCTTATTAGCTTCTATCTCTTTTAAAGAGTCGTTCAGGCTGTTTATCATATCTGTCACAAACTTCAAGGCTTGTATAATGCCTTCAAATATCTCTTTCGTGTTATTGACGGAATTGCTTTGCTCCATGACGATATTATTGGCATTTTCCACCGTTGCAACTGTTTCATTTACATCATTTTGTATCTCAGATATAAGCTCTGATATGCTTTTAGCAGCAAGGCTTGACTCATCAGCCAATTTTCTCACTTCGTCAGCAACAACAGCAAAGCCTTTTCCAGCCTCTCCCGCCCTTGCAGCTTCTATGGCTGCATTTAAAGACAGCAAATTGGTCTGATCCGCTATTTGCCTTATTGTATCCACTATCTTTCCTATCTGGTTCGATTTATCTCTTAAGAAAAGAGTAGACTCTCTTACTTTGTTGTTAGATTCAATGCTTTGCTGCGTCTTTGCTAAAAGGCTTTCAATTATCTCATTGCTGCTTTCCGAAATCATGTTTATGTTTGTGACTTCGTCCAAAATGTTGTTAGAGTCCTTCATAGCTGTATCTATAAGCTTTCCAAGCTCCAGTGTTGCTTTAGCACTGCTTTGAGTGCTTTCAGCCTGATTCGATGAGCCCTCAGCTATCTGCTCTATTGCCCTGGCCACATCCTGCATTGTGGACGAAACTTGCTCTGATGATGATGCAATGTTATTGGAAATGTTGTTTACAGATTCAGCAACATTTTTTATCTTCATGACCAATGATCGTATTCCTTCAATCATGTCATTGTAGCTTTTTGAAAGCAGTCCTACTTCATCTCTTGATTTTATATCGGTGCTAAGCACAAGCTCACCTTTTGACGCTTTTTCCATCGTCTTTGATATTTTCCTGATGCCGCCTGTCAAAGTAGAAATAAATATAAATGCCAGCAGCAAACCAAATATGAGACAGATAATCATCACTGTTATCATTGTATTCTTTATTGAGTTTGTATCAGCATTTAACTCCTGAATAGTTGTCGAAACAACGCCGATCCATCCAAATTCGCTTAGCTTTTTGACGCTGGCAAACTTCAATTGGTTATTACGAGTATACTCAATCGTCTTATTGTTAAGTGACAAAAGCTGTTTGCCAAAGCTGTACTTCGTCATTTTTGTAAACATCTCAGTTTTGTCTGGATGTGATATTACAGTACCATCGCTTGTCATAAGGTAAAAGTATCCTGTATTTCCTATCTTTATGCTGCTTATGGCATCAGAAAGCTTTGATAGGTCTATGTCTATTCCAACAACGCCTGCTAAGTTTTGATTTTCATCAAATATGGCTTTTGACATGGTTATCTCGGGTTTGCCAGACAGGATGTCCTTGTAAGGCTCAGTAGAAGCAATAGCACCTCCTGCATCTAAAGCAGCCTGATACCAAGGCCTTTTAGTGAGATCTATGCCGCTAACATCTTGAACAGGATAAATGATGGTCTTACCGTCTTTAGCTGTAAAATACGCGTTCAATATGATCGAATTGTTGTCTTCTACACCTTTTAATTTATCCAACAAACTGCTTGAATCGCCTGTTTTTATGTAGTTTTTAAGGTCGCTGGAATTGGCAATATCATTAAGTGAAATCTCCGCATTTTGCTTCACCATTCCAACGTAATTGTCAAGCACTGAAAGAGCCGCTTGATTTGATTTGTCTATTCTGCTTTTTAAAATTGTCTGCGCTTCATTTACAGAAAAATAGCCTGTAATAAGAAGCGGTACGACGATAAACAGGGTAACCAATGAGAAAATTTTGAACCTTATACTTTTCACTGCCTTATCACCTCATGTATTAATTTTGCTCATAAATTGTTTATCGGCTATTTTAACAATAATCTTAAGCGTTTTTTGTATTTTTTCTCATATCAATTCCATAAATGCCGCCATGCTGCCGGTTGCACCCTTATCCCTTCTGTAGGAGTAAAACTCATAAGCATTGCAAGATGTGCAAAGGCCTGACAAAGTTATGTTCTCATCTTTTATCCCACAATTTATAAGCTCATAGTAGTTTGTCATCTCAAGATTTAACATCCACTTTCCATCGCCTTTGTCTAACAATACATCACCTATGTTGATATTTAATTTTGATATCTTGTCTGCCACATCTTTCCCTACCTCATAGCAGCAAACACCTATAGCTGGACCTATAGCTGCGAGTATGTCTTTTTTATGAGAGCCAAAAGCAGTTACCATCGTCTCAACAGTCTTAGGACCAATCTCTTTCGCCGTACCTCTCCATCCAGCATGCGCTAATGCTATAATGTTTTTTACAGGATCTAAGAAATAAAGAGGTGTGCAGTCAGCATAAAATGTCACAATTGGTATGCCTCTTTCATTGGTCATCAAAGCATCTGCATTTTTTATATCACTTATTCCAAAGTTTTTACCTTTGTCAGATCTATTAACAATTCTAATGCCATCTGAATGGACTTGATTTGAAAAAACCATATCGCTGTAATTGATATTTGCAACATGGCATATACGACTAAAATTTTCGTACACGCTTTCCCTATCATCGTACCTTGTAAGGCTCAAGTTAAGAGAACTGTAGGGCCCACCACTTACACCACCTATTCTTGTGGAAAAAAGATGTTTTACTTTCCCTGTATTTTCAAATTCGGGTATCGTGTAAAAGACGACGCCATCAATTTCATTTCTTTTAAATCCTCTATTCACTTTAATCAAACCTTTCTATATTATTATTGTATAAAAAAAGGACATCACTGTCCTCAATTCAACTTGCCTTTTTCTTTTTCTCTTCTTTTTTATTTATGTACTTGTCAGAAAACTTGATCATTGAAAGCATTATTAAAAAAAGCAATGCTACCGTCAGCACCCCTGCAACCGGTATAATTATAATATACTTTTCCATCATTGACCTCTCCCTTTTTAACCTTATACATACATTATACTATAATCGTATACAAATTTGTTTACTTTTTTAAAAAAAATAATGCAGATTTCTCTGCATTATTTAAGTTCTACAAGCTCATAATCTGTAGTACCCATTCCAAGCTCTTCACCATATTTAAATTGTATATCTCCTCTCGTCTCAGGATGAACAGCGGCAAATTTGTCATCACCTTCATTAAGCCCTCTGCCTAAATCTCCTAATGCAGAATGTGGATTTCCTGCTTGTCTATTTACAAGGTCAAAGCTGGCCTTGTCTATGGCAACAGGGTCAAATGATGCCAGTATTCCTATATCCTGTACAATAGGCGCATCGCTCCACGGTGTGCAATCACACAATGGCGTCACATTCATTACAAAGTTCATAAAGGCTATTTTGCCTTTTTTATTCATATAGGCTCCATAGGCGTACTCCGTCATTCTCTCCACAAACTCATCCATGTCTGTGCCCCACTGCGGATTTATGGCGTCGTACTGGCACATTGTGATGCATTCTCCACATCCGATGCATTTTTCAGGATCTATGTAAGCTTTGCCATCTACCAGTGATATGGCATCTTCCGGACAATTTTTGATACATGTCTGACAGGCAGTGCATTTTTTGCCTACTTTTGGGCTTACGGTAGAGTGCTGCTGCTGTTTGCCTGCTCTTGTAGCACACCCCATAGCAAGATTTTTTATGGCACCACCAAATCCAGCAATCTCATGTGCCTTAAAATGCGAAAGCACGATCATGGAATTGGCATTGACTATGTTAGACGATATTTTTACCGTCTTAAAGTGCTTCTTGTTTATCTCTACTTCATCCGCATCTTTGCTTAATAAGCCATCTGCTATTATCAAGGGTGCATTGACAACGGCATAAGCGAAACCATTTTCTATGGCTGTAATCAAATGGTCTACGGCATTCGCGCGGCTTCCCTTATAAAGTGTATTCGAATCAGTCAAAAACGGTTTGCCGCCGTTGGCCTTAACCTTGTCTACCACTTGTCTTACAAAGATGGGATTTATGTATGCGTTATTTCCTCTTTCTCCAAAATGCAGTTTTATTGCAACCAAATCGTCTTTCTTAAAAATGCTTTTAAATCCTGCTACGTCAAAAAGCCTTGATACTTTTGATGTAATACTTCCTGATGGCTTTAAAGACCTCATATTGTAATAGTATACCTTTGATTTCATCGAAATCACTCCTTTAATCACCAGCTAATTTTCCCTTTAACATTTTTGCACCTTTTTTTACATAACCCAATATAGAATTGTCCGATAGCATTATAATCGCAATGTAGACGATAGAACCCGCAAAAATTGCAGTTACTAATGATACGGCTTCGTAAATTTTTGTAGCCGGAAAATGTCTCATGACAAGATTGAATGTCAAATATGCAAATCCCCCCATTACTATAGATCCTGTAATTGCTTTTATAAACGAAGCTAAAATTTCATATCCCCCGATAGTGCCTATCTTCCTCTTCAAGGAATACATAAGCATCAACGATGTTAAAGTTGCTGCAACGGACGTAGACAATGCAAGTCCTCCTAATGCAAGATATCTTACGATAATTAGATTAAGTCCTATATTTACTAAAACGGCAATTGCACCATTTACCATCGGCGTCTTGGTATCTTTTAAAGAATAAAAGCCTCTGCTTAGGACATTTCTAAGCCCATTGGCTGTCATGCCTAAACTTAAAAACATGAAAGCAATAGAAGTAAGATAAGTTGATCTTTCGTTAAAGGCTCCTCTCTCAAACAAGATCCTTATAATCGGGTACCTAAATATTATGGCACCTACTGTTACTGGAATCATGATGTAGAGTATCGCTTTAACTGCCATCTTTATGCCTTTTTTAAACTCATCTATGTTGTTAGCCGCAAAGTGCTTTGAAAGCATCGGATATATTACAATTGCGATTGCCATTGAAAATATGTCAAAGCCTATGAGCCTATTTGCATAGTTTAGAGCTGCAATGCTGCCTGATGGCAAATATGACGCTATCATCCTGTCAACGTAGGTGTTTATAACTTGTATTGATGTTCCAACGAGAACAGGCATTGCCAATATGATTACTCTTTTTACCCCTTCATCTTTCAAATCCAGCACAAATCTGTACCTGAAGCCAAACTTATAAAGGACCGGAAGCTGCATAATCACCTGAATGATAGACCCTGCCACAGTTGCTACAGCTACACCATATATACCGTATTTAGCTCCGTATAAAAGTGCTACACCTATTATGATGATGTTGTACGGTATGCCTATCATTGCAGGTACAGAAAAATGGTCAAGTGATTGCAAAACACCTGTTATGATATTTGACACTAACACAAATACCATCACAGGCATCAAAATCATCGTAAGCTTCAATGTAGCGTGGTAGACATCACCTTTAAATCCCGGTGCCATTATTTTGACTAAAATCGGCGCCATCACTATGCCTACTGACGCAAAGATAACTGTCAATAGAATCAAAGCATTTAAAAGGTTGTTTATAAAGTCAAAAGCCTTATCCTTTCCTTTCTTTGCAAGGTATTCAGAAAAAAGGGGTATGACTGTGGTACCGATAGATGCCGCAATTGCAGCAAACAAAACCATCGGTATGTTTTGAGCCATGTTGTAAGCATCTACGTATTTTGTGGTGCCAAATTTTGACCCTATGACTACCTCTCTCAAAAAACCAGTTATTTTGCTTATTAATGTTATAACCATCACAAGTCCTGCAGCTTTAGCAGTTTTTTTGACTGTTGACATTTAACGCACCTTCAATTTAATTTTTCTCCACCAGCATAAACGATATCTCAGCTTCGGCTGCCAAGTCACCATCTACCGTCGCAACGCCTTTCGCCTTTATGAGATTCAATTTTGACGAGATTATCTCAACTTCAATCTTTAACTGATCTCCAGGCCCTACTACTCTTTTGAATTTGCACTTATTGATGCCTGTAAAAAGCCCTATCATGTTATTATTGTCTTTCCCGTGCATAACGGTTATTCCACCAAGCTGCGCCATAGCCTCTACAATAAGTACACCCGGCATAATGGGATTCCCCGGAAAATGCCCTTGAAAAAAAGGTTCATTTGCAGAGACGTTTTTTATGCCTACGGCTTTCTTACCATCTTCAATCTCCAACACTTTATCAATCATCAAAAACGGATACCTGTGGGGTATGACCTCCCTGATTTCTTTATTATCTATCATCTAATCCACTCCTACTTTTGCTTTTTACTATGATTATACCATATAGGATGAAAATATGAAAATTGCGCAACTAAAAATGTTATTTTGATGCGCTTTTTACCTGCTATAATTATAAATATATGTTATAATTGTATTTGAGGTAGCCTGTAGCAGGGTGCGGTTGCCACTCTCCTTAAAAGGAGGTGGTTGCTATGATGAATACATACGAGACATTGTCTTTGATGATAATGTTCGGAATGTTAATTATAGCGATTCTCGGCTTTAAAAGAGAAAAATAACCGCCCTGCTAGCACCAGTGCGGTTATGGTTTAAACCTTAACTTATCTGGGCAACCGCATTTTGCGGACGGTTACCTCTTTATCTATATTATATCACATTCTTTGAAAAAATAAACAAAAAAATAAAAGAGACAGAGATTTCGCATCAAAATTCCAGCAAAAAATTTATCTCTACAAGAATTTTTATATTTTACATCTAGTTGAATATATGGTAATAGTAAATCCATTTAGATGCTAAAAAAGTTGCACTTTCCCCTTACCCCATGAATTTTAATAATGAATTCCCAGTTTTGTTTCAAATTATGTCTTCACAAACAGTGGATTACTCCATCCAGTTTCTATGATAAATATCTCATCTTTTATATCTTCAATAATATCTATTTGAAGCATATGCTTTTCCCTAAAAGTTCTTATACACCTGAAGAAATATAATTGCATCAAATTAAATGCTATTATTATAAACATTAACACAGTTTCTACACCCTCAGGACTGTGCAGAAAACAGTGATTTAAGTGCCATTCTGTTTTTAATTGATGAAAAGCATTGTTTTCAATTTCCCATCTTTTATGTATTATTTTCCATAGAGTTTCTACTGAAGTAACTTTAGAGGTAGTTATTATCCATGATTCTTTTGTTTCTACTTTGCTTGAGCTATGTATCTCCTCTATAAATTTTATAAACCTTACTTCTATGTCGGAATTAGGCATTTGAAAATTGTCTTCGTCCCAGGCCTTTATTTTAATATAATTGTTACTTTTCAGAGATTTCGCATCAAAATTCCAGCAAAAAATTTATCTTTACAAGAATTTTTATATTTTACATCTAGTTGAATATATGGTAATAGTAAATCCATTTAGATGCTAAAAAAGTTATACTTTCCCCTTACCCCATGAATTTTAATAATGAATTTCCAGTTTTGTTTCAAATTATGTCTTCACAAACAGTGGATTACTCCATCCAGTTTCTATGATAAATATCTCATCTTTTATATCTTCAATAATATCTATTTGAAGCATATGCTTTTCCCTAAAATTTCTTATACACCTGAAGAAATATAATTGCATCAAATTAAATGCTATTATTATAAACATTAACACAGTTTCTACACCCTCAGGACTGTGCATAAAACAGTGATTTAAGTGCCATTCTGTTTTTAATTGATGAAAAGCATTGTTTTCAATTTCCCATCTTTTATGTATTATTTTCCATAAAGTTTCTACTGAAGTAACTTTAGAGGTAGTTATTATCCATGATTCTTTTGTTTCTACTTTGCTTGAGCTATGTATCTCCTCTATAAATTTTATAAACCTTACTTCTATGTCGGAATTAGGCATTTGAAAATTGTCTTCGTCCCAGGCCTTTATTTTAATATAATTGTTACTTTTTTTCTTAACAGTCCATTCTTTATCTGCTTCTCGACACTTGAATAAACCAAGTGCATCCTTAACTATATTAAGTCTTTCATCTTTAACCCTTACTACTGCATCCATCCCTATTGATAATACTTCTTTAATCCAAGTAGATTTGCAATATAATGCATCAGCTACTATAATGTCTGCAAAATGATGAAATTCTTTATGCAATTTTCTAATTAGACGCTTGCCTGCTGTGATTTCTCCTTCGTCTTTATCTGAAGCATCTCTTTTTGGTTCAAGCATTTCCTGACCTATGATAAGATGTGGATCAGAACCTACAGATGCACATATTACTGACCTATGAAAGTAATGAGTAATCCCGTCCTTTTGGACTCGTGTAAGACAATTATCACAGCACTTATTAGTGCTTTCAAATAACTCTACACCATCTATTGCAACAACTTTTAGTCCATCTATAGTTCCTTTTCTAAAAACCTTATTTTTTGTACTTGTCTTGATTATACTATTATTAAGTTCATTTAAGCCATCTAAATCAAAATTGCTTAAAACACGCCTAATAGTGTCAATACGAGGAATTTTAGTCTTTTTAGGTAATACTTTTTTAAATTTACCTTTTTTAAGCCAATGTTCCAACCTATTAAAACTCCTTATTTGAAGCATAAATCCAAATAATACTACAAAGGTAACTGTTGAAATTTTTACTGAAGATTTTGCTCTTTTATCTTTTAGGGTATTGATTTTTTCTCCAAGATGGTATATCTTAGAGAAGTAAATAAGCATTTGTTTTAAATAACTTTTGTTCATTTTATCAGCATCCTTTCTATTTAGGTTTTCGCAAAACATATTATAGAAAGGATGCTTTTATTTTGCAAATTTTTTTCTTTCAATTTCCAGTAAAAAACGGAAAATCACATATTTCTAGCTGCTCTTAGTTAAATTATATAAATCAACGTGTTTATCACTCTATAATTTTTTAAATGCGAAATCTCTGGTTACTTTTTTTCTTAACAGTCCATTCTTTATCTGCTTCTCGACACTTGAATAAACCAAGTGCATCCTTAACTATATTAAGTCTTTCATCTTTAACCCTTACTACTGCATCCATCCCTATTGATAATACTTCTTTAATCCAAGTAGATTTGCAATATAATGCATCAGCTACTATAATGTCTGCAAAATGATGAAATTCTTTATGCAATTTTCTAATTAGACGCTTGCCTGCTGTGATTTCTCCTTCGTCTTTATCTGAAGCATCTCTTTTTGGTTCAAGCATTTCCTGACCTATGATAAGATGTGGATCAGAACCTACAGATGCACATATTACTGACCTATGAAAGTAATGAGTAATCCCGTCCTTTTGGACTCGTGTAAGACAATTATCACAGCACTTATTAGTGCTTTCAAATAACTCTACACCATCTATTGCAACAACTTTTAGTCCATCTATAGTTCCTTTTCTAAAAACCTTATTTTTTGTACTTGTCTTGATTATACTATTATTAAGTTCATTTAAGCCATCTAAATCAAAATTACTTAAAACACGCCTAATAGTGTCAATACGAGGAATTTTAGTCTTTTTAGGTAATACTTTTTTAAATTTACCTTTTTTAAGCCAATGTTCCAACCTATTAAAACTCCTTATTTGAAGCATAAATCCAAATAATACTACAAAGGTAACTGTTGAAATTTTTACTGAAGATTTTGCTCTTTTATCTTTTAGGGTATTGATTTTTTCTCCAAGATGGTATATCTTAGAGAAGTAAATAAGCATTTGTTTTAAATAACTTTTGTTCATTTTATCAGCATCCTTTCTATTTAGGTTTTCGCAAAACATATTATAGAAAGGATGCTTTTATTTTGCAAATTTTTTTCTTTCAATTTCCAGTAAAAAACGGAAAATCACATATTTCTAGCTGCTCTTAGTTAAATTATATAAATCAACGTGTTTATCACTCTATAAATTTTTAAATGCGAAATCTCTGAATGGGTATAGTTTTACAAGACACATTTATTTTTGCTGGCACAATATACGACAATATTAAATATGGAAAGCCTGACGCCACATATGAAGAAGTTATAGCAGCAGCTAAAGCAGTACATGCTGATGAATTTATAACTCAATTGAAAGATGGTTATTATACACAAGTTAATGAAAGAGGTTCAAGGTTGTCTGTAGGTCAAAGGCAGCTTATATCTTTCGCTCGCACATTGCTTAAAAATCCTGCAATAATAATACTGGATGAAGCTACGTCTAGTATAGATACACATACAGAGATACTAGTTCAAATGGCATTGGAAGAGTTACTTAAAGGAAGAACTTCATTTGTAATAGCTCACAGACTTTCAACAATAAGAAATGCCGATAGAATCTTTGTAGTAGAAGATGGGAATATTGTTGAAGAAGGAACACATGAAGAACTAATGGCAAAGCATGGTAAATATTATGATCTTCAAGTTTCACAAATTAAATTTGCGGTATAGCGATTAGGACTTATTAATTAAGAAGATGCAGTTCAATGCTGCATCTTCTTTGTCATATCTTCTTTGACAATTGGTTGTACATTTCATCTGCCAATCCAAGCCCTGAGTTTTTCGCTATTTCCTGTGAATAATTGTCATACATCATTGTAGTAAATACATCTGTAGCAAAGTCATCACCAGTTAGCGGATCCTTTGGTATAGTATTTCTCATCTCAGTAAGCATTTGATTTACAAATACGGCTTCCAAGTCGATACACGCTTCTTTCAACTTTTGCTTGTCCTTATTGTTTAAAGCATCTTGTATCGCCTTTTGAAAATCGCCGGTATTAGTGTTGACATTAAGCTGATTCACCTGATTTACTTCATTTATACTGCTTACAGGATCTATGTTCATTTAAAACTTCCTCCAATTGTAAATATTATCTCCTTAAATTGTTGGCAATGCTAAGCATATCATCTGCTGCTTGAATAGCCTTTGAATTTAGTTCATAAGCCCTTTGAGCTGCTATCATGTTTACCATCTCATTTACCACTTGCACATTTGAAGTTTCTAAAAAGCCTTGACGGACGTTCCCCATTCTACCCTGAAAATCATCTCTTGTGCCAGGATCTCCAGATGCTGCTGTTGCCTCATAAAGGTTATCGCCTTTGTCCAAAAGTCCATCTGGATTTTGAAAATTGTAGATACCTAAAGTCGCTACATCCTGCTGTGTCCCATCAGAGTTTTTCACAGATATGACTCCCAGAGGTGATATGGATATATCCTTTTGGGTACTATCAAATGTTATAGGATTTCCTCCGTCGTCTAAAACAGGATAGCCATCAGCAGTAGTAAGTGTAGCAGTGTTTTGATCTACGCTTAACTTAAAGCTTCCATCTCTCGTGTAGTACGTATTTCCATCAGGGCCTAACACTGCGAAAAATCCTTCTCCGTCTAACGCCACATCTAAAGGATTATCTGTCTCTTGCAGGCTTCCTTCGCTAAAGTCTTTGACAATGGCAGATGGCCTTACACCAACTCCCACCTGCATGTTTACAGGTTTCCCCTGTCCTCCATTTACGTCTTCAGTCTGAAGCGTCTGATATATAAGATCCTGAAATTCCGCCCTATCCCTCTTAAATGCAGTCGTATTTACATTTGCAAGATTATTTGAAATCACATCAACATTAAGCTGCTGGGCATTCATGCCTGATGCAGCAGACCACAATGCTCTTATCACTTATACCACCTCTTTTTATACTTTTCCAACTTCGTTTACACTTTTATCAAGTGTTTCATCGAATGCAGACACTGACTTTTGATTTGCCTCATAAGTCCTCATTGCGCTTATCATAGTCACCATCTCATCTACTGGATTTACGTTTGAACCCTCTAAATAACCCTGCTTTACTTTTGAAGTCGCAGGTATAGCTTGTCCACCAGTTGTGAAAAACAGGTTGTTGCCTTCTTTTCTGAGTGTATTGTAATTTGCAAAATCCACTATGTTTAACTTATCAACAACTTGCCCATTTACGCTTATGTTTCCAGACTCATCAACGGATATATCTCCGTTATTAAGCTGTATAGGGCCATTCTGCCCTAAAACGTAGTATCCATCTTTTGTCACAAGATACCCATTGTTGTTTAAAGTAAACGAACCATCTCTCGTGTACCTTACGCCACTTGGCGTGCTTACAGTAAAAAATCCTGAACCGTCTATGGCAAAATCCAGCTTCCCATCGGTCTTTTCAATGTCACCTTCAGAGAAATTGGTGTTAAACGTCTCAACTAAAACACCGTAATCCATAGTACCAATGTTGCCATTGTAGGGCACATTGTCGCCACCGTTTCTTGTAACCATATAATCAGGAAAAGCCATCGTCGTCACAGTGTCCTTTTTGTAGCCTGCGGTATTTACATTGGCGATGTTATTTGAAAGCACATCTACTATCTTCTGCTGTGCTATCATTCCTGATGATGCTGTGTACAAACCTCTTAGCATACAAACACCTTCTCACTTGATTTTAAACGCATCAATGACAGTTTCGTGGTCTTCCATAAATGGCAAAGACTCTAATGCCTTTCCCGTACCTAAAGCCACACATGATATTGGATCATTCGCCAGTACGACTGGCACATCCATCTTTTCCTCCAGCAATTTGTCAAGTCCATGCAGCAGCGAACCCCCACCAGTAAGCACTATACCTCTATCGCATATGTCTGCTGCTAATTCTGGCGGAGTTTTTTCTAATACGCTGTGGACCAGATCGACGATATCAGCTAACGGCTCTTCCAGTGCTTCCGCAACCTCATCTGAGCTTATATCGAAACTTTTCGGAAGCCCCGATATAAGGCTTCTTCCCTTTACAGTCATATACTCTTCCTTGTCTTTTTTAAGAGCAGAACCTATGTTTATCTTTATTTCCTCAGCAGTCCTATCACCTATGATGATATTGTACTTTTTCCTTATGTACTTTATTATAGCGCTGTCAAAATTATTTCCTGCAACTTTAATGCTTTTAGACACCACTGCGTTACCTAAAGAAATGACAGCAACATCAGTGGTGCCTCCCCCAATATCTACTACCATATTGCCACACGGCTTCTCTATGTCAAGACCTGCCCCTATAGCTGCAGCTATAGGTTCCTCAATCAAAAAAGCTCTTCTGGCACCTGCATGTACTGCAGCATCTATGACAGCCCTCTTTTGAACCTGTGTCACCTCACTGGGTATGCAGATCATTATTCTGGGCCTCATTATAATTCCCCCGCCGCAGGCCTTTTGAATAAAATATCTTAGCATTTTTTCGGTTATATCATAATCTGAAATCACTCCAGCACTCATTGGCCTGACAGCTATAATATCCCCCGGCGTCCTGCCTACCATTCTTTTTGCCTCATCGCCTATTGCAAGTACTTTGCCTGTATTTCTATCGATGGCCACAACAGATGGCTCGTTTAAGACGATCCCCTCATCCTTCATATAGACAAGTACAGATGCCGTGCCGAGGTCAATTCCAATATCTTTTGATAAAGCAAACATCTAAACACACCTTTCTTCTGTTTTTCGACATTGTATTGGCATCCATATTCTTTATCGACACTTAAAAATAAATATTTAATAAATAAATTCGACAAATATTTCATAATTCCTCTTTTTAATATTAAATTTTTATTTTCCTGACTTGTACTTTATTTTAGTGGC
This sequence comes from Thermoanaerobacterium xylanolyticum LX-11, assembly GCF_000189775.2. NCBI lineage: Bacteria > Bacillati > Bacillota > Clostridia > Thermoanaerobacterales > Thermoanaerobacteraceae > Thermoanaerobacterium > Thermoanaerobacterium xylanolyticum. The sequence continues at coordinate 2,266,497 of NC_015555.1, forward strand.
ATTGCCACCTCTTATATGTCTTTCAGCCTTATTTTTCTCCAATACTTCTTTGACTTCTTGGTAGAGCTTAGGGTTTATATTCTCAAGTCTTTCTGTTACATCTTTATGAACTGTGCTTTTGCTAACACCAAAAACTTTTGCAGCTTCTCTTACAGTCGATTTGTTCTTTATTATATATTTCCCTATCTCCAATGTCCTCTCTTCGATATAATCTTTCAATACAAAAACCCCCTTAAGTATAGACCTTTCAATATATTTATATGCGGGGATTGTATCAATAGAATAAAATGACAAGCTTCAACGCAAAAAAATAACAGGGTTTTCCCCTGTTATCCTGATAATAAACACACTGTTTATTTGCTGAAGTATTGCATGGGGTCTATATAATTTCCATCTTTTAGTAACTCGAAGTGGACATGTGGATCTTCCGCAATTTCAAACTTAGCAGTATTTCCAACTTTTCCTATGACACTTCCTTGTTGTACTGCCTGTCCCACTTTCACACTGACGTCATCCTCAAGATTGCTATAGCGAGTTATATACGAACCATTTTTTATCTCTACAGTGTTTCCAAGCCTACTATCGTTGTACACTTTTGTCACAATACCGTTCATTGCTGCCACCACATCAGTGCCTAAATCCGCTTTTAAATCAACTCCTTTGTGGGTTGTCCATTCATCGAGAGTCTTTGAATATGTAAGCTTCGTCACAGCAAATTCCATTATCACATCTCCATTGACTGGTTTTATCAGCGATAACGTAGCATTGCTTTGACTCTTCGTATCCGCACTTGCTGTAGTGATGTTTGACATGGTATTTACAGCGTTATTTGATTGCGGCTTGTTCTCCACTGTCTTAGATGCTGTATTTGATACATTAGTTTTCGAGGACGATGATACATTGGTGGAATTTGTGTTTTCAACTTTCACCTTGTTTTCTTCTTTTGTCGTGCTATTATTCTTAGTAGTAGGGTACTCCGAAACAGTATTCTTTGTGCTGGAGTCTGTCTTCACAGTATTTTGCGTTGTACTAAGCTCTGCCATCTTCTTTAAGTTATTGTCTGTAACATAGACAGCAGTAACAGCTACGACAACTATGCACAAAAACAAAATTAAGTAGAATCCTTTTCTGTCAAAAAACCTTGCTAAATCGTCTCTATTTATCTTCACAAAAATTCACCTCCTTTTGGTATTTTAACCAATATAATTTAATTTATACCAAAGGAGGTTTCACGATATCTATGTAAGCTTAAGCTTTTCCATTTTTTAATTTTAAAAGGTTATCTATCTTCATTATTTCTACACCTGTATAGTAGTGCTTCAATATATCTTCAAAGTTTTTGCCATCCTCAGCCATTGCATTTGCACCATATTGACTCATTCCTACACCATGTCCATATCCAATCACATTTATCACCACGTTGCTTCCTTTCATGCTAAAGCTAAAGTTGGTGGAATTTAGCTGGAATAGATCTTGTATATCTGTTCCTGTAAAGTCTACGCCACCTATGTTCAGCGATAAAACGTGTCCTGCTTCAGTCCTTTTTACGTTTTTTATGTATCCTAATACATTTTTTGTGCTTATATTAGCTTTAGGCGTTTTGCTTTTTATGCGGTTTACAAATTCTTCTGATGATACTGTCACAGTCGTCTTAAATTTCTGGGCCACTTCTTCCCCTGGAGATGGCACGCTTTTTAAATAAGGAAAGTTCTCCTTCCACACGTTAATGGCGTCTTCCGTCTCACCACCGCTTATGGCATGATATACAGGATCTATAAGTGCATCATTGTAAACTATCACAAGACCTTTCGTGTCATTTACCGCTTTCACTATCTTGTCATGGTACAAATTGTACTTATCACCCCATCGAGATTTCATTACATCGTCTGATATCCATGCCTGACAGTGCTTTGAATCTGTGCATATATCGCTACCTGGATGAAGATTGCAACCTTTACCACCTAAAGATAATTCCTTCGAAAGTGCATACGTCCTTGCAGCAACTGCTTGAGCCTTTAAAGCTTCTAATTCAAAATCCGCTGGCATCTCTGCTGCCACAACACCTACAAGGTAATCTTCCAGATTCATCTTTACATTTTTGTCTTCATCCACCACAAACACATTAATCGTATTGTAATCAGCAGGTGCTTCTTCTACATTGGTCTTTATGTCTTTAAGTCCTCCACTATTTATAAGCCTGACAGTGCTTCCATGGGATACAACACTTCTTGCAGGCGCCAATCCTATGACGATTACAGTTGGCAGTAAAATAGTCGCAAAGACAATTAAAATAACCCCGTACGCAATATGCTTCATTATATCCTCCTTAATACAGGATAGTAAAGTATATGCGTCGGGGTAAAAATTTATGAATCAATAATTTATAACCTTCTGTACATAATCAACCGTCAGATCCTTCATCATGAAGTCTATCATGCGGGATATCATGGCTGCCGCTTCCTCCCTTGTCAATGTGTCATTGGCATCTATGTTGCCGTAGCTATCACCTTCTAATAATCCAATCTCATTTGCAACGTAAATATCTCTTTTAGCCCACGCTGGTATGCTAAAATCATCTTTAAAGCCTGTATTGAAATTGCCCGATGGAGCAAGGTTAGAAAGACCTAGTGCTCTTATGAAGATGACTGCCGCTTCTGCCCTGGTAAGTGGCTTATCAGGGCTAAACTGATTTGGCGCAGTTCCTGATATAAGCCCAGCTTGACTTGCTGCTTTTATGTAGCCGTAATTGCTGTCAGAAGTAGATACATCTACAAACGGGGATACTTCTGCAGTTTTAGACTTTGAGTAGCCCGTCATCTTCGGGACAGTATAAGGTGCCAAATTTATGGCTTTTGCAACTGCAACTGTAAAATCAGTCCTCGTTATAGGAAGTTTGGGGCCAAAATATTTTGAATCATTCGGGAAAATCTCCATGCTCATAAGCTTCAATATATCGTCATATCCCCATGTGCCGTTTATATCCCGTACATCCGGCACCACAAGCCTTTTTTCTTGCGGCACTTCGTCTAAACTTGCGCTACTTGATCCTGTATTTCTTCCTATCACATTACCACTTCCATCGAACTCTGGCAAATCGTATGTGTACGTCATGACGTCTTGTCCAGCTTGACTTAAAAGATAACCGCCCCTAAAGCTTATGTAGTTAGGATCATTTGTCACGTACTGAAGGTCAGAGCTTACAGTAAATGATACATTCACATTGGCAGTGCCGCTCCACGATATATTCGTATTGTTAGATACGGTTTTCCCTTCTATCGTGTAGTTAATCTGCTGTGTCTTTACACTACCGTAAGCGTGGCTATACCCTACCGTTTTGTCAGTTATGTCTACAACAATGGTTCCGCCGTTATTGTTTAGGGTGTACACCTTTCTGCCTGCAAAATTGCCTGCAAAATAATCTACACCTGGGTTTATCGATTTAATGTCAGAGCCATTGAAATCATAAGATGACAGCCTGTACACTTTGCCGCCTTCTGTTATGGTCTCTGAAAACCGGCTTAAAGTGGTATTTGACTGAACTTGATTGTACTGATCCTTTGGCGTGTCCACAGTAGTAAATGTCAATGTCCTTGTAAGCTTACCACCATCACTTGATGACAATTGATACCTGTACGTTGACGTGGTAGTTCCAGATCTTGTAGACTGTGATACGGTAAGTTTTCCATCAAATACGACAGGACTGCCTGTTATAAACACTACTTCTTTGTATTCATATTCATTGGCAATACCACCTTCATACCCTGCGTCGTTGGCAAAGGCGTAAACTGGAATAACCATAAACAATAGTATCAATATAATCATAATCTTCTTCATGCTGCATCTCCCCATTTACTGCTGTACAGTGACTATTATCCCCGAAGCGCCATCTCTCACTATGTAGAGACTATCTCCGCTATTTAAATCATTGACAGATATTACTTTGTTGTTCTTCACTATGACTGCCTTAGTAACATCTATAGAGTCTAAAGACGTATTAAGCTCCCAATTGTTGTTGAGTCCATTCCAATCCATCACATTGTCCAAAGTCAAGACATTGCCATTAACGCTGCTTAATACCGCTTTAGTCACCCTGTCTGTACTAACTAAAGGCCTTAAGTTTACAGCTATTGCATTATTATTGCTGGAAACGACGTATGCAGAATAATACTTAGAGCCGCTGTACTTCTGATTTAAAAATTGACTGTACGGTATGTTTGAAGGGCTGTTGCCAGTATTATCTACAATATATGTTTCATCGCCGACGTAAAAAATTTCGTCGCCATTGGCAACCCATTCGTTGTTGCTTAAAGATTCATCGCCGTAATCATTGCCACTGTAATAGTAGTAATTGCCAAGCGTTATGGAATCTGACGTCACGGTTATAATATTTCCTTTGGCGTAGTAGTATCCAGATGGACCATTTGCATCCAATATTGATATGAAGTTTGCCCCGCCACCTCTTGCAAATGAAATGTAAGCCTGACTTACCTTAGACAACTGGTCTTTTGGCACCAAAAGCCCATCATCCAATATGATAGTGCCGTCATTGACGCTTACCTGACGATTGTCGCTAAGAGTCACCGTCAAAGTATTTCCATCGTACGATATGTTGCCAACGTAGCTCATATTAAATCCATTTTGTATAGATACAAGTGTTGCAGTATCTGTGCCATAATGGTTTTCCACCATTATATATGCATCATATCCTTTGTACTTGCTAATATCGCTTACAGGTATTTTTAGACCATTAAGGTAGACTGATGCACCATCAAGACTGTACATGGAATAATCAGATGATGTATTCCATTGGCCTTGTCTATAAATTTGGACATTCTTAAGCTGTATTTTAGGGTTAAAGCCAGAAACTCCTGATATGGTCCCTCTTATGACTGCAACAGCCTTGTTGTAGTCCCCTTCTAAAAACACTTCATCAGGCGTATTGGAGCTTATGCTGCTGAAATAAAGCTTTATATACTCTCCGACTTTCAAATCTCCTACGCTTAGTGAACCACTTCCACCTTCAACAGGCATATCAACATTTGCCGTATACGTATTTCCATTGTCCAATGTTATTGAAACTTGACTGCTATTTGTCTCTATGTCGGCTATTTTTCCGCTGTCCTGCCTATCTCCAAGATTGACCTGACCATTTCCACTTAAATCAGTGTACACGATATCTATTCTTGTGGCTGTACTGCCAAAAACAGTGACTTTAGCTGTCTCCCCGTACTTTAAGTCGCTTATAGATGCATCAACAGAATTCATAGTAAGTTGTGTATTGTTATTATAGTATATTATATAGCTATTTCCACTGTCATCTATGAGCCTAAAACTTCCTTGCCAAACAGCATCGATTGTACCGCTTAAAACATATGAAGATGTACTTTCTGTTTCAGCAAATACCACATTGCTGCCATTTGTGTAATATGTGATTCTGTCGCCATTTGTGATTAATGAAGATAACCCTGCAACACCGTTTTTCAAAACTGCAAAGTCGTAATTTGCACTTTGCGAATTTTCGGAAATCAATGCAATATCTTGTCCACTATCATTTTTAATTTCGTATGTGTACCTTGTGCCGCCGTTTACGCTGTCTTTTTGTATGTCTTCGACATAGCCCATGTCTTTTGTGTATCCCATCATTGTATATGAAATATTAAAAGCCCTGCTTAATACGGCTGCCATCTGTTCCCTTGTGATGTAGTCGTTTGGCCCAAAATAGCCATTTGTGTATCCCGACATTATTTTCGATTCAATCGTCGCTTCTATGTACGGCAATTTATCTGCATCGAATAGGCTGCTATCTTTGTACGAATAGACGTACTGTGCATCTTTCCCATAAACAGGCGTCAGATTTATACCTTTAGCAATCCAGTTGGCTATCTCCTGCCTCGTGGCGTTTTTCGTAAAATCCAATGACTGCTCCTGCTTTGACAGAAGCCCTGTATTTTTAGCAACGGTTATTACACCTTGTGCCCAGCTATCCACTGTACCGCTGGAAGCAGTACCAGCAGCACCTGGTGCTCCACCAGATGCGCTGTTTTGAGCCACTTGCACGTCTTTCTCTTTCCCCATGAGCCTTAGTATCATGGCAAGTGCTTCTTCTCTTTTTAAATAACTTGCAGGATAATAAAGTCCATCTCCATTGCCTCTTATGACTGCCAAGGCTGTCATCCTCATTATATCGCTTTTTGCAAAGCTATTGCCTATATCATTGTAAGTCATGTTCGCAAATATTGCTGATGCATTGTTTACACCGGAATAAACCGTTGAACCGTAAACGGAAGCAAACAGCAAAATGGATAAAATTGAAACCACAGTGATTATTTTAATTAGCCTCTTCATAGCACATACCTCATCATAAATTAGAATCAACTACAGCATACCTTCCAGTGTATAAAACATACCCTGAGACGTAATGCAAAACAGGATCTACATATTGGTAGTAAGTCGTTATACCATCAAAATTTTTTAGTGACAATGAACTATTTTTTGCTCTGTTGCTGTAATAATTCATCGCTACATTTACAGCTTGTTTAAAGTTAGCCATGTGTGTCACAATGCTTCCATTTATCTCATCGTAATTTATCTGATACACATCAGATACAATTGTACTGGATTTTCCAAGGCTTTTGTTTAAATCATCTATCACTTTACCATCAAGCAATTTGACTGTGATCCTATCTATATTAGATGTCAAGTTTAAAGCCTGAGGTGAAAAATTTATGCTGAAATTTGGAGTCCTTACAACAATGCTTCCACTTTTGCCGCTAAAGCTTTTTGGGATATTTAAAACCCATGTGTTTGTATCTTTGTATTTGTATCCAGTCAAATCTACTGTGTATGCGCTGGAACTTGCAGCATCATTTCCAAGCGTTATATAGACTACATTACCTGATATATTTGTAGTTGTATTGCCTATTACATCCGGCACACCAGTATCGTACTTTGAGTTAGTTGAAGAATCGGTGTATGCAGATGCATAAGCAAAGCCGCTATTGCCTTTATCATTAATAGGCCTTAACTCAAAATTGTAAAGAGTATTTGGGCTTAGCCCATCAACGTAATACTCCAACTTATCTGTTGATGCGATAAAGGAATAATTTGTATCAATGCTTCTTTTGCCGTATATCTCATAGAGATTTGCACCATTTACGGCATTCCAGTACAAATGTATCGCGTGATCATTTCCGTAAATCGTCTGGGCATAAAATCCAGATGGATTGTCTGGCGCTGTCTGAACATACGTAAATCCGCCTGATAGCACAGCATCTGCGTAATCCGGGTTCAATATCCTTACATCTACTTTTCCAGCGGTATGCTGTGGCGTGACTACAGTTACAGTGGTGTAATTATTGACAACCACTGACTGAGCCAATGCATCTCCAAAGTAGACGAGAAGTCCCGTTTTGAAATTGTCACCCACAATCGTTACAGTATCTCCTCCTCTTGTAGATCCTGTATTAGGAGTTATAGATGTTATAACAGGGTTTGCACCTGTCTTCACATAAGTAAATGCACCTTGCATTGTTGTACTTGCTCCGTCATCTACGTTGTACACCGTGACATCTATCGGCACATTGAGTAGACTCGGATCGCCTGCCGGGGTCTTGACAACTATTTCTGTACTACTGCTTGATACAACCGTGGCTTTATTGCCTTCAAAGTACACCGACACATTGCTTCTAAAGTCGCTGCCAGTTATTGTAACAGTTGTACCACCTGCAATGCTTCCTTTAGAAGGATCTACTTTAGTTATGGCAGGATTTGAAACAGGTGAAACATACTCGATGTTTGCTGTAACCATACCACCATCCGGATTTACAATCTTTAATGTCTTTATACCTATATCGCTCATCGCTGGTGCTACAAATTTTATCTCACTGCCGCTTACTACAGTGACATTTGTCACTTCTACATCATCAATGTAGACTTTAGAGCCGGGTCTTACAAGAGTGTTACCGTCATATATAGGTACAGCAAAATTAGAGCCTACGACAATGACGTGCGTCGTACCATTTACGTTGACTTTTGGTGGTACAATACCGCTTATTGTAGGTTTAGATTGAACGTACGTAAAGCCATTGTCAAGATATCCTATGCCTGTGTCGTAGTTTACGACAGATACCCTTACAGGCCCCGGCACATTGGGAGGCGTCACAACCTTCAACGTTCCATAGTCTACGTATATTACCTTTGTGGCTTTCACATTGCCAAAGTACACATCAGGTCCTATAGGATTGCCATCGCTGTCTTTTAGGATATTGCCATTTTGGTCTTTTGCTATCCTAAAATCTTGCCCTGTTATGGTGATGGTGTCACCGCCATACGTAGAACCTGTATTTGGATCTATCTTCGTTATGACAGGCAAGCTGTTTGGGACGACGTAAGTAAACCCTGCTTCACCACTGTGAAGTCCATAGGTGTAGTTGCCACCATCGTAGTTTATAACTGTGACGTAAGTCATTCCCGGATTTCCTGGCGGCGTCATAGCCTGTATGGTGGTGCCGTCAGAACTTACAGTAATGTTCGTGGCAAGTTGTCCACCGATATAGACTTGTGCTCCACGCCTAAAATCGCTTCCTGTTATTGTTATTGCCGTACCGCCGTTTACAGTGCCTTGATCTGGCGTTATCGACGTTATGACGGGATTTGATTCAGGAACAAGGTAGTGGAACTTCTGTGGGGATTTTGCTGTAGCCGTATCAGGATTTACTACTGTTATGTCATACAGTCCTGTGTACTGCATATCTGGCACAACTGCGGTTATAGTATTCTGATCTATTACGTACACATCGTCCATAACCGTATTGCCTATATAAACTGTTGCACCTTCGCTGTCGCCTATTTTTCTCGAAAAATCACTGCCAAAGATGTACACAAGAGTACCTTTTCCACCGTAATTGGGAGACACGCTGGTTATTTTTGGGTTTGTCTCAATAAGCAAGTATTCAAATCCATCCTTCAATGATGCCGTACCGCCATCTGATGGATTGATAACCTGCACTATCTTTTGCCCCAATGTACCTGCAGGTGTAACAGCATTTATTACAGTATTCCCTGATGTGACACTTTTCACATTAGCTTGTACGCCATCTATGGTGACAATACTTCCTGTCTCAAAATTGCTGCCTGTAATAGTAATCTGTGTACCACCCTTTGTGGGGCCTTTATTAGGATTGACAGAAGTAATCGTGGGAGTCTTCTGTGTATCTTTTATTTCAAACCCGTTTTTAAGTGTGACTGTGCCGCCTGCCGAGCCATTTACCCCATCGTAGTTGGTAACCGTCACATCCTGCCATCCTACCGGATAAGGACTTGTCGTAACAGGCACTATCGCTTTTATCTGTGTGCCTATGTTTAACTTCTTGCCATCTATGATGTTGCCACTATTGTCCACAACGCTTATTACTTGTAAATTTATATTTCTTATAGTTACCATAGGGTACACAGGGACATATACACCATTTTGCACAGTTTGTCCAACATAGAAATCTGTCCCTGTTATTGTTATTAAATTTCCTCCGTACTTAGAGCCAAAATTTGTAAACACATTTGTGATAGTAGGTGCAGTATAGTAGTAATAGCCATTTGTCATCGTCGTAAATCCACGGTTTTGATCCGCATCTTTATTTACGACTTCCACATCTACATATCCAAGGGCACTGCTTTTGGGCGTTATGACAGTCACTATTGACCTATTGCTGGAATCAATAGTCAAGTCTTTTACAGTAGCCAAGACACCTCCAAAATACACGCTGACGCCTGGTCTTATATCAAATCCTTGTATTGTGACAGTATCACCGCCTGCTCTACTACCGCTATTAGGAGATATGCTTAATATTTGAGGATTTGAAGGAAGCGGATTGTACGTAAACTTATTAGCCGGCGAGCTTTGCTCGGAGTACTGCATAACGACATTTCCATTTGAATCCATAATCGTTGTCTCCACTGTCACTACTACATCCACAGACATGGGCTGTCCTGGCGGGTTTAAAGTAATGCTGGGAGATAATACTTTCAAAATCTCCTGTCCTCCAGATGGCGCAGAAACACCTTCTATCACAGCTTTATTACCACCAAATGTCACATAAAGCTTCCTTACTCTCGTACCTACTACATTTTGCCCTGTCACAGGATCTGTATATGTATAGCTGCTATTAGTGTATGTTATCTCCGTATTGTCTGGATTTGCGGTATATGTGGATGGATCGTCACTTCTTTGGAAGTTGTAGCCCCAGATAGTCACATCTGTACTGCCATTTTCATATCCACTGTATGGATTCATGTCTATAGCCACAAGGCTGTCTTGAACAGCAAGGTAGAAGTATCCGTTTTGCTCTGTTACAGTGTACCCTGTAATAGGGTCTACTATGTCTACATTCACAGGTCCAGATTTTGAATAAGGAGGTGTTGTAACCTGTATGGCATCCATGTTGTCTGTAAGGCCAGGCAAACTTACCATTTGAACGTTTTGCCCTTGAACACCACCAAATTTCACTATAAGATCTTGCCTCAAATTTTGGCCGACTATGATGACCTTCGTGCCGCCAGACACTGTGCCTGCATTAGGCGTTATGCTGTCAATCGTTATGATTGATGGTGTAGGAATTATTTGAAGTGCATTTACCAATGTGACTGTTGCACCATTTGATGCAATGATATCGATGTTTTGATATGGCAATGTGGTATCCTTTGGAGCAGGCACTACTACACTCATCTCGGTATCACTTACCACCGTAACATTGCCGCTATTTACAAGGTTTTCCCCAACGTAAACTCTCATGCCACTGCCAAGCGTAGAAAACCCATGACCATATATCGTTATAGTATCGCCTACAATGGCTGTATACTTTGATAAGCTTGTTATATCCTGATTGACTGCAGATAAATTCGTACTGTATGTATTTGATTGACCACCGTATATATTTGTCACGTTGATATTGTATGTTGTATAAGGATCGATCCTTATGCTGGAAGGTATATCTGAAATCAAGACAGAGCCGCTTTGGGACACCACATTTGACGTCTCACCGTTTATATTCCCTACAGCTATATCGCTTAAATTGCTGCCTTCCATTCTTATGTACGACTGTGGCTGCGATATACCTGTCACATTGCCACTGGAATCTCTCGTCACAGTCTTATAATTATCCAATGCTGCACTTTGTATATTAGGATTGTCGATGTATGTGAATCCGTTAGGTATAGCTGCACTTTGCCCATCGCTTCTATGGGCGATAATCATATACGGCTTGTTCAATAAAAGGCCTGCAGCACTCATTGTAGGAACCTTTGCGTATATCTTGCTTTCATTTACACTAAGTATGGTAAGCTTCGTGTTGTCCGAAATAGAATCGATGTAAACCGCATCAATTTGAGATGTCATGTTTCCTGAGCTGTCAAATGTCATAAAAGCACTGCCATCTATCTCTATAGCTGTGGATGTATCATAAGGTCCTTTGGCAGGTGACGCCATAGTGCCATCATAGCGCAATGACTCGACAGAAGTTATATTAGGTGGATTTGAAGCATAAGCTTTCGACATATTTCCTGGGAAAAACGAAAACAAAATGACAAATATCAACAATAGCGACACAAATCTCTTCATCCCACATACCCTCATTTCATCAAATACTTTATTTAAATAGTTCTATGAATGCAAATGAAAAACTATATAATCCAATATTTATATCGACACTTTTCTTTGAAATTTTATAGTTAAAAGCATAAAAAAAACGCTGCAATAAATGCAGCACACCATATTGGGTTGGGGGTGCAGAATATAAATTAATTATGGGGAAAAGGGGAATCATTCTTACATGTTCTATTATATTACAACAATTTGTCGAAATAAATAGGTCTTAAGACCCAATTAATCCAAAATTTAATCATTTATTTGTAATTTTTTCTTCAAATCGGCTTATTTTCAGCATTTTATAAAAACGGATAAAAAAATCTTTTTCGACAAAATATATTAATATTCTACAAGATAATTCAATATAGCAAACTGACAAAGGAGGTATTCAAATGCCAATATTGGAAATAAATTTTGTCCCTGTTGGAACAGGTAGCGCTTCTTACTCAAGTTTTGTACAAGAGGCAGTAGAACTTTTAAACACGAGAGGCCTCAAATACACTGTTACACCTACATCGACAGTCATTGAAGGAAATACAGGAGAACTTATGAAAGTAGCAGAAGAAATCCACAACATACCATTTAAAGATGGAGCAATGAGGGTAGTGACAAACATCATGATCGATGAAAGGCGGGATAAGCCTGATAATATGGAAAAGAGGGTAAGTGAAGTAATCAGTTGATAGAATAAGCGCTTCTGCGCTTATTCTATCTTTGTTATGGCTTTTGTCAACTCGTTTATAGAATTGGTCAGGCTATCTAATTTACCTTCGATTCTAACTAAAAGGTAAATGCTTACTACTATTGGAAACCCAAGATTGGCGATACCTGTAAAAATCTCATTCATGATAACCCTCCTTTACATATTTACAATGCCATTCTTGCATAAAAGCTATGGCACTGTTCAATAAATTTAAAAGCGGGGTTGCCCCCGCCGTATTATTTGACTGCAAATTCTTTTTCGGTTGTGGATACAAGGCTGGCGCTAACTGCTTCTACCAGTTCACCGCCATTTGTGTCAAATATGTTTTTTGAAATTATAGTATCCATAGCTGCTTTAACTTGGCTATCAGTAAGCGTTTCAAGTGCGTTATCCACATTTATTCTGAAATTACTGCCAAGCTTATTTTTAAAGTTCATCTGAAGCTGTACCGCCACTTCTATACCCTCCCTTCTTCCATAATCATCTTAAATTATTACTGCTGAGCCAGATCTACTTGGTTTATGCGGGTCACAGACTTCACAGGATATGTTTGAAGTCCGCTTAAAACTGATGCCACATCCATCACATCCTGATCAAGGGCAGAACTTTTAATGTTGTTGTATGTCCTGCTTCTTATGACGTCGACACCTCTTTCGTCTTTTCCAGTGATGTATGATATGGAAATCCTTGAGCCTTGTGGTGTAGATATAACCGCCATTTTAACACCTCCTTTTAGTTTTTACACTTATAATATAGAAAAAGCGAAAAAATCTTACCCATAAAAAAACAGGAAATTATCATAAAGATAAGTTCCTGTTTTTAATGTATTTACTTTGCCAGCTCGTATATGGCACGGGCGTATATCTTGGCATTTAAGACGAGATCGTCTATCTCAATGTACTCATTTGCCTGATGGTCAAGATCTGGTTTGCCTGGAAAAATCGGCCCAAATGCCACCATGTTTTTCATCTCTTTGGCGTACGTTCCACCGCCAATCGACAATGGCTCATCTTTCCTTCCAGTCACATCCTCATAGACTTTCATAAGAGTCTTTACGAGGATGTGATCTTTAGGAAAATAAAGCGGCGGCTGATGCATCATGTTTTCAAATCTCATGCCGTGTTCACTTATTTTCGCATTAAATGGATTCATCAGATCCTCGTACTTATAAGTTACAGGATACCTTATATTTAAACCTATTGAGCCTCTCTCCTCGTCAAAATTGATAGTTCCTACGTTAAACGAAAGCTCTCCTGTATCATCCTTTAGGTAAACTCCAAATGTCTTGCCATCTGTCTCAAGTCCGACATTTTTCGCAAAAAAGTCTATGAAATCTTTCACATCGTCTTCATCTTGATATATGACATTTAAAAACATCAAAAGCTGCATTATCGCATTCTTCCCAAGATGTGGAAGACTGCCATGAGCTGATACGCCGCGGGATTTTACTATAAGCATGTCGTCTTCTACTTCGCTATCTAAATCAAAGCCTGAAACATCCTTAAACCTCTTAACCTCATCACGAAGAGCTTTTCTTTTGTCTTCATCTTTCACATAAATACCGCATTCACAGTAGTCTGAAACCATATTAGGTCTATTGCCACCTTTTATATACTTAATAACCATATCTTTAGACTTCTTTTCAAAATCTTTTACTACCTCAAACATGGTGATGCCTTTTTCTGCGTATATGACTGGGTAATTGGCATCTGGTGTAAAACCGATTGATGGTGATTCATCGTGTTTAAGGTAATACTCTATTTCTTTAGAGCCTGTCTCTTCATTTGTGCCAAAAAGTATCCTTACCCTCTTGTTTAATTTAAGCCCAGAATCTTTAATGGCTTTTAATGCGTAAAGAGCAGCCATTATAGGTCCTTTATCGTCTGTTGCCCCCCTGCCGTATATCTTGCCATCATGGATTTCGGCTCCATAAGGTGGATAATCCCAGCCGTCCCCTTCAGGCACTACATCCAGATGCCCTAAGACGCCTACTATCTCATCGCCTTCACCGTATTCTGCATATCCTACATATCCGTCTACATTTTTCGTCTTGAAGCCCAATCTTTTAGCTATGTCTAAAGCTAATTCCAACGCCTTTGCGACTCCTTCGCCATAAGGCATCCCCGGCTTCATGTCCCCCTCAGTGCTTTTTATCTTGATGATTTCCTGCGTCGACTTGATTAAGTCGTCTTTTAAAGCATTTACATATTGATCTAATACCATAAAAAGCCCTCCTATTTATTTACTTTAATTACATTATAGTCCCTTTTTAAAAAGAAATAAAGCAATACGAGTTAAACTCGCATTGCCTCAAAAGTTATTCGTCATCCCTTAAAGCCCGTAAATATTTATTTGCATACCTTCTGTAAAGAAGAAGCGCTGTTGCTGAGAAAAATACAGGCCCAATTATCATCCATATAGTAGACGTGTAGTCACCTGATGTCATAGGCTCTATAATGGTGAAGAAATTTGCAAAACCTACCGTAGCTGCACTTAAAATAGTGACAGTCATCACCATTCCTTTGCTTTTAAACACTTGATATCCTTTCTTTATGCTGCTTTTGCCTTTAAAATAAGGATATGCGATGATTAAGAACATATAAGGCAGTGTCATGGCAACATTAGCCATCAAAACAAGCCTTGTGAAGAATACCTTCGCGATATCTCCGCCAAATGACACCAAAAATATCATAGCCACCACGATGCCGCACTGAACCCATATAGCCACTTTTGGTATTCCATCTTCAACATAACCTATGTTGGAAGGCCATAGTTCTTTCGGAGTACCTTCTACAAGCTGTTTAAGCGGTGCATAAGCAAGCGTGAAAAACGCTCCTGTAAGCGCTAAAAACATGGATATGCCTACGATCCTGGCAACCCAATTTCCCAGTGATACGGATGCTGCTTGACCCATGCCTAAACTTGTCCCCAACTGATAACCAAGATTATTCATTATCACGTACGCCACATTGGCTAAGTTTATCTTGTCAGAAGATAAAACATCTTTCCAGTTTGTAAAAATACCGATTAAGAAAATACCAAGCGAATAACCCACAGCTATTATTGAAGCAGCTATCATCATGCCTCTCGGGAACGTCTTTTCAGCATTTTCCGTCTGATCTACGACACCGCCCACTACTTCTGTGCCACCGTATGCAAAAATTGCAAATACCACAAATGACAAGACAGATAGCGGTGTTGCATAGGAAGGGTTTGGCGATGCCACAAACGAGCTAATTCCCGTAATCGGCTCTTTAAATTTCCCGCCTGTAGCAATAAACACTATCAAAGAGCCAACTAACAAAACAACGTTTAGCAAAAGTACAGCCGTGCCACCTACAGAAGCTACTTTCGAGACACCGCTTAGACCTTTGCTGGCCACAAAAGTTATGACGATGATAAGGATTATTCCCAGCATTCCCAGCGTCTGAGTTGAATTAAGCCCTAAAAAGTGAAGCTCAGATGTCTTGTCGCTTCCAAATATGGCATTCGAAAGTGGAATCCAAATCGTCGAGCATATGTTTACAAGCCATACAACATACGATGCATACCACATAAAAGTGCCTGTAAATGCAAAAAGCGGTCCTACGGATTTCTCCATCCATGTATATATACCGCCGCTTTCTTCTTTAAAAGCAGCACCATACTCAGCCATCATAAATGCAAATGGGATGAAAAACGTGATGCCTGATAAAATATACCATGGAATAGCGCCATATCCCATAAGGTAGAAAGATCTTGGCATGTTTGTAAAGCCAAAGACAGATGTAAATATCATTAAAATCAATGATAATTGGGATAACTTCTTTCTAGCATTTTCTTTTGTTGTCATCTGATTCCTCCTTTTGTTTAATTATTAAATTATTTTAATACATTTATTATAATTTAAACTTGCGATTTTTGCAATATTTAAGCATTTTCCAGCATTTCTCATCTAAAATTCATCAACCATTCTTCTCCAAATACGAGATAATTAAGTCAAAAAGCTTTTTTCTTTCTCTTTTATTATTGACATCTGAAAGCTCAATATTCTCTAAAAACAAAATATCCTTGCCTGTTCTCACTTTGTAGTGTAAACATGATTTATAAAGGATTTCTCTTAAACTTTTTGTAAGTTTCAAAAGAGAACAAATCTTTTCGATCAACATAACTTCTTCTTTTTTGAAAAAGCTGTCATCAACTTTTGCAAAATTCTCAGCTTTTTTTATGAAAGCATCAATTTTTTCAATATTACCTTGAATAAACTCCAAGACATCTTCTTTAGAAACCGTATCAATGCCAACTCTATCTGAAACCACTTTAATTAAAAAGATCCTATGTTGCTCTATGTATTTTGATGCAGAAATATAAAAGCCACTGGACTCCATATCGCACAAATCTTCCTCTAAAAGTTCTGGACTTGAAATAGGCTTATCAAAAGTTTCGATAGAACATTCCTTAAAATCATGCTTCAAAAGCACATCTGTATAGTAGTCTTTTCCAGTTGAAGCATCTTTTATTTTATTGATAAGATGCGGTGTGCCTATTTGAAATCCATCTTTTGCACCGCAAATGCCTATATTTACTACAATGTCACCATCATTAGGCGGTGTTTTTGCTAAAAGATATGATGTAGCTGCAGCACAATTAACCTTGCCAACACCCGTTATTATCAATCTCATGTTATCGCTTTTAAAAATTTGATAAAATCTTTCGTCCACATCTTTCTTCAAATTGTAATAATCTATAATAGGCTTTGCCTCCACATACATAGATACAGATATGTAAACCATAATTCCTAAACTCCTTTTTTAACTTTGCAAAACGCCTATAATATTATAATTCTTTTACCGTGACTTAACAAATAAATTTTAATTTTATGCCATAGTAAATATGTAAGCAATAAAAGTCAGGTGTCAATGGTAATGAAAAAGGCGGGAGGTGCATTCCCGTCTTTTTCTGCGTATATCTACTCATTTTGGAATAAAGTAAAACGCAATGCAGCACCTAAATTTTTATTATAGGTGGAGATTGCGGCTACTATTTTTGTTCAATCAACTCTATATATGATTGCTCCAAGACTTCTAAGCTTATCCTCGATGTTTACATAACCTCTATCTATATGGTAAACATCGTTTATAATGGTCTTTCCATCCGCTATAAGTCCTGCTAATATTAGTGCAGCTCCAGCTCTTAAATCTGTTGCCTTCACTTCTGCACCTGATAAATGATCAATACCTGTTACGACTGCGGTTCTTCCTTCGATTTTTATATCCGCACCCATCCTTTTTAGCTCGTCTACATGCATAAATCTGTTTTCAAACACTGTCTCTATGATTACACTGGTTCCTTTCGCTCCAGCCATCATAGCCATCATCTGAGCCTGCATGTCTGTAGGAAAACCCGGATACGGCAGTGTCTTTATGTCCACTGCTTTATAGCTTTCACAACCTTTTACCCTCACGCCTGTGCCTTCTTCATACACTTCAATACCACACTCGGTTAATTTGGCAATTATGGGCTTGACGTGATCGACTATGACATTTTCTATAAGCACATCACCGCCAGTCATGGCAGACGCAACCATGTACGTACCGGCTTCAATTCTATCTGGTATAACAGTGTGTTCTGTGGCTTTCAGCTCTTTCACGCCTTCTATCCTTATTGTGTCTGTGCCAGCACCTTTTATGTTAGCTCCCATCTTATTGAGAAAATTGGCAAGATCCACTACTTCCGGCTCTTCGGCTGCATTTTCAATGGTAGTAAGCCCATCTGCAAATACGGCAGCCATCATGATATTCTCCGTTGCGCCAACGCTTGGAAAGTCCAGATAAACCTTTTTGCCTACAAGCTTTTTAGCTTTTGCTTCCACATAGCCATGACCTATGTCTATCTCCGCCCCCAACGTCTGAAACCCTTTTAAGTGCAAGTCTATAGGTCTTGTCCCTATGGCACAGCCACCCGGCAGCGATATCTTTGCATGACCCAATCTTGCCAGGATAGGCCCCATCACAAGGAAAGATGCTCTCATCTTTTTAACCAGTTCATACGGCGCCTCCACATCTTTTATGTCCACATTTATCTTAAGCTTTCCATCTTGTAATGTACACTTGGCACCCAAAAATCTGATAAGCTCTATCATCACATTCACATCTTTAAGCTCTGGCACATCATCTATAATTACTTCACCTTGCGAAAGCAAAGATGCTGCGATGATAGGCAAAACAGAATTTTTCGCTCCACTTACCTTTACAGTGCCCTTCAGCGCAGGGCTACTTTCAACGACAATCCTCGTGTATACCACCCTCTATTGTTAATATTCTATTGCTATAACAGGTGTTGCCAGCCAGATATATGTTTTGTCATCGTAACTGCTATACCTTACTGCAACGTTCAAATTTATTTTTTCACTACCAATCTCAATATATTCCTTAATTTTATTTGTGTGAGCAGAAATACTGACTAAATTTTCATCATTTAATCCTTCTACTTTAGAAGCATCCGTGTCCTTCATCACTTCTTCTAATATACTACTTATTTTGCCATTATTCAACTTTCCATCGTATGTACCGACAAAACACGTAGCAATCTCTGGAGTAAGACTTAAACTTGAATACGCCTTTTTGATTTTTTCATCCTCATTGACAACATCCTTATTTCCATGAAGCAAATATTCGTCTATTAAAATGTATGTTTCATTAGCAGCATCGTTTTTGACGCTTTGTACGACAATTGAAATTTTTTTGTCTTTAGCGTCGTATTCCGCATCGTACTGTCTGAAATTGGACTGATCAAGTTTCGAAACTTTAACAACTTTATCGTCAATTTCCAACGATTTTATAAGATTTTCTACAATTTTATTCATTTGACTAAAAGGCGTAAAATCGGAATTCAACTTCGCCCATCCGTTGATATTTGCGTACTGGTACGATGCCCCAGTTTTTGAAAAAGCCTCTTCTATGACTGAAACATCATTCCCTTTTGCAGAAAACGCATCCATCTGAGAGTTTAACATAAAAACCACCACGACTATTGTAACAGCAATCAATGATAACTTATTAAACATATTCATTCCTCCAAAATCAAAATAAAAGTGGGCGGTATCATACGGTAAATTCACAAGGGGGATAATAAATTCACCATACGTTCCGCCCAACCTAATATAATTATTGACAATTTTAATGTATTTATACATAAAAACATCCATCAATTTAACGATGGATGTTTAAACTCCTTAAAGCACTTTATAATTTTTAAAGGCAGCGTTATACGCTGCCTTTAAATTCATCTATTTTTTCATCTGTCATGCCAAATGCGTATTTTATGGCTTGTACAATGCGCCTTGATGCATTGCCATCCCCATATGGATTTACTGCATTTGCCATCCTGTCGTATTCATTTTTATCTGTAAGTAAAAGTTTTGCTTCACTGTATACTCTATCAAAGTCCGTTCCTATTATCTTTACAGTACCTGCTTTAACTGCTTCAGGCCTTTCTGTAACATCTCTTAATACCAAGACAGGTTTTCCTAATGATGGCACTTCTTCCTGAAGTCCTCCTGAGTCTGTCATAACCATGTAACACCTTTTTAAGAGGTTGTGCATCTCATCCGTATCGATTGGATCCAGCAGCAACACATTGTCAAGATTGTCAAGAACGCTAAATACCGTATCCCTTACGATGGGATTTTTGTGAACTGGGTATATGATATACGTATCCTTAAAATCGATGGCTATTTTCCTCAATGCATTGCATATATTTTCTATTGGCAAACCCCAATTTTCTCTGCGATGTGCCGTAACAACGATGACTCTTTTGTTATTGTAGTCAACGTCATTTAACCTGTCATCCCGAAAGATGTAATTTTCCTTCACAGTGTATTTCATGGCATCTATGACAGTGTTGCCTGTGACAAATATGCTGCTTTCATCTACGCCTTCTTTTATGAGATTTTCCTTTGCAGTCTGTGTCGGTGCAAAGTGCAAATCTGTAAGAACCCCTGTAAGCTTTCTATTCATCTCCTCAGGGTACGGAAACCATTTATCGAAAGACCTTAGCCCTGCTTCTACATGGCCTACCTTTATCTTTTTGTAAAAAGCCGACAAAGCAGCAACAAAGGTCGTAGTGGTATCGCCGTGAACCAAAATCAAATCAGGCTTTTCCTTCTCCAAGACATCGTCAAGCCCTCTTAAGACAGATGATGTTATGTCGGATAGTGACTGGCTTTCCTTCATCACATCAAGGTCATACTTAGGAATGACATTAAAAAGCCTCAGCACCTGATCAAGCATGTCCCGGTGCTGAGCTGTAACGCACACGACTGTATCTATTCCATCGGCACATTGAAGCTCTTTTACAAGCGGTGCCATCTTAATCGCCTCAGGCCTTGTGCCGAAAATAGGCATTACTTTTAGCATGTCTTCAGCTCCTTATATTTACACATTCATGTTTTTAGCTTTGTGCCCATAAAGTCCCATCTTGTCTGCGCCCCACAAAACAGCTAAGATCGCAACAATCAATATGATGTAGCCTTTTGCACCATTTGTGGAGGATATAAGTATCGCGCTTAAACCTAAGAACAAACTTACACCGTACATGACAAAAACCGCCTGCTTCTGCGAAAGGCCCAACGCTAAAAGCCTGTGGTGCAAATGCCCTTTGTCTGCCTCCATGATAGGCTTTTTATTTGCCAAACGCCTTATTATTGCAAATATCGTGTCAAATACCGGAACGCCAAGAGCTAATATGGGAACAGCAATCGCAATGGCAGCAGCCGATTTTACTGCACCTTGTATAGATACCGCCGACAAAATGAAGCCTAAAAACATGGCGCCAGTATCGCCCATGAATATCTTGGCAGGGTTGAAATTGTACGGCAAGAATCCCAGTGCCGCTCCAGTGACAGCAACAGTAATAAGCGCAGTAGCATATCGCCCATTTAGCAAAGACACCACAAACAGCGAACCTGATGATATGGATGCTATACCTGCAGCTAATCCGTCAAGTCCATCAATAAGGTTCATGGCATTTGTAATACCTACGATCCAAAATATACTAAGAGGTATCGCAAAAACACCCATATTTATCATGCCATCGCCAAATGGATTTGTAAGCCAATCGATCCTTACACCGCTTAAGACAACCACAAATGCTGCTAAAAGCTGTCCTAATAGCTTCACTTTAGCTTTTAATTCGTATTTATCGTCAAATATCCCTAAAGCGACTATTATCGTGCTTCCTGCAATGATTCCAAGGTTAGTCTCCGATTTTGGCAAAAACAGAAGCATACTTAAAACTGTACCAAAGTATATGGCCAATCCGCCTATAAGCGGTACAGGCTTATTGTGAACACGTCTTTTATCCTTTGGTATGTCGATGGCTCCGATTTTATAAGCCAACTTCTTTGCCGCTGGTGTAGCCATAAGTGCAGCCACAAAAGCCACAACAAACGACAAAATGTATATTTTCATTTTAACACTCCCCTGAACTTATCATAATTATATAATATTCCACCAACGCCATTATTGTCAACTATTTATCGTCTTTCCATCTTCACAACTTCTACAGAAGCTTCCTTCAAATACTCAAATGAAAGATTATCAGGGTAATCCCCTTCATAGACAACTCTTTTTATGCCTGCATTGATAATCATCTTGGCACACATAGAACACGGGCTTGCACTTACATAGATAGTAGCATCTTTTGTGCTTACACCGTTTAATGCGGCTTGTATTATGGCATTCTGCTCGGCATGAGTGCCTCTACAAAGCTCGTGTCTCTCACCTGATGGTATGTTTAGGCTTTCCCTCATGCACCCTACTTCCTCACAGTGTTTAAGACCTGTGGGTGCACCGTTGTACCCTGTCGATATGATGTGCTTGTCCTTCACAATGACAGCACCAACCTGCCTCCTCAAACAAGTAGATCTGGTCTTCACCACATCTACCACCATCATAAAATACTCATCCCACGATGGCCTCATCTTTACGTTCCTCTTACTTCGTTCCGAAAAGCCTGTCACCGGCATCGCCAAGACCGGGCACAATATATCCATGCTCATTTAGCCTCTCATCTATGCAAGCTAAATAGATAGGCACTTCCGGATGATCCCTGTGAACAGCTTCTATGCCTTCAGGTGCAGCTATGAGGTTGACAAGCTTTATGCTTTGTGCACCTCTCTCTTTCAGAAAGTGTATGGCAGCAGATGCGGATCCACCTGTTGCAAGCATAGGATCTACTACAATGAGATCCCTCTCATTTATATCAGAAGGCAACTTGCAGTAGTATTCAACAGGCTTCAATGTCTCGGGATCCCTGTAAAGCCCTATATGTCCAACCTTAGCTGCAGGTATAAGCTTCATCATGCCATCTACCATGCCAAGTCCTGCTCTTAAGATTGGCACTATGCCTAACTTTTTGCCAGCTATAACCTTCGTCTTGGCAACCGCAATAGGTGTCTTTACTTCTATCTCTTCCAATGGAAGATCTCTCGTCACTTCATACGCCATAAGCATAGATATCTCTTCTACAAGCTCTCTAAATTCCTTTGACCCTGTATTTTCGTCTCTTATCAAACTGATTTTGTGCTGTATTAATGGATGATCTAACACATAAACATTATCGTACATTCATTTACCTCCTATGTCATCTCAAGTATTTTTTTTCAATCTCAGAAATCTTGTCAATCCTCTTTTGATGCCTACCGCCTTGAAATTCTGCGTCAAGCCATTCATCCACCAAAAGTGCTGCAAGACCTGGTCCTACAACTCTTCCCCCCATGCAAAGCACGTTTGCATTGTTGTGCTCTTTTGAGTACCTTGCTGAAAAGGCATCAGACACGTGCGCTGCCCTTATGCCAGGCACTTTATTGGCAGCAATCGATATGCCAACGCCTGTTCCACACAAAAGTATGCCTTTCTCATACTGTCCGCTGGCTACAGCCTCTGCCACTTCTCTGGCGTAATCAGGATAGTCTACAGACTCCTCACTAAATGTACCGAAATCCTTATACTCTATCCCTCTTTCCTCAAGATGCTTCTTTATGGCTTCTTTAAGCTCATATCCACCGTGATCAGAACCTATTGCAATCATTGAAAAGCTCCTTTCTACAATTTTTCTATTATACGCATTATAGATGCATATATTTCCTCTGCAGTTTTCTTGTACACATCTATGCCTCTTCCAAACGGATCCTCAATATCTCCTTTTTGACCTGCAAATTCATTTAATGTAAAGACTTTATCTGCAAATTCGGGATGTCTTTTTAAGATAAACTCCCTTTGCGCCTCTGTCATAGTCAAGACTAAATCAGCATCCTTAATATGCTCTTCTTTAATGAGCCTCGATTTGTGATTTGATATATCAATGCCGTATTTTTCTTTTAAAACCCTAATAGCTTCATCTGTGGCTGGCAATCCATCGTAAGTCATAGTGCCTGCTGATTCCGCTACATGAGATAAGCCTTTCTCCCTTGCTATATGGTTAAATATTCCTTCAGCCATGCTGCTTCTGCATGTATTTCCTGTGCAAACGAATAATACCTTCATAAAATACATTTTTCTCCTTACACATTGATTTCCTTGTATCCAGCGGCTTTTTCAAGCCTATTCATTATAGCTAGTCCAATTTCATCATAGTCAAACCCTTCAGCGTACACTACATCAACGCCTTTTTTGTCGAATTCCCTAAGACACCTAAACAGATTTTTAGCGATAGTCTCCGGTCTTTCCCTGTTGCCTACTACTAAAACTTCCCCATTTCGATATTTTTCGCATGTTTGCTCTGTTGCCATTATACCAACTTTTTTGCCATTATTCAATTGAAATTCTGTCAACTCTTGTATTTTTTTTATAACATCGCCTATATTTCCCTTGACTATGTAGACTTCTGCATCTGGTGAATAGTGCTTGTACTTCATGCCTGGTGATTTAGGCTTTACATCCAAAGAAGGCTTTTTATATACTATAGGATCTACTTCAACACTGCCAACTACGCCCATTATCATCTCTTTTGTAATACCACCTGGCCTTAAAATGGTAGGAATCTCTCCCGTCATGTCTACCACTGTAGACTCTACACCTACATCACAGCTTCCACCATCTATTATCATGTCAACTCTGCCGTAAAGGTCGCTAATAACGTGTGAAGCATCTGTAGGGCTTGGCTTACCGGATAGATTAGCACTTGGAGCAGACACAGGTATGCCAGCTCTTTTTATAAGTGTATGTGCAATCTTATTAGACGGCATTCTAATGGCTACAGTATTCATTCCGGCTGTATTTATAGACGGAACAATATCAGACTTTTCAAATATCATGGTCAATGGTCCCGGCCAAAACTGACGTGCCAGCTTTAACGCATCATTTGGGACATTTTTAGCATATTTAAAGAGATCCTGAAACTCTGAAATATGCAAAATAAGTGGATTATCCTGAGGTCTACCTTTAGCTATAAATATCTTTGCAACTGCATCTGGATTTAGTGAATTGGCACCAATGCCGTAAACTGTCTCGGTGGGAAAAGCCACAAGTCCACCATTTAGAAGTATACTTGCTGCTTCGTCAATTAAATTTATGTCTGGATTATCTCTGTCAAGCTTAACTACTTTTGTCATTTGTCACAACCCTTTCAATCATTTCATAAAACTCTCGTAATTATTATACCACTAATGATTCCTGCAATCATTCCAAATACAGAAATCCTTCCCCTGTACAAGTCTCTCGACTCAGGGATCATCTCACCGCAAGTTACATAAAGCATGGCGCCGCCAGCAATCCCTAAATTAAGCGCTATGAAAAAAGGGGATATCTCTCCCATATAAACGCCAGCAATAGCTCCTAAGCCTGTAGGTATACCCGCCAGTATTGCATAAATCATGTTTTTAAATGGCGTTACACCACCTATCGATAGAGGCGTCGCCATAGCTATTCCTTCAGGTATGTCGTGAAGGGCAATGACAATTGCAATGCTTAAGCCGAAACTACTGGATGACATAAATCCAGAGCCTACAGCAAGTCCTTCAGGAAAATTATGTATTGCAATAGCAAATCCCATTATTATCCCCTCTTTTAAGTAGTTATTTATTTTCTCCTTATCAGGCAGTATATCTTCAAAAAACACCACGATTAATACTCCTGCTATAAGCCCCAACATACCCACATTCAATCCACCTGTCTCAAAGGCATGTGGAAGCAAATCAAATGTGACTACAGACAGCATGAGACCACCTGCAAAGCCCAGTATTGTGCTTAAAAATCGCTTTGATGGTTTTTTAAAAAGAAATGTTATGGCACCACCTGTACCAGTGCCTATTATGCCGATAACAAACCCCAACACAACAACGTGAAAATTGCTCACAATATCACCTCATCTAAGTAAAATTTATTCTGCAAAAAAGCATAATATGATATGTGGCAAAATAAAATCTACCCGGATGGTAGGAGGTCCATCCGGGTAGAAAAGCGCCCTCAATGAGGACAGCTGGGGGGCAATATTTATATTTTCATAATGTGAATCATTAAAGTGTTTTCTTTATTATAAATGAGAAATCAATATTTGGTCAAGTTAAAAAAATTTAACAATTTAAAAAAATATATAAGTTGTGTAAGTAGCAATAATCTCTTTCAGATAATTCATTTAATGCTAAAAGAAAAGGCTTTGTAAGCATCACTGCATGCTTTCAAGCCTTTCTGCCTGGTCTTCTGCCAAAAGGGCATCGATTATCTCGTCTAAATCGCCATCTAAAACCATCTGCAATTTGTAAAGCGTAAGTCCTATCCTGTGATCTGTAACTCTACCTTGCGGGAAGTTATAAGTCCTTATTCTCTCGCTTCTGTCCCCTGTGCCAACTTGCAGCTTCCTCGTCATAGAAATTTCTCTTTCTTTTTCTTCTCTGGCCATCTCATAAAGTTTAGCCCTAAGTATCTTCATGGCTCTTTCCCTGTTTTGAAGCTGTGACCTTTCATCTTGGCACGATATGACTATACCTGTGGGTATGTGGGTAAGCCTTACAGCCGAGTCAGTTGTGTTTACGCTTTGCCCACCGTGGCCACCAGACCTAAACACATCTATCTTTATGTCATTTGGGTTTATCTCTATGTCTACATCTTCTACTTCCGGCAATACCGCAACTGTAGCAGTAGATGTGTGTATCCTTCCGCCAGCTTCTGTGGTGGGTATCCTCTGAACCCTGTGAACGCCGCTTTCAAATTTAAGCCTGCTATACGCTCCTTTGCCGGCTATGCTGAATATGACTTCCTTAAATCCGCCAAGCTCCGTAGCATTGGAGCTCATTATCTCGTACTTCCAGCGTTTTTTCTCTGCGTACATGGTGTACATCCTAAAAAGGTCATATGCAAAAAGCGCAGCTTCTTCGCCACCAGCTCCTGCCCTTATCTCCATTATGACATCTTTCTCATCGTTTGGATCTTTCGGAAGCAGCAGAAGCTTTATCTCATTCAGGAGGCTTTCCTCTTTCTCCTCCAGGCTTTTTAGCTCATCCTCTGCCATGTCTTTTAGCTCGTCATCCATCTCGATTAGCTCTTTAGTTGACTCTATGTCATCTTTGACCTTTTTATACTCTCGATACTTTTGGACGATTTCCTCTAATCCAGCCTGCTCTTTCGCCATCTTCTTCCATTCATCCATGTCTTTCATGGATTCAGGATCGCTTAATTTCTGACTAAGCTCCACATATCTATCTTCAATTGCCTTAAGTTTATCTATCATCATCTCACCTCAAAAGCTGATTATATCACATAAATAATATTTTTAAAAGTATCAAGAACCAAGCCATTTCCCTAAAACTACCCTGTCTATTCCTTGAAGGTCTTTTACGATTTCTATATTGCCATATCCACCATCTAAAAGTATTCGCGATACATCGCCTGCTTCATCATATCCCACTTCAAATGCTATTATACCACTGCTTTTAATATATTCTTTAGAATCTCTGACTATCTTTCTGTAAAATAAAAGGCCGTCCTCTCCTCCATCAAGGGCTATCTTAGGCTCTTTTTTTACTTCTTCCTGCAATTTATCAATATCACCACTTCTAATATACGGCGGATTTGACACAATTACATCAAACTTAACATCTTTCGGCACCGATGAAAATAAATCGCTTTTTAAAAAGACGATCTTATCTAAAACACCGTTCTCATAAGCATTATCTCTCGCAACAGATAAAGCATCGTCGCTTATATCAACTGCGTATACTTTCACATCTTTGTATTTCGCTATGCTTACAGCAATAGCGCCGCTTCCAGTGCCTATATCCAATACCACATCGTTTTTCTGAAGCCTCTTTAAGACTTCCTCTACTAACACCTCTGTATCGTTTCTCGGTATTAAAACATTGGGACTTACTTTAAATATAAGTCCCATAAAATGCTTTTTCCCAACTATATATTGATAAGGCATACCGTCTTTTCGCAAGTCCAACAAACCTTTGTATCTTTCAAAAATATTTTCGCTTAACTCTTTATCTCTATTTACAATAATGTATTCCCTTCCTACTCCTAATAAAAAAGATAAAAGTCCTTCTGCTTCAAGCCGCGGTTCTGACACATAATTTTTAAGATACTGTGTCCCAAAATTTAAAGCATCAAATATCTTCAAAAGCTTTTCCTCCCTCATCTTCTAAAACACTTTTTAAAGATGCTATGGCTACCTCTAACTGGCTGTCATCAGGTTCTTTTGTGGTAAGCTTTTGAAGAAGCAGTCCCGGATAAACAAGTGCTGCTATCACCTTATTATCGCTATGACCAGCTATTTTTATCACTTCATACGATATGCCAGCAACGACAGGCAAAAGCAGTATTCTGGATATTATCCTTATGTATAATGAGGGCCATCTTAAAAACGAAAATACGATAATTGACACAATCATTACTATAAACAAAAAGTTTGTGCCGCACCTCGGATGAAGCGTCGTATACTTTCTGGCATTTTCAACGGTAAGTTCCTCTTCATGTTCGAAACAGTGTATCGTCTTATGCTCAGCACCATGGTATTCAAACACCCTCTTTATGTCTTCCATCCTCGATATGAGCGCAAGATACGCGATGAATATTGCAACCCTTAGGACTCCTTCAAAAAGGTTTATGAAAAACGTATTTTCGGTGTATCGCTTTAAAAAGCCTGCCACATAAGTTGGCCCTACGAAAAATACGATTATGGATATAGCCAACGATAAAGCCACAGAAAGATACATTATGACATCATCCAGTTTGTCGCCAAAGACCTTTTTCAAAAATATCTCAAACTTAGAAGGCTCCTCATCTCCGCTTTCACCTTCTATCAATTCAGCAGAATAGCTTAATGTCCTGATTCCAATTATCAAAGAATCTATAAGTGCAACTGTTCCTCTTATAAATGGCACTGACAGTATCTTATGCCTTTTGGTCAAAGGCTTTACCATATCCTTTTTTACAACTATATCATTTCCACACCTTACAGCAGTAGCTATGCTGTTGTGACCCCTCATCATTACACCTTCTATTACCGCTTGTCCACCAATATCCGTCTTCTTCATTGCAGCACCTCCTTAAAAATCCATTTAAGTTCGCGGGACTTCGTGGCACTTTCTGCACCTTGCTTCATAAGACTCCTTTGCTCCCACCATTATAATAGGATCATCGTAATTGGCAGGCCTACCATTTATAAGCCTTTGTGTGCGAGTAGCGGGATTGCCACATTTCATACATATAGCAGTAAGCTTGTCGACGAATTCAGCTATGGCCATCAATTCCGGAGTGGGACCAAATGGCTCACCTCTAAAGTCCATGTCAAGCCCTGCACATATGACCCTTTTTCCGCTGTCAGCGATCTCTTTTACGATGTCTACTATTTCAGAATCAAAAAACTGAATTTCATCTATAGCAAATACATCCGTATCTTCTTCAGCGTATGTCAATATATCAGATGCCTTTACAATGGCAATTGCGTGCATGTTGTCACCATTATGAGATACGACTTTATCTATGGAATACCTATCATCTATGGCCGGTTTAAAGACTTGAACTTTTTGCTTGGCAATCTTGGCTCTTTTTATCCTTCTTATAAGCTCCTCACTTTTTCCACTAAACATAGGACCAGTTACAACTTCTATGTACCCGTGGTCTTTAGGCCCGTACATCATAATCCACCTCTTAAGACAAATAGTTTAAGACAACAAAAAGCTTGTTAATAAAATCCAGAAAAATTTATCAACGCTCACAAATTTCGCTTATCTAATATATCATCGATTCATTCCGCTTGTTTGGCTAACGCCGTCTATGCGTTGTGACGGCTTTCGCTTTCGCTCATACGCCAAACTGCGCTACATTCATCGTGATATATTACGAAAGCTTCATTAATCGTTCGCTTATGATAAACTTTTACACTAATTATATAAATTAACAATTAATTTTTCATTATATATTATGGGCTGATTCCCTCCATGTACGTTTCATACAATAAAAGGTTAGAGCAATAACTCTAACCACTTCATTATTTTGTATCCAGATTGTATTTTTTCTTAAACCTTTCTACCCTTCCACCTGTATCAATCAACTTCTGCTGACCAGTAAAAAGTGGATGGCACTTTGAGCATATTTCAACTCTAAGTTCTTTCTTTGTAGAACCTGTCACAAATGTATTTCCACATGCACACCTTACAACTGCATCATGATAATAAGTTGGATGTATTCCTTCTTTCATCGCCTTCACCTCTTTCAAACCGAAATTACACTTAAATGATTATATCACACATAATATATAATATCAAGATTTATAAAGTTGGGATCTTATGGCCTCTATAAACTCTGCATTAGTCCTTGTCCTCATAAGCCTATCTATCAACACCTCAGTGACTTCATTAGGCGCAATGCTGCTCATGGCCTTTCTTATCATCCACATTGCTTCCAGCTCTTTTTGCGAAAGCAACAATTCTTCTTTCCTTGTACCTGATTTGTATATATCAATTGCAGGAAATATACGCCTTTCTTGCAGCTTTCTGTCAAGATGAAGCTCCATGTTGCCTGTTCCTTTAAACTCCTCAAATATGACATCATCCATGCGACTTCCCGTCTCGATTAAAGCTGTAGCTAAGATTGTCAAGCTTCCACCTTCTTCAATATTTCTGGCAGCACCAAAAAATCTCTTAGGTGGGTGAAGTGCCGACGGATCAAGACCACCAGATAGAGTTCTTCCAGATGGAGGCGTCACAAGATTGTATGCTCTTGCAAGCCTTGTTATGCTGTCCATGAGAATGACAACATCTTTGCCATATTCCACCAGTCTTTTCGCGTATTCCAACACCATCTCTGCCACTTTTGTATGGTGCTCTGGAAGTTCATCAAAAGTGGAGTATACAACTTCGCCTTTTATAGACCTTTTCATGTCTGTAACTTCTTCAGGCCTTTCATCGATGAGAAGCACAATAAGGTGAACTTCAGGATGATTTATAGAAATGCTATTGGCTATCTTCTTTAAAAGGGTAGTCTTGCCAGCTTTCGGTGGAGCCACGATCATTCCCCTTTGGCCTTTTCCTATAGGAGCTATTATGTCCACAAGCCTCATAGCAAGTTCTGTTGGAATCGTTTCAAGTTTCAATTTTTCATCTGGGAAAATAGGTGTAAGCTCATCGAAAGGAATCCTCTTCTTGGCAAGATCCGGACTTTCACCATTTATAGACTCCACATAAAGAATTGCGGAATATTTTTCTCCTTCTCTCGGAATCCTTGTAATTCCTTTTACTTTATCACCAACTTTAAGCCCAAACCTTCTAATCTGCGATTGTGATATATAAATATCTTTATTGCCTTGTATAAAATTATCAACTCTTAAAAATCCATATCCATCAGGCATTATGTCAAGAACGCCCTCTGCAACCACGTCTCCCTGAGTCTCTATAAGCTCTTTCAATGGCTCAGATACATCACTTATCAGTGGAAGCCCTTCTTTTATAAATATGCTGTTGTTTTTCCTTTGCTCTTTTTCTTTTTCTTCGGACTTTTCTTCCTCTTTCTTTTCCTCTGTAACATCTAAAGATATATCTTCCTTGACACTTTCTTCATCTTCGTATGCTTCATCTTCGTGCTTAACCTTTATTGCCTCATCTATATCCTTTTTGGCTTCCTCCACATTTTCTGTGATATTTTCTTTGCTTCTTAAGCGCATCCTGAGCTTTCTTCTAAGCTCCTCATAATCTGCATCTGATTTTTCAAGCTCCTCCACTGGTATGCTTATCTTCCCTATGGTCTTTTTCTCTTCCTCTTTACCAGATTCTGCTTCTTCTGTCTTTGCATCATTGTCTTCTGATACAGTTTCTATGATTTTTTCAGTATCAGATGCTTTTTCTTCTTTTTCATTTTCAGAATCCTTTTCATCTTCTTGTCCTTCTAATCTTGCTTTCTCATCAAGATTTTTTTCTAAAGACAAATTCTCTATATCATTTTTTGCTTCTTCGTCTGTCTTTTCTTCAAGTTTAATCTGCTTTGATTTCTCTACAATAAGCTCTTTTAACTGTTGTTTCCTGTACTTCGTAATGCTTTTTACGCCATATCTTTTGGCTATATCCCTAAGTTCTGCAAGGGATTTCCCTTCTAAATCATTAAAATCCAAAAAAAAGGCACCTCCTAAATAAAATAATTATTTACATTGTAAATGGGATTTTATTAAAAAATTTTTAAATAATATTTTTAATAAAAAAGAATTGTTTTAGATTGGTCTTAGAATACACGGTTATAATATTTGTAAATAGATAATGATGTATTCTTGAGCCCTCAAACGTTATACACTATTTATATTTTATTATACCTTTTAAAAAAGTCAAGTAACACAGCGTAATTTTAATAATTTTTTAACATCACGTTAATATTATCGACACATTTTATAAAAATATTCAGCTTATGTAATTTTTTTCTTATAATTTTATAAAAAAAGTCAGAGGAAATATCCCCTGACTTAAAATTATTTCTTAGGAACTGTCTCCCAATCTTTCAAGAACCTTTCAATACCTATATCTGTCAATGGATGTTTTATCATCTGCATGATCACTTTATACGGCACTGTAGCTATATGTGCTCCTACTTTCGCCGCTTCCAATACATGCATCGGATGTCTTATACTTGCTGCTATCACTTCTGTTTCAATTCCGTATATATCAAATATCTGGACTATGTCAGACACCAACTGCAATCCGTCTGTGGAAATATCGTCAAGCCTGCCTACAAAAGGACTTACATATGTAGCACCTGCTCTTGCTGCGAGAAGTGCTTGTGTCGCTGAAAATACCAGTGTTACATTAGTCTTTACGCCTTTTTCGGTGAGTATTTTAACTGCCTTTAGACCTTCAGCCGTCATAGGTATCTTTATGACGATATTCTTATGAATCTTAGCCAGCTCTAAAGCTTCTTTCACCATACCGTCGTGATCTTCTGATACGACTTCTGCACTGATAGGGCCGTCTACAATCGTTGTTATCTCTTTTACAACCTCTATGAAGTCTCTGCCTTCTTTAGCTATAAGAGAAGGATTAGTGGTAACACCGCATATTACGCCAAGCTCATTTGCTTCCCTTATCTCATCGACATTGGCAGTATCAATAAAAAACTTCATATTGCACACTCCTTTAAAACAAATTTATCCCATAGGGGCAAAAAGCGTCCCTTATTAATCTAAAACTTAAGCTCTTCCTTCTGAGCCAAACATCCTCATCTTGTTCTTTACTACTTCTTTCATAGCTTCTTTGCATGGACCTAAAATTTTCCTTGGATCGTACACTTCTTCATCATTTTTCAATAGCTCTCTAAGCCTTGCAGCGAAAGCTTGTCTTATGTCAGTGTCGATATTTATCTTATTTACACCTAAGCTTACTGCCTTCCTTATATCAGCTTCTGGAACTCCTGATGCACCGTGAAGAACTATAGGCATCTTAAGCATCTCTTTAATCTTTACAAGCCTGTCAAAGTCAAGTTTGGGTTCACCTTTGTATGGACCGTGTGCAGTACCTATGGATATTGCCAAGTAATCAACACCCGTCTCTTTTGCAAACCTGTAAGCTTCATCTGGGTCTGTCATAGATGCTTCCCTTTCGTCAACAGTGACATTGTCTTCTGTACCGCCGATTTTGCCTATCTCTGCCTCTACAGATACACCCATGCCGTGTGCAATAGTTACAACGTTTTTCGTCACTTCAATGTTTTTCTCGAGGGGTAACTTTGATGCGTCCATCATAACTGAAGTCCAACCATTTCTGAGACACTTCATGACATTGTTGAAATCTGTACCGTGATCTAAGTGTAATGCGATGGGAACTGATGCTTTAGCTGCCAATGTTCTTACGATTGCAGAAATTGTCTCTATGCCAGCATATTTTAAACCGCCTTCACTAACCTGAATTATGGCAGGAGATTTCATCTCTTCTGCAGCCTCAACAATGGCTTGTGTTATCTCAAGATTGCTCGTATTAAAAGCACCTACTGCATAGCCTTCTTCATTGGCCTTTTTTAATAATTCTATACCTGTTACTAACATCATAACACCTCCTTAATATATTTTAACCAATTAACGTATATAAATCAAGAAAAAAGGTACCTATGCGATACCTTTACACTGCTACTCTTTCCAGCAAAATTTTATTTACGTATTCCTTGACTTTGAAAATGTCGAAAGGTTTTTTTATAAACCTTTGTCCTTTAAAACATTCATCAGGATCATCAGCAGACATGAAAATGATTTCCATCTCTGGGTGTCGCGTTTTTAAAGTTTTCGTAAACTCTAAAACATCACACTTTCCTATATGTATGTCGAAAATGCTCACATCAGGCTTAAAGCTTTCCAATTTTTCGTGTACTCTTTCAATTTCACTGCATGTTTTTGCAAGGTGTCCCTCCATCGTAAAAAGCTCTTTTAAGAGAGAACAGACACCTTTGTTATCATCTACAATCAAAATCCTCCCCAACTACAAGAACCTCCCTACTGCTTACTTACTCATAAATTAATTTTTCAACAAATTCAAACGTTTTTCTACCAACGCACACACAAATATATATATTCTACAAAAATTTTAATATTCCTTTAATCTAAAAAAAATTTTTTAAAAAAAGGAGCGGATAGATATCCACTCTTTTTTAACGATAATACTTATATGTTATGAAATAGTAGATTTAATAGCACCACTCTTTAACTCATTGAAATACTGTACTATGCCATTGTATATGCCTTGAGCCACTTTCCACTGGAAATTATCATCTGTGAGAAGCTGAGCATCCGTAGGGCTCGTAACGAATCCTGTTTCCACTAAGACAGCAACCATCTTCGTCTGGTTTAATACCACCAAATTAGGCCTCTCTGATAAACCTCTATCCGTCGTGTTTATTTCCTGCATCAAGTTGTCGTGTATTATTTGCGCAAACGTCTTGTCATCCCTCGTGTCACCATTGTATCCATTTGGATAGTAAAGAACCGTCGTCCCATTTGCAGATGGTGAGTCAAAAGCATCGCAGTGAATGCTTACAAACGCATCTGCACCTGCACTATTTGCCTGATCAGGTCTATCATAAAGTCCTACATACGTATCTGTGGTGCGAGACATCATGGTGCGAAATCCACCGTTGTCAAGAAGTGTTTTTAACTTAAGCCCGATTGCCAATGCTATATCTGCTTCGTGTATGCCGCCAATTCCTATTGCCCCCGGGTCAGAGCCTCCATGTCCTGGATCTATGTATATAAGCGGGCCGTTATTGGAAGCCTGGCTGGGACTGCCAATATTAAATGAAATGTCGAATTCCTTTTTGTCTTGTGACTGTGTTATCGTATATAGAAGGCTTGAAGACATACTTACAACAAACCTTGTTATGGCAGGCTGAAGTTGGTTCTGTCCAATATAAGCCATGTTAAGTCCACCTTGATTTATAGAGATCTGCTTATTAGTGACTGCATTTATAGCATTATCAAAGTCGAAGTACACTCTTACGCCAGAGCTATCAGTCAGAATCCCTTTTTGGTACACCAATGGACCATCTGCCTTCAAAGTCACTGTGTAAACACCATTTGCATAAGTTGAGCTAAAGCTTGTGATATTTACATTGTTTGATGTTTGTGGATCCGGTGTTTTTGATGTGACCTGTATTAAATACTTATCACCTATCCATTTCACATCATACCCTAAACTTTCAAACAAAAATCTCATAGGAACGTACGATGTATCATAATTTATAAGTCTTGCAGGCGCTGGAAGTTGTACTTGGTTTCCGTCGACAGTGGCGTAATTTTTGCCTATGAAAAATTTAAAGACCTTTTCCTTCGTTATAGTTATCGTCTGAGTTGTCCCATCCCAGTTTACACTGGCACCTAATCCTTGTGCAATCGATCTTAATGGTACTATGGTGTTCCCGTCCAATATAAGAGGCGGATTGCCGTATGTATTAAATGGGTTTCCATCTACAGTTATGCTGACATCAGGCACGTTGTAATTTACGACTTTGCCGTCTACAACGATATTTCCGCTTAATGCGTACGAAGTAGCGTGAAGTGCCAAAACAAAAAGCAAAATGGATAGAATCGCGATGGCTTTTCTCAATTCTCTACCCCCTTTCGACAAAAATTCTATTATTTATAAACATATTTACATGATAGCCTATTTTTATTACAGATAAGTTACAGACACATTACAATTTATTAACTTATCATGGATAACCAGCACTTCTTGATTTTCAATATGCCATTAATAGACTTTTTTCGCCACCGTATTACAAAAAAAATACCTGTCTCCAGGTATTTTTTGTAGCTTATTTATTAATGTAATTATATAATGACAGTGTCATGTCATAGGCATCCTGCCACTTAACATATCCACTTTTCAAAACGTCCATATACGCTTCTTTAGACACAAGCCCTTTTTCATAAGCCAATTTAAAAAGATCTCCACTATTGACATTTACCTCATTTCTGTATCCAGCATACGTCAATAGTATATCCGCAGCTTCTTCTTTTGTAAGTGGCTTGTCTACAATGTATTTTTGCAGATACTGACTATTTTCGCTTAATAGCTGTTGCTTACTGGGCATAGACCTTTCTATCATTTTGTACGTCATATAATAAAATGATATGCTTTTTATGTTTTCATCAAGCTTAAAATCATTTGTGTATCCAGGCACTATAAGCCCCCAGTGAAGGACAAATTTTAGTCCGTCAAAGGCCCAACTTTTTTCTACGGATTCTTCTACTTTAAACGGCTTAAGGTACGCTCCTTGGCTTACTAATATGGACTGTATGTTCTTTATATCTTCTTCATTCTTTGCGATGTCTTCAAATGATTTGTCTTTGGCTATTGAGTATGCTGACGCTACACCTGCCGCATCTCCTTCTGCCATGCCTATTGGTATTGTTCTGGCAGAGCTTGCAGCTAAGTGGCTGTAGGATGCTGATCGCCCTACTACTAAAAGGTTGTCTACTTTTTCTGGCACTATGCACCTAAATGGCACTGCATACTCTACAGGCTTTCCGTATACATATCCCGTGTCTTCTGGTGATGTTGCTTGTACGTCTACAGGATATGACCCTATTGCTATCCTGTCATAAAAGTCCCTGTTGAATACAACATCGTTTATGTCAAGTGTGTAGTATCCTTTTATGTGCCTCGTCTCTCTTACATACAGCTCATCTGCTGTGCCGTCAAGCTGCACTTTCTCAAAACCAGGGATGTTTTCTCTAAAAAACTGCACTATTCTTTGGAGCTCTTTCTTAGCTAATTCCATTCCTTTTTCTATTGATGATCGATTAAGTCCGTCTACGCCGTATATCAAAAGTGCGTTTACTAATACTGTGCCATCATCTTGTCTACCGAGATTAAGACCTCTTAACCTAAGCATAGGCGTTGAAGGCTTGTAGTTTTTCGTGATGGATAGAAATCCATTTGCAGATGTGTCGTTTATATACGTTGCTGGTATCTTTTTTTCGTATTTTATTATTTTTATAAGGTTGTCCCAATCAATACCTTTTAATCTAAAGACAAGAGTCGATGCCTGTACTTTTCCCTTTAAGCCCATGTCTTCTGCGCCGATTGTGTATGGCACACCTGCAGATGCTGCAACTGAAGCATCCTGTGTTGCATCGATTATCCTTTTGCCGTAGTAGTTTACTTCTTTTCCGTCCTTCAATGCTGTTATGCCTATTATCTTGTTTCCGTTCATTATAGGCTTTTCAAATGTTGTATTGTAAGACTGGGTGATGTTTGGAAGGCTTAAAAGCTTCAAGAATACTTCTTTTGCCTTTTTTACATCAAAGGAGTTTTTTGAGCCTATGCCTTTAAAAAACTCTTTGAATGTGCCTTGTGTAAGCAATGTACCGTCAGGAGCCTTACTCATGTCTATGGTATTTAGCATGCCGTACGTCATGAGGCCGCCAGGTCCATCGTGATTGTCGATTATTAAGACTTTGGCGTCGTTTTTTGCAGCAGACCTTGCAGCAGCAACGCCTTCCGGCTCTGCTCCTACTACTATGACATCGTATTGACTACCACCATCAGGTAGATTAAGCTTAATCGGTTTGGGAAGATTCTCATTTTCTTCTATAACCTTTGATGTCGTCTTTTGGGGTACTTTTTTGTACTTTTCTACGTAAAAGTAGCCACCTACTGCTGTTATTATTAATACTGATACGATGAAAAGCGTAATGATGATTATAAAATACTTCTTAGGCAAAAAAATCACCTCAACATATTACTCATATGTTGATTATATCATGATTTGCCTATATTTGAATATAAATTTCTCAGCCTTTCGAATAAATTTTTTCCCTCTTCTTTTGTCAATAATTTTGACATCCTATCATCTCCATCATTATCACTTGGTTTAATAATCTTGTAAAAAATACTACAACTGTACTTTATAATTTTGATGTGAAAATTTTGTGAAATTTATGTGATATAAAAAGGCAGAAGATGAAAATTTTCACCCTCCGCCTATATATTTAAGCTCCTTCACTTAAAAATTTGTACTGTGACATGTAGAGGTCGTAATAAAGGCCTTTAAGATTCATAAGCTCATCATGCGTCCCTACCTCTACGATTCTTCCTCCATCTACCACCATTATCCTATCGGCATCCCTTATGGTAGAAAGCCTGTGGGCTATAACAAAAGACGTCCTTCCAGAAAGAAGCTTTTTTATACCTTGTTGCACAAGCCTTTCCGTCTGAGTATCTATGTTAGATGTGGCTTCATCTAAAATCAATATTCGCGGGTTTGCTAGAAGTGCCCTTGCAAATGATATTAACTGTCTTTGCCCTACAGAAAGCCTTGATCCTCTCTCGTTTACCTCTGTATCATAGCCTTTTTCCATTTTCATTATGAATTCATGGGCATTTACCGCTTTTGCCGCTGCTATGATTTCATCATCTGTGGCATCAAGTTTTCCGTACCTTATGTTTTCCTTTATTGTATCCGAAAACAAAAACGTATCCTGCAGCATTATGCCCATCTGGCTTCTCAGAGACTCCAGCTCCACATGCTTTATGTCTTTTCCATCTATCAAGACAGCTCCTTTAGACGGATCGTAAAAACGGCTTATGAGATTTACAATCGTAGTCTTTCCTGCACCGGTAGGACCAACAAGTGCGATAGTTTCGCCAGCATTAACTTTAAAACTTACATTATCTAAAACAACATTGCCATCGTCATAACCAAACGTTACATTTTTAAACTCCACATTTCCTTTTATCTTAGGCATTTTAATAGCATTTTTCATGTCTACAATATCTGGCTCAATGTCCATTATCTCAAATATTCTCTCTGCAGATGCAAACGACATGACCAAACTGTTGTAAAAATTGCTTATGTCGAGAATTGGCCTCCAAAACATGCCTATATACATGGTAAATGCTATTATTGTCCCGATTGTAATACCGTATCCCATAAACTTTGCGCTAAAATAATAAAGTATGACAGCTCCAATCCCATAAGACGCATCAACCATAGGCCAAAAAAGGTCATTCAATCTCACAGCTTTAATAAAACTGTCCATCATATCTTTGACAAGTTTAAAGAACACTGAAGAAGTCTTGTCTTCATTCGCAAATTCCTGTACAACTTTTATCCCTGAAAAATCTTCATGTGTATACGCATTAAATGTAGACCTCTTTCTTCTAAATTCCTGCCATCTTCTTCTCGATAAAGTCTCCACCGAAAAAAGACCAATCACAAGCATCGGCAGCAAAATCATGGAAGCCATAGCCAATTTGCTATTTAAATAAAACATCATAGCGCCAACACATATTACCGTCAATATCTGCGGTATAAAATTTGTAACGCTGTTATTAAATAAATCCTGTAGTGAATTCACATCACCTATAACCCTTGCTAAAATTTTCCCTACTGGCCTTGAGTCAAAAAAAGAAAACGAAAGCTTCTGTATGTGGCTATATAATTCATGCCTTATATTTAAAAGTATATCATTTGTGACAGAAGCCATCTTTACTATCCTGGTTCTTGATGCCATCATCGCTAAGAAATTTAATGACACCATCAAAATTCCGATGATAAATAGCCCATTTATATCGCCATTTCGTATGTTTTTATCAATGGCCGTCTTCATAAGAACCGGGTTTATCAAACTTACAGTCATCTCAAATATCAAAAACATTATCACAACAAATACCTTAAACTTGTATCTGCCAAGGTAGCTGAAAAGCCTTTTTAATATGACAAAATTCGACATTCGCCTTAAATCTTCATCTTGCTTTACCATATTTTTAGCCATCTTCGTGCCTCCCTCCATCGTTTGACGAACATTTTAGCTGCAAGCATCCGGAATGCTGTACTCTTCATCGCTAAAATCTTTAAACTGCTCGAGATAAATCTCGTAATACCTACCTCTCTTTTTAAGAAGCTCATCATGGGTTCCCTTCTCAACGATACGTCCATCTTCCATGTAAAGGATCATGTCTGCATTTTTAACAGCCGATATTCTATGAGCAATGATAAACGTCGTAGCGTTTTTCCGCCTTTCACTTAAATTTTTTAAAAGTCTAAATTCTGTATCCATGTCAAGTGCAGATGTCGCATCATCAAGTATCAATATCTTCGCATCCCTTATAAGGGCTCTCGCAATGGCTATCCTTTGCTTTTGACCACCTGATAAGCCGATACCTCTTTCACCTACTATCGTATCGTACTTGTCGTCAAACTCCTCAACAAAATCATCTGCACAAGCCAGCCTTAATGCTTCTTTCACCTCTTCAAATGATGCATCTTCTTTCCCAAATTTTACATTCTCCTCGATGCTTTCAGAAAACAAAAATGTATCCTGCTGCACCACCGCCATCTGACTTCTCAAATCGTGAAGATTTATGCGCCTTACGTCGTAGCCGTCAATGTATACAGCACCATCAGAGACATCGTAATACCTGCCAATAAGATTTACTAAAGACGACTTTCCGGAACCAGTTGTACCCATTATTGCTACAGTTTGACCCGACGAAACCTTGAAATTTATATCTTTTAAGACCATATCATCATTGTACTTAAAAAACACATGCTTAAACTCCACATCACCTTTTAATTCTTTTATCCTTACAGAATCTTCACTGTCTTTGATAGATGGAACGATGTCCATGATCCTCATTATCTTTTTAGCTGACGCATCTGACTGTGCAATCAGATTCGTCAAAAATCCCAGCATTCTCATAGGCCATATAAGCATGTATATATATCCGCTAAAAGCCACCAATTCTCCAATAGATAGAGAGCTTCTGATTACCAACATGCCGCCAAAGACTACCAATATGACTATAGAGAAGTTCGTCAAAAAATCTATAGGCGGAAAATACTTAGCCACTATCCTGTTTTGCTCCATGCTAAGCTCAAAATTTTCATTATTTAAGTTTAAAAATTTCATGATTTCATACTTTTCTCTCGCAAATGCCTTCACAAGCCTCACACCTGCTATATTCTCCTGTGCCGCCGTATTCATAAGCACACCTTGATCGCTTAGTTTCCCATAAGATATGCCAATCTTCTTTTCAAACTGAAGTGCAAGATATCCAATGATAGGCATTCCTAAAAGACTTACTAAAGTAAGCTTCCAGTTTATAAAAA
The DNA here is from genome assembly GCF_000189775.2 of Thermoanaerobacterium xylanolyticum LX-11. Taxonomy (NCBI): domain Bacteria; kingdom Bacillati; phylum Bacillota; class Clostridia; order Thermoanaerobacterales; family Thermoanaerobacteraceae; genus Thermoanaerobacterium; species Thermoanaerobacterium xylanolyticum. The sequence goes on from NC_015555.1 coordinate 2,307,895, forward strand.
AGAGTATTGTGGATGCAGTAATAAAATATATCATGTTTTCAATAAAAAGCCTTATGCCAAATGATATACTCCTCCACACATTGTCAACATCTTCACCTATCCTGGACATAAGCTCACCTGTATTCATTCCGTCAAAGAAGCTAAAAGGAAGGCTTTGAATGTGGTCAAAAAGGTCCTTTTTTATGTCTACGCTTATCTTTGCTGAAAGTACATCAAATATATACTCTCTTAAATATCCTAATACAGCCCTCACTGCTGTGATGGCAATGAAAGCCCACAAAATTGGCCAAAGAAGGCTCTTATCGCCACCTATAAATACCTTGTCGGTAATTACCTCCTGTAGATATGGATTAAACATATCAAGTGCGATTGCCAGTACCATAGCAATAGATGGCACTATCACGTATAACTTGTACCTTAAGACGTATTTTAAGACTCTCCTCAAAAAAATCCCCCCTAAAAATAAAAACTGTACAAGAACATAGTCTTATACAGTCTTTTTAAGCAAACTTTGATGCACAATAATTATATGTGCAATTATTGCGTATAAAGGCAAAGATCGTGTTGGACTGTGTTCTTAAACAATTTAAAGTATAGCAAACAAAGCCAATAAATTGCCAGAAATTTACGGCTTCAAAATAAAATGCCATACTTATCATGCCATTTTCAGTCTAATGGCTTATTTAAGAACACCCTTAATCATCACAATCTTTCCTTTCAAAGAGAAACTACAAATATTATACCACTGGGGACAAAACGATTGCAACAAATTTTAGTAAAAAAACCCTTAATGACCAGAAGCTTAACAAGCAGTGAACCTACTCCATCCTATAGAGGATGGGAAGCCTTAGTTAAACAAATACCATTAGTTTAAGGTAAATACGAACTACTGCTTGTCGAACTTGAACTTCCATTGTCAATCGTTAAGCTGTTTGCAGAGGCATTTACTACTTTACCATCAGAGAATGTAACAGTTAATTGATTATTCGTAGGATTATATACAACATATGTCTTAGCACCATTTTTATTAAATACTTGATACAATGGAGTATTTGCAGTCACTGTCATGTCAGGAACTCCCAAAGTATTTAATGCATTTAACCACGCATAAGTAAAAGACTTTGATTGCCCTGGTTCATTTGCTATAGAACTATTCCACTTGCTCAATGCTGTAGAAGGATCAGAAAGTGCTAAATACATATACCATATATCCTGCCAGGACGAAGGTTCTGTAGTTCCCCCTTGAGTTAACATTTCATCATAATAGTTCTTGACGTAATTTTTGTCCTTTGCAAGATAAAATGAACCACCGGTTATAGGCAAAAGTTCAATTCCTCTGCCTTGTGCCGCAAAGTTAGCTGTTGAACCTGGATCCCACCAAATCTCTGCGCAATATTTTCCACCCCAAATCATAGATGAATAGTTCCAATTGTATACTCCACTATGATCAATAACGTCATGGTACAAGTCAAATACATAGTTATACATAGATTCTGCTTCAGTTGTATACATGTATATCCCTAAATCTCTAATTGCTGTTTGACCAGTTGCAGTTCCCCATAAAATCATTGCTTGCCATGCATTCATCGCTTCGGAAAATGACTCTTGATTATTTCCATCTGTAAAGAGAGCATTACCACTTGCCCATGAATGCCCCGCATACGGATCAAAATTTCTTAAAAATGGAAATCTGGTATCTGTCCGATCCCAATTTGCAATATCTTTTATAAGTAAATTTACCATACTACCCCATTTGCTCTGATCTGCCCAATTTTTATCTACTAAGGCTATTTGTGCAGCAGCATTTATGAAATACCCATAATGAAAATGGTGATCATTAAGTTGATCATTTGAACCATAACTTGCCGGATAACCAATCAATGTTCCCCATGTTGGGTCATAATAAAAACATTTAGAATCTGAAGAACCACTGTAAGTAAACCAATCCTCTAAATTACTCTCCAAATTAGATAGTGCATTATTGAAAACTGTTGTATTATTATTCATCTTAGCAAGCTGAAGAATAGAAGAAACTCTATTTTGATCTTTTCCGTTCCAATAGGTATCCGTCGATGAAATACCAATTGATTCGCTATTCAATAGAGAGTTCAATGTAGATGGATCAGAACCATTTAGCGGAATAGTGGGTAATATGCCATAATATTTATATGTCGTTGTAAAACTTGTACCCGATATTGTCTTCATCAATCCTCTTACTGTGTTGTAAGTATATGGTAAATATGATAATGAATTATCTCTCCATTGATGAGGATAAAGACCAATTATAGTATCTAAATTTGTACCTTCTTTCGCTGTTGTTGAAATCGTAAATGTCGTTATAACTTGGCTATTATTTCCATCATACGACCATGAAACTTTTGTATCTGTAATAAATGCATAAGCTCTGTCTTTGAAATAATTTAATGTAGAAGTTGTATTATCAGGTAAACCTGCTATTGAAAAATATGTTTTACCACTTGGCAAATTACATGTCAATACCGATGTGCCAATACCGCTCCAAGTTGCCCCTGCCGGCGCAAATAAACCATAACTTATTCCATTTATTGTTATACCTAAATATTGACTATTGCTATCCCCATAAAATACTGTGGGAATAGTATTAAATACTATTTGGGGATTCCCAGTTGGAAAGTCAAAGTAGATATATGGACTTCCTTCCGTTATAGTTGCTTTTAAAACATTTGTAGAACCAGATGTCAACACTCCATCGAATGACCAATCAGTTATCTTATCGGCACGTGCATCTGTATAACCACCATAGTTAGAATTTTTTATTGTCATATCCGGTGTATTAGCATTGTGCTCCCATAGCACATATCGCCCAGTATAGGAACTTTCACCTTCTCCACTTTTTTGTGGTTTGCATACTTGCAATCCATTTCCCGTAAATTTAACTGATAATGGAATTGGATACATTGCTTCTGAATACTGTGTCCATAAAATAGAACTTTCCCAGCTATTTGTTGGAATAGCACCGGTTAAATTAGATGTCTTATACACTGCTGATTGTGGGCCCACTTGTCCTGCAGGAAGAATATCGGTATAACTCCCAGCTCCTGCACTTATAGTGTTTCCATGTGCATTTTTAGAGTAAAATTTAGAGTAGAAGATATAAGAACCGATGACTATTATTATAATCAATAATACTACTAAAAACTTCATATTAAACTTCATATTAAACTTCATTATAATTTACCTCCATAGACCATATAGAAAGCGGCCTCATATACATTGAAGCTCTATAATTTCCGTCCTTGGTCCATGCTTCAGGAGTCCTGAACCAATAGCCCTTTCCACTTTTATCATAAGTCATTTTATATACTCCATATGCTGTGTTATACGCTTCTTCTGTCATACCTCTGTATTTCATAAAAGATGCTAAAGCATATGTCACACCTGTCCAAACTTCCTGTGCCTGTATATCGGACTCATCAACTATACCGTCCGGCCTCATACCATTTACTGCACCCATCTTACCATTTTCAAATTTCATAACATTAAATTCATATATTTTCTTTAAGGCTTTTTGCACATGATCTTTTGGCAATATATCTCCTAATCTTAATATATCCGCATACCACTGACCAGCAAGTTGATCCGCCATAATACTATCTTTATGGTCGCTCTCTGTATCAAAATTGTAATACTCACCATTCCACAATTCTTTTTCAAAGTTTTGTTGAGCAATTTTATACCATTCATTGTATTTTATATATGCTTCATTATCTTTTAAAACTTTTCCTATTTCCTGCGCTGCCTTTAAAGCAGCAAGCCAGAGACTCCCACAATATGCACTTGTTCCTTTCATTGACCAAGTATCATACGTCTGGTCAGGTATACCTTCATTATCTGGTATACCGTCGTTGTCTTTATCCATTTCTTTTAATTTATCAAGAGCGGTCTTTACTGATTTCCATGTGTATTTCAAAAATTCTTTATCTGTTTTTCCAGTCAGGACATAATCTCTGTACACAAGAAGCACATATTTAGAATTTAAATCTTTCCAGATATTTGGATTCTGCCAATCATATGCATTAATCTTTATCCAAGGCAGAGCATATGAAGAACCTAGATCATGCGGTATCATGCCTTGAACCTTTTTTACTGCCATTGCTCCGTTCGAGCCAACTTTAAACTCTGAACTATCCTGCACATTTATAGTATCAGCAAACTGTCTCATAACCTGTTTTTCTATATCCGGCCACAACATTACAAGCGGAAACGAACCATAAAACCTTACATCAAGTGTCTCATAATAGTTATAGTCAAAACACTCCAAAAGGCCAAACATGTTGTTTGTTCTTTTATCTTTTTCCCCAACTTTACCATTTTCCCAAGCTGTCCCGCCATCAGCAAGATAATAAAGTTCATTAAACAAAGCAGTTTTATACCAGTCGGGTTTACTCTTATTTGATAATATTGGCTTTTGCCAGTCATCTATCATCTTTTCCCACTTTTGATAATTATTTAATGCCTCTTTTAAAATTGCAAAAGAATTTTTCCCGTTTTTTCCAAAATACTTTGTATACATTTTATACCATTTATCGCCGCCACCAAATTTCATTATTGGCAAATCCCAACTTAAAGCAAATGGTACCTCAATTGTTTGTCCGGGTTGCAATTTAAAGTTAACTGCTATTGCACTGCCTATTCCATCCTGTTTTGTTGGGGTTTCGTCATCTTTATTATCAAGAATCCCATTTTTCGAAAATTCATGCCATAAGTCGCTACCATCACCAGTAGTTACAAATTTAGCTTTATATGAAATATCAACGCCCGGAACTTTTTTAACACCAATTGAATATTCTCCATTCCATTCTTCATTATCGTTTGATATATTGCCCATAACAGCCGCAACAATCTCACTATCTTTAGATTTGTCTTTAATAATTTTATTGAAGTTGCCACTATTGACATTTACTTGTTTACCAAAAAAACCAATCATATTTTGCCATGTAAACATTATAGAAACGTCGACATTTTTATTTGTTGGGTTATATGCAGTCCATTTAAAAACAGCAACAGGGTATGATGTTTCTTTATAATTATAAGGTATTATAGGAGAAAACTGCTTTACCGCAAGTTGTACAGGCAAATCTTTGTTAGTGTATGTATACCATGAATTAGGATATAACGCATAATACATTCCACTTTCCTTTGGATAATCCCATTTCCAGCTGCTAAGATAGCCGTTTTCCGGTTCGCCCGCATATAGTACCTGTGCCACACCATCTTTATTTCCTTCAACCTTCTGAAATACGCTAAACTGATTAGCATAAACCGTAGTATATTTGTTTTTGCCTATTTCAAGGTGCCATCTTGAAAACCCACCGTTATATGTCCTTCCTATTGTGCCAGCCCCAAATCCACCAAGTGGAGCTCCTTGTACATATGAATCATCAATCATTGGGTATTTAACATTTGGATGACCTGCATTTTTAAATTTCTCACCTATGCCTATTGTCCACGCACTATCTGGTATATCTATTTTATGACTTATTTTGTCTTCATTTATGTTAATTTTTTCTGAACATCCTGTTAGTATTGCACTAATTGTAAATATAAAAATAAATAACAATATTATTACTTTTCTCATTTAGTTGTCCTCCAAAACTATTATTAAAGGCAGAACATCTCATTTCCTGCCAAGCCAAGGATGCTCTGCCTTTTTTCAATTATTTGCACAATTTATTAATATATTACTATAGATGAGAAATTCACTAACATAAATTGCCATAATAAACTTACATGAAAAAATTTAATAAAAAATAGAGACAAATGCTCGCTTCTATGGTATTTAATATGTTGTTACACTATAACAATATTAATCATAGGAGTGGAGCAAATGTCTCATAATAAAAGAATAACAGAAAATTCATCAATAATCCAGTACTTAATGAAATTAAATTTTGCATTATATTTTACTAAACCTGTTATTCGTCATATTGTAGAATTTATAATTGCTGCCACTCAAAAAGGTTATAGTGGTACTGTTACAGATATAGTTAATTTAAGCTTTGCTAATTGCCATAGAACTACATTTGGCAAATTCTTAAGCCAAGGTGTTTGGAATATAGAGTATGCATGGAGAGCTATAAGGCGAGAAGTTATTCGCATTATATTTGAATTATCCCAAACTAGCAATAAGCCGATATTTGTGATTTTTGATGATACTATTGCTGAGAAGACAAAGCCTTCGTTACAGGCTAAACATACTATCCAGGCAACAGGATTCCATCAATCACATTTAAAAGGGAAGCAAGTTTGGGGACATCAACTTCTTACCATGATGCTATCTTGCGGCAATGTGGTATTACCTTACTGCATTGAGCGCTATGAAAGCAGACAAAGAATAACCTTGGACTAAATACATATCAAGTACGCTCAACAAAATCAATAGATAGATTATTATGGCTTATATCATTGACATACCTGTATTGTACGACTTCAGGTGACGAATATTATAAATTTGGGCAAGGAATAAAAATAGTACGCAAAGAAGTACAAAAGCAGCGTGTTCAATGGCTGTATGAGCGAGCTAATAATAAAGTACCTATTGATGAAATTTTAGCAGAACTACAGTTAGCATAGGCGTAGTGTATATATTTGATGGTAATATTTGTTATCATTTTTTCTCATCTATAGTACATTACTTATCATCACGCAATTATGCTTTATATATTGTCAATTAAGTTTTTATTTATTACTTCTTTGTACCATATAGCACTATCTTTCAAAATTCTTTTTTGCGTTTCAAAATCCACATAAACAATACCGAACCTTTTAGAATATCCATAAGCCCATTCAAAATTGTCCAAAAGAGACCATAAAAAGTACCCTTTTAGATTTCCTCCATCCTCTATAAATTTAATAGCATATTTTAAATGTTCCTTTACATATTCTATCCGTTCTTGATCATGAACCTCGTCTTTATTTACTATATCTTTAAATGCTGCTCCATTTTCAGTTATATAAATTGGCATATTTGTATACTCTTTATCAATCCTTTTCAAAAGATCATACAGTGATTCAGGACTTATCTCCCAACCCATATCCGTCTTTTTCCCAGGCCCTTCTACTGCTTCTCCTTTTATCAGAGAATTTTCATCATATTTTACTATCGATCTGCTATAAAAATTAATCCCTAAAAAGTCTATTGGTTGACTTATAATACCTAAATCTTCGTTTTTTATGAAATCAAATTCTCCAATTTCTTTTTTGTATAACTCTATCATATCTACAGGATATTTCCCTTTAAAAATTGGATCTAAAAACCATCTGTTAGAAAAACCATCGGCATACTTAGCTGCCAAATAATCTTCTTCTTTTTCTGTTGCTGGATACGCTGGCGTCAAATTTAATGTTATTCCAATTTGACTTTCTTTTATATTCATATCTCTAAAAATCTTTACTGCTTCTCCATGAGATAGTAATATATGATGTGCAGCAATTAATGCCTCTCTGTAGTCTTTATGTCCCGGTGCATGCTCACCAATTCCGTAACTTAATATTGATGCACACCATGGTTCATTATGGGTTATCCACATTGGAACAACATCACCAATTTCTTTAAACAATTTTTGAGAGTATTCTGAATACCAATATATTGAGTCTCTATTTAACCATCCTCCTAAATCCCCAGCCCATTGTGGTAAATCCCAATGATATATTGTCGCAACAGGTTTTATATTATTTTTTAATAATTCATCTATCAACTTCTTATAGAAATCCATTCCCTTTTGATTAAACTTTCCTTTTTCCGGATAAATTCTCGGCCATGCTATAGAAAATCTATAAGCTTTTACACCAATTTCTTTCAATATTCCTATATCTTCCTTATATCTGTGATAATGATCACAAGCTATGTCTCCTGTGTCACCATTATATGTCTTACCCTTAATTTTTGAAAATGTATCCCATATAGAAGGCGTTCTACCATCTTCATTCACTGCTCCTTCTATTTGATATGATGATGTTGCTACACCAAACAAAAAATCTTTTGGAAAATTAGCCATTATATTCACTCCTGTCTTTTATAATAAATTTAACCTTTTACAGCTCCTGCTGTCATTCCACTAATAAAATACTTCTGCAACAAGAAAAACATTAAAGCGACTGGTATTGTAACAACTGTAGCCGCTGCCATAAGTAAATCATATCTGTTTTGATAATTGCCTACAAAAAGCCTTATACCGACAGGTATAGTCTGTACATCAGCTGATGTTGTAAGTACCCATGCAAACAACAACTCATCCCATGCCATCAAGAAAATATAAATAGCAGCTGCAATTATACCTGGTATAGCTAACGGCAAAATCACACGTATAAATGCACTAAACTGCGTGCATCCATCTATTCTTGCCGCTTCCTCTATTTCCAAAGGTATAGATGCAAAAAAACCTCTTAAAATCCAGATACTAAATGGAATATAAAACGCAGAATACGTAATAATTATTCCCTGATAAGTATTCACCATTTTTATTCCAAAAGTCTGTTGGATTTGAAGAAATATCAAATATAGTGGAAGTAAAAACAATATACCTGGAATCATTTGTGTACCAAGTGTCGCTATCCCAAATAAATTTGATCCTATAAATTTAAACCTGGCTAATGCATAACCAGCTAAAACTGCAATCGATAAAGCTATAACTGTTGTTGATGCATCAATAATAAGACTATTTTTGAAATATAATCCAAAATTTATGTTTGTCCACATATCATGGTAATTTACTAAAATATTCTTTAACTGTGGTTGTATCTTCCCTGTTAGTAATCCTTCTTGATCACTCATTGATGATATTACCATCCATATCAAAGGAAATATTGTAATACCAATAAATATCCACAACATTGTAAGCGAAATATATCTCTTTATTTTTTTCTTTTGTCTATAACTTAAATGTTTTTTTGATGTATTTTGTATGTTCACTTTGTTTGCAATCAAAATAATAACCCCCTTTATTGCATTGTTAATGAATCTTTAAATACTTTATACCAAATGCCTGTTAAAGCCAAAACACCTATCATCAACATTACAGAGGCAGCAGCGCCAGTACCAAATTGCCACATATTAAATGAGTTTCTTGAAATGTTTGTCATGACTAAATCACCCCAATCGCCCGGGTATCCAGCACCATTTCCAAACATCATTGCCACTATATTGTAAGAATAAATGCTTCCTATCATACCGAAAAGTATTAGAGTACCTATAACTGGCTTCAAAAATGGCAATGTAATATATATAAGCTTTTGCCAACCTGTAGCACCATCAATTTCAGCCGCTTCATAATAATCATCTGATATTGTTTGTAATGCAGCTAACAACATTATCATAGTCATAGGGAATGATCTCCATATTGTTGGAATAATTATTGCTATTAGAACATTGGGACCAATAAGCCAAAACGGTTTATGATGTAAAATGTGTAGATAATCAACGAGAATCTTGTCTATAATGCCGCTATCCTGTCTCCACATAAATCCCCAAAGTAAACCTACAACATATGAAGGTACAACCCAAGGTAGCAAAAGCAGTGTACGTGCTATACCTCTCCCTTTAAATTCTTGCTTTAAAACATGAGCAAGCCATAATCCAATAATTAAAACTAATAAATTAGTAACTATAGTATAAATAATCGTATTCCTAACTGCATCCATGAAACCAATTCTTAATGTACTAGACGGATCAAATAATATTGTATAAAAATTTTTTAATCCAATAAAAGGAGCATGTAAAAATTTTAATAGTGTATACTGATTTAAGTTTAGCAAAGAAATATATAATCCTTCTACCATCGGAATAAAATGTATCATAAGCATAGCGATAATAGCAGGTAAAATTAGTAAATAAGCCAGTTTATTCTTTTTGAAATTTTGTTTAATATACTCCAAATTATTCAACTCCTTTACAACAGGAGTATTATTGCAATCAGCAATAATACTCCCTAAAAATTTTTATTATTTTGCTTGTTGCAATACTCCGTCTACCTCTTCAGCAGCTTTATTCATTTCATCAGCTATCATATTCTGATTAAATGGTCCCTTTACACCAGCTACATCGTCCCACACATTGCCTAAATGTGTTAGTAAAATATTTTCTATTTGTCCCCATGCAGGTACTGCAGGATAAGAACGACCATATTGAGCAATCTCTTTAAATACCGCCATATTAGGATCTGATGTTATATAAGGATCATCAAGCGCTTCTTTCAAAGCAGGAAGCATACCTGTTACTTTTGCATAATTTACTTGTGCATCTTTTGTTACAAGATATTTAACCAAATCGTAAGCTTCTTTTTTATGTGTCGATGCTTTAAATATTGCCAGATCGCTACCGCCAAAGAAAGAATATCTCCCAGCAGGCCCTTCTGGCAAATTAGCAACTGCATAATTTTTAGCTGCTATAGTATCTGCTAATCCACCTTTATCAGCCGGCGTTGAAAAATTCTTAACTAACCAAGGACCTGAAAAGGTTATTGCAAATTGTCCTTTTGCAAAAAGGCTTTCAACATCAGCACTATTTTTCTCAAGTACAGCTTTAGGCACTAATCCTTGTAGCGCAAGACCTGTGTAAAAATCTATTCCCTTCAAAGCTGCTTGGCTATTAAACACAGCATGTTTATTGTCAGGCGATAAATAATCCCCACCTGCGCCCCATATCCATGCAGCAAAATTATGCACTACATTCCAGTCATTTTTACCAGGTATACCTATAGCAGCTATCTTTTGACCATTAATGTCCATATTGTTAATCTTTTTAGCAGCATCTAAAAAAGAATCCCATGTTGCAAAAGCTTGTTTCGGATCTATTCCAGCTTTTTCAAATACATCTGTCCTATAAAATATCCCCCTCGTATCGACGAACCAAGGTACTGCAGACGTTTTACCAGAATCTTTAATACCCGTTGAACTCCACGCTGCAGGTAAAAAAGCACTTGCTCCGCCTAAATCAGAAACTTTATCTGTCAAATCTTCAAGTGCACCCATTGAAGCGATAGCAGGAACCCACGTCGTACCAAGCTGCAAAACATCAGGCCCTATGCCACTTGTTGCTGCCGTAGTAATTTTTGTCCATGCGGATCCCCAATCTATAACTGTCACTTTTATGTTGATATTAGGATGAGCATCTGTAAATGGTTTTACGACGTTTAAAAAGTCACTAGCACTTTGAGCACTATTAGGCATAATCCATACTTGTAAAGTAACTTTTTCAGATGATGTGCTTTTAGATTGATCATTATTGCTGCTGGTGGTTTTTGTTGATGAATTACCACAGCCAGCTAAACTTCCTAATGCCAGCATTAATACTAGCAACATAGCAATAACTTTTTTGTTCATGCAAATAACCCCCTCAAAATATATTAACACGTGTTAATAATTATTTATAATAAAGGTAATACCTTTATTATGCATATTTAGACAAAAATCTGCTTAAAATTAGTTTAAAATCACTTAAAGCCATTAATAATTATATGTATTAACAATATATAATAATACGCAACATTCGATTTATTTTTATTGTTTGTAAACACGTGTTTATTTTAAATGTTTACAAACTTTTCACTTTTATTATACAATATATTTTTTGCATTGTCAATAGTAAACATCAAACCCAAACTAATCAATAATTTTTTTGCACGAATCTCTTTCTATCAATTTTGCTGATACAAGAAATTTTGCCACAATGCTTGATTCACCTTCAATCGATTTAACTAAATTCTCTACACATAACTCTGCCATTTGCAATAGTGAAACACTCATTGTTGTTAATGATGGCTTTACATATCGAGATATAGTAATATCATCAAACCCAATAATCGAAACATCTTCAGGTACAGCATATTCTAATTCTTGAAGTGCTTGCATAGCACCTATTGCCATTTGGTCATTTGCCGCAAAAATTGCAGTTGGTTTTACTTTTTTAAACAATTTATGTATTGCGTTATATCCACTTTCTTCAACAAAATTACCTTTCACAATATAGTGTGCATCGTAAGTAATATCAGCTTCTTTTAATGCTTTTTTATATCCTTCTAATCGTGCAAAGCCTGACAGTTTATCCAAATCGCCTGTTATATGAGCAATTTCTTTATGTCCTAAGTTTATGAGATATTTGGTCGCTTCATAAGATCCATTTAAGTTGTCCATATTTACAATAATACTTTTATTGAATACTTCATCTTCTTCTTTTATTTCTTGATCTACAATTGCTATCTTGAATCCTTCCTCGATAAGACTTTTTATTTCAGGATCACTATTTCTCACACCAACAAATATAGCACCACTGATAGTTTTGTTATAAAAAATCTCCTTTACTTTTTTATAATCCTTAACTTTAAAAACCGTTGTTATAAGAACATTATAGCCAATTCTATTTGCAAAATCTACTACTGCAGTAGTAAACGGTCCAAAATATACGTTATCGTATATTCTATGTATTTCTGAATCTTTTTTTATATCAACTATGACAAGGCCTATTGTTTTAGATGTTTTGCCCCTCAACATTCTTGCTGATGCGTGTGGAACATAATTGTATTCTTTAATAACTTTTAATACTTTTTCTCTTGTATCAGGAGGTACATTTGGGTAATTATTTATTACTCTTGAAACAGTACTGCGTGAAACACCTGCAATTTTTGCTATTTCTTTGCTATTCATATTTATTTCTCCTCTAAAAATCAATAAAATTATAAACTCGTGTTTATATTTTATTATAACACAAATTCTATTTAATAAAAAGCATCTCCATTATTATCTATTAAGAATGTATAAATAGCAACTGCCAACAGCTTCTTACGAAGTGTTGGCAGTTGAAATGATTATATGTTTCCGCTTTTCTCTAATAAGCCGTATATGATAGCTGCTGCTTCTGCTCTCGTAGCTACACCTTTAGGTGCAAATACATTGTTAGGTTCTCCATTTACTATTCCTAATTTCGCTGCATTTGCTACTACATTCCTTGCCCAGTCGCTTATGGATTTGTCATCGCTAAATGATGTAGCACCTATGTTTTCTTCTTTGTACTGTGTCAGCATCTCGTATGCTCTCATTGCTATTGCTGTCATCTCTTCTCTTGTTATATTGTCATTGGGCCTTGCGTTCTTTCCGTCACCTTCTATTATTCCTGCTTTGTATGCTGCTTCTATTGCGTTTGCATACCAGTCTCCGCTCTTAACATCACTAAATTCTCCATTGTATGTTTCTTCTTTTATGTTTAAAAGCCTCAGTATCATTGCTGTGAATTCTGCTCTCGTCACTGTCTTATTGGGTTCATACTGAGTGTCTGTCATTCCTTCTACTATATGCCTTGATGCTAATACTTCTATTACGTCTTTCGCCCAATTGTCTTTTATGTCATTAAACGTCTTGTCGTACTCAAATGCTGCATATTGCGAGAAGTGCGTCGCATTGAATGTTATTGTTCTAGATGACACGTCTACTTTTCCACCCACGTATTCCCATTGATTTGTCGTTGGGTTGTAGTAGTAAACTGCTACTTTTCTTGGATCGTTAGCTTTTGATATATTTAATGTTACTTCTACTGGTTTTGCCAATGCTACATTTCCACTGCTATTACCTATTGTTATGTCTACTACATTAGAAAGCGGCATATAGTTTGTTACATTAGGCTTTCCATTGTCTTTTATAGATACATTGACGCCGTTTTGTATCTGGTTTTGGTTAAGTGCATCTTTTGTAAGTGCTATTGATGCGTTATCTGATTTTATGACGATGTCTTTGCCGTTAGCAGCACTTGTATCTAAAATGTCTTTGGAAATCTGCACGACTTTTTGCTGTCCTTGGCCTATTGTAGTTATGTCAAATACTACTTTCTTGTCTTTTGAATTTATTATCAGGTCTTTAGCTTTTCCTGCATCAAGCGTCAATGTAATAATGTTACCATTCTTATTGACTGCTCCAATTGTATTGTTTGTATTGTTTGTATTGTTTGTATTGTTTGTATTGCTGCTATTGACGCTTGTAGTACTTGTTGTGCTTGTACTTGTGCTTTCAGTGTTATTATTCCCTGCACTGCTTGAATTACTTCCACTACCATCACTATTATTTTCTGGTTTTGTTTCTGCATTTGGATCAACCACTTCAATTTGTATTTCATCAAAATATAAATCAGAAGGCACTATATTATATCCATCTACTTTCCCAATCTCAAATACAAGTTTTGCATTTGTATCTGTAGAATTATCCATTTTAAAGGTTACTTCATACTCTTTTGTATCTTTTGTTATGTCAAAGGTCTTTTTAGGCATATATTCTATAAACCATGGATCCGAATTAAGTGGTTTACCTATCACAACATTTATCTTTCTATCTTCATTCGCTCTTCCTTTAAAGGAAATTTTATAAGTTTTCCCATCTATAAGGGTAATTCCTTCCCTGTATATCTGAGGATCCCAAGAGTCATTTCCTATAGATGTAACATGAACCTTTAATTCTCCGTTTTCTATTGTCATTTGTGCATTGTTCCCTGCTGATGCTGAAGACCAGTATTTCCAATAATTTAATGCAGAATTGTCATTAAATTGTCCTTCAGGTAGCAATTTGTCACCTATTTTTTGTGCTGGTGTCTCTGTCTCTGATTGAATTTCATTAGAAATTTCCTCAGGCACATCGCTCTCAAAATAACCGTTATTCTCCGAAACCTCAGCTATCGATATATTGTCCATTGTAACAACATGACTCATATTAGTTGGATTTTTGCCACCTGGCTCCATGTTGCCTAAACCTATAACTAAGTCTATGTCTGACCTCGTAGAATCCATCTCAAAATCAAATGTGTAATTTTTCATTGTTGTAGTTAAAGGAATATATTTTTCTAAATGTCCGAAATATCCACTGTCTTCAATTTTTATAAATATATCACGAGGCTCTGTAGATTTAGCATCAAAAGATACTCTGTAAATTTTACCACTTTCTAATTCCATAGGTGCCTGTTTTATTTGAATGCTCCAAAACTGATTTCCGATATTATTAATCTCTGCCTTTAATTGGCCTGATGATGTTGTTATATTCCCCGTTCCACCTTCACCAATCCAATTTGTCCATTCATTTAAATCATCAGAAAAATCTCCATTTTTTATTAAATTAGGCGATATTTCAATATAAGCTAATTCTATATTTTCAGCATTTATTTCAATATTATTATTACCTTCATTTAAATACACTTGTTTTGTCACTATGGCAGCTTTATCGTTAGTAATATATGTGGGAATTTCATAAGTTTTATCAGATACAATAAGTTTAAGACTGCTATTTTCTTGTGCTTTCATTAACTTAAATGAAACTACATAGTTGCTGTTTTTTGGTATATTTACATCAAATTTTGCTTTACCATTCTGTGTAAAACCAACCATTTCGTTTCCAATTTGCGCATTTTCAAGATCATAAAATTGATCTGGAAAAACAGTCACAAAGCTTGAAGGTGATACTTCTTTCATAGAAATATTATCAAGTCCTATGTTGACATTGGATCCTCCAAATTCAATTACAAACTTAGGTTTACAACCATTAGAAAAACTTTTATTAGTTGTAAGGTTAATCCTATAATCATCCCAGTCAGATGAAAGTTTTAAAACTTTTACATCTGATATTGGATTATAATCTTGGTCAGACAAATATACTTTTATTTCTCTCGGTGAATCAAAAGCTTTTGCTTTTAAATCTAAAAGGTAAGTAGAGCTACTTTTTACTTTTAAGTTTGATTGTACTAATTTTATATCTGCAAAGTCTTTACCACCATCTGTAATTACTGATTTGAAGTACCTATCATCAGGTAATGAACCTATTTCATAAGAAGCACCAGTATTTTCTAAATTTATAAATTCCCAGGCTGCAAACCTGTCATCTCCTTGATCAAAAGTTCCATTATATATTAGATTTCCATTAGGAAGTGGTTCTTTAATAGCATTAGGATCCAAGAAATTATACTCTTCTAATCTCACATTATTTATATAAACAGGTAACGTACTCAAACCTACATTAAATTCTAATCGCGAATTTACATAGGTATCATTTTGCATTGTAAACAAATAAGAATAATTCTTCCAATTGCTATCTAATGTGAAAGTTTGTAGAGCATAGTCTATCCATGTATTACCATCATCCCCACCTCCACTTGATAGTTTGGTTTCAATCGTACGCTGTCCATCACTTTTTGCATCAAACGAAAGCTTATATGTCTTACCCCTTATTAGACAAATAGGTCTTTGCATAAGCTGAACAGAATAAGTCTGACTACCACCATTTGTAATATTTATTTTTACACCTTGCCCTGTATTTTCAATAGTCCCATTACCACCAAATTGATCTAAATGTACAAACTGCCAATAGCTTGTATTAGGAACACTAGGTATTCCATATACATTATCAACAGTGGTGTTAAAACTCCCATTATAAATGAGGTTGCCATCATTTAATGGAGGTCGTGCATTCTCTGGATATGTTGCACTTGTATCAGATACTGGCTTTACAGCCTCTTTATACGCATCTTTTTGGTATACTTTTACATATTCAACTTCCATTTTTTGAGGAAAATAGTTAGCATCATTTGGAGGGTATCCCGGCCAATTACCTCCAACTGCCGCATTCAGTATTAAATAAAAATTTCTATCAAACGGAGCAGGATACGTATAGTCAAAAGCCTCATTCATTGAACGCGAAAACCAATCACTCGTTTGATAATACAAAACATCGTCAACATACCATCTAATTTCTCCTGGTTCCCATTCAAGTGCAAAAACATGGAAATCATCAGAAAATTTTTTACCATCTGGCAATGCATAATTTCCTCCACGATAAGTATGTGGATCACCATAATGAATAGTTCCGTATACTTTATTAGGTTCGTTTCCTAACAATTCCATTATATCTATTTCACCACAAGCAGGCCATCCCCCATATAGGTTCATGTCTTCTGGCATCATCCAAATAGCTGGCCACATGCCCTGCCCTTCAGGAAGTTTCGCCTTTACTTCTACTCTTCCATAAGTAAATGAAAACTTTCCTTGCGTCGTAAGTTTTGCCGAAGTATAAGGACTACCATTATAATTTTCTTTTCTTGCTTCAATAACTAATTTACCATTCTCAATTCTTGCATTATCAGGTCTATCAGTGTAATACTGCAATTCGTTATTTCCATATCCACCAGCGCCAATTGTAAAATTCCACTTGCTAGTATCTATGCTAGTATCTTTGCTAAAATCATCTTCCCATATAAGCTTCCATGTATCCTCTGTATTTTGATTATTAGGTATAGTATCAGCCATAGCAATTCTCGGCAAAAATGATATTATTAATACAAATACCATAAACACAGAGAACACTTTTTCTATACTTAATTTCATTTCTCAAATCCCCTTTTCTAAAATTATTTATCTTAATGATATTATTAAAAATAATTTATGACACTTTATTCATCTTCCTAAAACAGACTCCATTGATGCAGCTGTTATCACCGAATGTGCTAGGTTTGGGCAGTCAAGCCAACTCATCTACCAGGCTTGAGGTACACTGCATTTCAAAGATTAACTCGCATGCGATCATATTGTCTGCGGTTTGATCCGTGAAAAAATCGCACCATAAGCCTTATTATACGAGTTCTTAACCTATCCTTTATATTTTTTTCTCTTAATAACGTGCTTGGTAAAATTTTCTTAGCTATCATTGAATTTTTACTCCTGCTGATATTGCTTCCATGCCTCTTGTTGACCTCATAAACTTTAATGTGAAAATTGGCAATAGCGGACTCTCAAATACCATTTAATCGCCAAGACTTTAAAAGCGTTCTAACTAAGCTTACAGACTTCATCCTGATTTCGTTGAAGCAAACCATTTAGCCCTATTATCCTCGGCATTGGGGATTTTATTGCTGCTGGTATCATCGCTGAAATTGGAGATATCAAAAAGTTTAATATTGAAGCCGCTATTGCCAAATATGCCGACCTCATCTGGATATAAATATTAGTCTGGTAATTCCGATGCACTGTATACTTCTTTAGTTAAATGTTGTGATAAATACCTACAATACTATCTTATTGAAGCCACTAACTGTATTATGAGCAGGCAGTGAGATTTAAAGAGTACTACAACAAGAAGCATTGCCAGATACCTAAACACCACATAAACGTGCCCTATCGTAACTGTTAGAAAATTAATCCCTGTGATATTTACAATAGTATATAGGAGGAAGAAAACCCATCTTGACATTTTTGAATACTTATATTATTGCCCTAACTTTTTCAGTTTTTCTTCATATTTCATTTGCTGATATTTAAGAACCTTTTCATACCCATATTCCTCACGTTTTTTGAGAAAATTATTAAAAATTTTATCAAATTCTTCATCAGATCTTGCTAACAATAATTTAGGTAAAGTTTGACCCCACAATTGCGCAATTTTATTTGCTGCGACTCCTTCATCTGAGCTTCCAGTTGGACTTATTCGTCAAATGCAGCAAAGCTTACGGTCTTACCTTTTGTCCAATCTTCAAGTTGTTTAAAAGGCTCAGCTGTAGGTGGAACCCATTGCAGCATCATATTTGTATCCATTAGCATCCAATATTTAAAAGCTGCACCATATTTTTGATCGAATTGAGCACGATCTTTATTTAATAAATTAAGCACTTCTGGTTTAAACTGATCCTTTCCGTCAATAGTATCCCATGTTTGTCCTTTTATACCAAGGTAAAGATCTCTTTGTCCTTCTTCACTGACTAAATAACTTAAGAATCTAATTGCTCTAGCAGGATCTTTAACATTTTTCGAAATTAATGTTACTGTCCATCCAGATATTGAATCACCAGCTAATGTTGGAGGATCTAACTTAGAATTTGCTGGCCCATCAACTGCAATATAAATTTTATTTGGATCTTTGCTATACAGCGCTTGTTCCTGTTGAGTAAAATCACTTCTTTGATAAAGCATAGCAAAATAGCGTCCTTGAGCTATTTTTTCTTTTATCTGAGGATCTTTATCGATAAAGATATCTTTTGAGAGAAGACCCATTTCACTAGCCTTTCTTAATGTCTTTAACCATCTTATATATTCTGGATCAGTATAGCGATCATATAATTTCCCATCTTTAACCATAGGAATCGCTAAAAAGTTTTGTAAATAGCTTTCTAATGAATAATTACCTGTATCAGTAAATTCATGCAATCCCAGAGGAATTAAAGGTTGGCCATCAAACGTAGGAAACTTCTCCTTAGCTGCTTTCAACGCATTAAGAAATCCTTCCGGTGTACGCATATCTGGGCTTCCAATTGCTTCATAAATATCTTTTCTAACCACAAAAGTTTGGTTAGATGGTTTTAAATCTTTGTATTTGGCAAAATCCTTAGGTGAAGAAGAAGCATTAGGATATTTACAAACATTTCTATCGTCCTGTTTATACCATGCTAATTTTTCTGGATCTGCTACCTTAAAAAAATATATATCATATTTTTCAGCTAGCTTATTTAATGGTAAAACTAATTGTCCTTCTATCATCTTCTTTACAGCATCTTCCCACCAACCTAAAGTGATAAAATCTGGTAATTGTCCAGAAGCAATCATTGTATTCAATTTTTCTTGTTCATTACCTGCCGGAACTATAAAATTAATGTTTACACCTGTTTTCTTAGTTACATATTTTGAAACAGCATCTTCACCCCATTTTGCATTAAACCACGAAAAATTTACATACCAATCGAAAGTAATAGGTGAAGTATCCAATTTCCAGCCAGGCTCATCCTTAATTGCAGTTTTTTGGTCCGTTTTTTGAGTTTCAGTAGCTTTATTGGATTGTTCATTTGTAGATACACTTCTGCTGCTACACCCGGTAAATGAAGTCAATAAAAGCGAAAAAAGTATCAGAAACACTAAAATTTTGACTGAATTTTTTTGCCATTATCTCTTCCTCCTTCTTAATAATGAATATTCTCGGCAACTTCTGTTGCCTGATATATCTGAATTTCAGGAGACATATTTTAAATTTATCCCCCAAAATTTCATTCTGAAATCCTTTTCCGATTTCCAATTCATTTACATCTTTATTTACATTGTAAAATTTTTTCTTTATATTTCCCTTTATTTAACATATATGGTTACATTCTATCTTGACTTTTTTAAATCGCCCCAATAATCGAAATGGATGGTGTTTTTACCATACTACTTGTTATTGAGGTGATTTTATGTTGGGCGCATGGCGTTCGCATCCTGATTATAAGTCTTTCCTTGTCGAAAATATTCAACCCATTTATGCTTCAGATAAAAATCGTGTCATTCAATTTTCTGAAGCTTTATCTAAACTCTATAATTTAGATCTTGATGTTCTTAAACCTGTACTGGAACCTTATTACTCTAATACTGGTTCTCCAGCCAAAAATCAGCCTGAAGTTTTTCGGTCTTTTGTACTTATGTCTCTTCTTAAATGTCACAGTATTACTAAATGGGTTTACATGCTTCATCATGATTACCTTTTGTGTTACATGATTGGCGTGTCTCCTGATAATATTCCTGGTGTCGGTACTCATTATGACTTGATTAACAGGTTATGGCTTGAGGATCCTGATATTGAAAAAGACCGACAGGATTCTCTCCATCCTTTTAAACGCAAACCACGTAAAAAACTTGCTAAAAATCAGAAGCTTCCACCACGCCACCCTGGTATTATACAGAAATTTGTTGATTTGGCTTTACAGGGTAAAATTTTTGAGTCAAGACCTGAGAAAGCTTCTTCAACAAATTTTTGCCGATGTTGCTGTTAGGCCTTCCGCCAATGATGGCATCCTCGGTGATATTGAAAAACTTACTATCTCCGGTGACGGTACTTGCATTAAAACCGGCGGAAGTCCTTTCGGTATTAGAACTTGTGATTGTGCTAATAAGGGTATATTTAATTGTGACTGCCATCGCAAGTTCTCTGACCCCGATGCTCGCTATGGTTGGGATAGTTATCATGAGACATGGTTTTATGGTTATTCTGGTTATTTTTTAGTGACATACAACGAAGAGCTTAAATCTGATATTCCGATTTATCTTCGCTTGGTTGAGGCTCCTCGTTATGATGGTGTTACTGCTATTATTGCTTTGTCTGAAGCAAGGGCTTTGTATCCTGATTTCGTTTTTGATAAATTTATTGGTGATTGTGCTCATGATAATTACCCTACTTATCATCTTCTTAATAAGTGGAATATTAAACCTGTAATTCCGCTTAATAAGAAGAATAAAAACAACAGCAAGTACCAAGGTACTATTAAAATCAATGAAAATGGTATTCCTGTCTGTATGGCAGGATTATCTATGGTTTACAATGGTTTTATGAAAGACCGTAACAGAATTAAATGGCGCTGTCCTTTTGCGACTGGTAAAGTTGATTCATGTAATTGTAAAGATAAGTGCTCCTCTTCTGATTATGGTAGAACCGTTTATACGAAGCCTTCATCTGATCCTCGCTTGTTTACCGTCATTCCACGTGGTTCTGATGAATGGAAAAGCGAGATGAAAAAGCGAACTTCTTCTGAGCGTGTTAACAAAAGGCTTCTTAATGACTATGAGTTGGAGCTATCTAAAACCAGAGGCAAAAAGCGTTGGTCTTTCTGGATTATGATACATTCTATTAATATCCATCTTGATGCTAGATTGAAAAAATCTAAGTTTGATTTTATTTCTATGCTTGATGGATTATTAGGTAGAGCAGCATAAATATTGAGATTCCATATACTGTTAATTTTTAAACCTATTTTATTAGGCTTTATTTCTTATACTCTTTTTTAAAATTGATTTTCATTATTTTACATTTTCTTTCCTCTTTTCAGTATTTTATCGCAAAGGCTTTGTTATTTTCTGTATCTAATTTCTAATTTATGCCATAGTATGACGCTGGAAATTAGTTTCCGAAATCACTCAAAAAATGAAATGTAATTCTTATTACATCCTTGTCTATTATATTATCGTTTTATGAACACGTGTTTACAAAACGATAACATAATGTTGCCTTTGCATAAGTCGACAAGTTTTTAATTATTTTTATGTTTTTTTAAATCGTCAGACATATTATAAATAAAATCAAGTAGCAGTTTAATAATTATTATTCATCGTTCTTTTACACAACCGTATGTACCGTTGCTAACTTCTCAAGGTTCAGCAATACATCGTTGTATGCGTTGTCATTTCAGAGTTCACTTTTAATGACTTGTCCTTGAGACCTTCCCGTGTAAGAACGATAACCTTCATAATCATATATCTTAAAGTTGACTGTATAGGGTTCGGATAGTGTTTGACTCCGTTTTGTATTGCAAATTCATCAGCCACAATTAGGCCTCTTATATGTTTCGTATTTTTCAGACTGAGATTTTGTCAACCGCTTCTTTCAGATTCCACCTCACGATTGAACACCCTTGCGGTTCAGCTAGCGGTTCATGTAGCCTTGCACGCATCGGACTTTTATGCCAAGTTATCTTCCATACCACGAGTATAATAAACACGTGTTTATATTTAACTAGCTTAATTTAGATTATATAATATATTTTTTTTATTGTCAATAATATTTTTTTATTATATACTCGTGTAATATAATTTCGAAATTACCAACATAACCATTTTAATAATGGCTGATTTATTCTTAGAAATAGTATCCATAAATCGTTTTATAACATTACTAATTTCCTTTCTAATTTTATAAAAAGTATTATATATGACAGTTTCCTTCAACCATTGTCCAAAATCATCTTTATTTTCTTGCCAGGATAGGCTTCCACAACCTTTCTTAAAAAGTCCAAAAATGATTGTGCATCCAACGTCTCAGTTTCGGAATATATAATATCCCCTGTAAAATAGTCAATGACTCCAAATATTCCGACTCCTATGTGATGCCCATATGTCTTAACAATTCTCTGACGCCCTTTTAAAAACCAAGTAGCTGTAATGGCTTGATAATCCCTGATTTTACATTCATCTTCGAAAAGAATTACTTCATCTCTTTTAATGTTTTTTTTATATCTTCAAACTTTTCCTCAAATTTTTTCTGCTCTTCTTCGTCTGCTTTCATCAAAACATATGTGGGCCTGGTATAGGTAAAACCCATCCGCTTCATCAATCGTCTAATGCTTGAGGCTTCAATATTAATATTATAAACATCTTTTACATATTGAGCGATAATTCTTGAATTCCAGTTTACATTCACAGCATACCCGATTTCACTTGGTGTCTTTAAAATTACTTCCTTTAACTCCTCCTGAATATCAGGAGTGATTTTCGGAATACGTCCAGGTGCCTTCCCTATGGTCAGCAATTCCTCCAAGCCGCCTTCATTGTATTTTTTCACATATTCTCCAACGGTTTGATTGTTAAATCCAAGTATTTTTGCTATCTCCAGCCGATTCTTCCCTCGAAATGCAAGAATAATAACATTAATACGGTCTATTTTCCTTGAATCTTTAAGTCCTCTTTTGAATTTCTTTAAACTCTTTATGGTCTGCCCATGTTCATTTTTAATAATACTTTTCTTTTTCATTTGTAAATACGCCCCCGATATATTTTTTCTCTTATATATATCGAATATTTCGGAATTATTCTACACTCATATATAGTAACATATCATCTATTTCCATAAGGATTTGAGCCATTATTTTGCAAGCTTCTTCGCAGACTAATTTGTAAATTTTTACTTCTAAATCCTTGAAATTTATTTCATTTTCGTTTAAACTTAATTTGAACATGTAATCACCTCTATAACGCTTTTTTGTTTTTTCTATTTAAACATTATAGCGGATGATTCATGTAAGTGGAAGGTATCTTTTGGATTCCTTCCTTTTTCTATTTTTTACCGCCTACTAAAATTATACACTAAGCCAGAGATTTCGTAACTGACAAAATATATAGAGTGAAGCCCTTTAATATATCAATTATTAAATGAATTGCGATTGAAATATGTAAACTCCAATTTTTACTAAAAAATTGAGGGTTTAAAAATAGAACCATTTTTTCTATAATTAATCTCTATTTTTTAGGATGTGCTATCTCACTGTTTAACAAAAACATAAGGTGGACTATATCCCACCTTATATTTGTTCTTATTAAGTTTTAACTAATCTATTTTGAATTTTTCAACTTCTTTACTAAGGATATTTGAATATTCTTTTAATTGATTAGCTGTTGAAGCCATTTCTTCAACAATAGCCGATTGTTCTTCTGAAGATGCTGATACTTCTTGTGTTGATGCCGCAGTTTCTTCAGAAACAGCAGCAATATTTTCAATAGAATTTACAATTTTATTTTTATGAGATTCTAATTCTTTTAAAGAATTATTTAAGTTGTTTATTTTTTCTACAATAACACTCACAGTAGAAATAATTCCTTCAAAAGCACTTCTCGTCATATCAACAGCATTGTTTTGTTCTTCTATTGAATTAATAGAATTTTCAACTGTCTTATAAGTATCAGAAATAGTATCTTTTATGGCTTTTATTAAGTTCGTTATATTATTTGTAGCTTCAGATGATTTTTCGGCTAATTTTCTTATTTCTGTAGCTACAACTGCAAAACCTCTTCCAGCGTCGCCAGCTCTTGCTGCTTCTATAGCAGCATTAAGAGATAATAATTTAGTTTGATCTGAAATTTCTGTTATCAGGTCTATTATCTTGCTGATTTCTTCTGATTTTTCCATTAAATAATCCGTCGATTTCTTTAGATCATTGTTCGTTTCTATTGTTGTATTTGTTTTTTCAACTAAATTATTTATTGTTGTTAATCCTTCATTAGATACAGTATTGACATTTTTTATTTCATTATTCATTACTTCAGCGTCACCGACAGACTTATCAATAAGTCTAGCAAGCATAACAGCTTCATTTGCACTCTCCTCTGCATCCTTTGCTTGGCTTGATGCACCTTGTGCAACTTGTTCTATAGCCTTAGCTATATCTTGTGTAGCCTGTGCAGCTTGTTCAGATGAGCTAGACATATTTGTAGCTGACTCTGATAAGGAATTAGAAACATTTTTTATATTTAATATCATATTTTTAATTTGCTCAATCATATTATTGAAACTTTCAGCTAATACACTTGTTTCATCTTTAGATTTCAGAGCAATTTTTACTGATATATTTCCCTTAGATGCTAATGACATCGCATTAACAATCTTTTTTATTCCAGAAGTTATTAAATTTGCAAATAGATATGCTATAAAGAAACCAATTAATAGCACAATTATACTAACAACAATCAAAGTATCACGGATTTTTGAAAGGTCTCCAGTTAATTCACTATTGCTCATTTCAACTATTGCTTTCCAGTTAAAATCGCTAAGATTTCTTATGCTTGCATATTTATAATCATTATTCGATATGTAATTAATTATTGAATTATTTGTTGAAAGTAATCTATTCCCATAATTATACTTTTTTATAGAAGTAAATAACCGCTTTTGGTCAGGATCTGAAACTATTGTGCCATCTTTTGTTATAACATATATATGTCCCGATCGACCTAATTTTATGCTTGATAAGTCTTTTGACAACTGAGATAAGCTTATATCAATACCAATTACTCCAAGCATTTTGCCATCCGAATTTATAACAGCTTTAGCAATAGTTATCATTGGCGTTTTTGTACCATAATCTTGATATGGTTCAGTCCAAATAATTTTACCATTTGATTTTAATGCTTCTATATACCAAGGTCGTTTTGTCGGATCATAATCTTTTAATGTTGGATCTGGTGGATATAGAATGTATTTTTTATCAGGAGTTCCAAAATATGCATATAATATATTTGGCATTGATTTTTTAGTTTCTTCTAATTTATTAAATATCAACTGTTCTGAAGCACTGCTTCCATCATAATCTACAAATGCATTAGACTCTGATACAGCATTTAACAATGATTCGGTATCTACTTTAAAAGAATTTACATATTTATTAAACACCTCTAATGCAGCTTGATTGGATTCATTCACTTTTGTTTTTAATACACTTTCAGCAATACTTATAGAAAAATATCCAGTTACTATTAATGAAACAGAAATTAATAATGCTATGAACACAAGAAGTTTTGTTTTTATACTTTTCATCTAAAAGCCTCCATTTATAAATTAAGCTTAAAACTATAGATGAGAAAATTCACTAACATAAATTACCATAATAAACTTACATGAAAAAATTTAATAAAAAATAGAGACAAATGCTCGCTTTTATGGTATTAATATGTTGTTACACTATAACAATATTAACCATAGGAGTGGAGCAAATGTCTCATAATAAAAGAATAACAGAAAATTCATCAATAATCCAGTACTTAATGAAATTAAATTTTGCATTATATTTTACTAAACCTGTTATTCGTCATGTTTTAGAATTTATAATTGCTGCCACTCAAAAAGGTTATAGTGGTACTGTTACAGATATAGTTAATTTAAGCCTTGCTAATTGCCATAGAACTACCTTTGGCAAATTCTTAAGCCAAGGTGTTTGGAATATAGAGTATGCATGGAGAGCTATAAGGCGAGAAGTTATTCGCATTATATTTGAATTATTCCAAACTAGCAACAAGCCGATATTTGTGATTTTTGATGATACTATTGCTGAGAAGACAAAGCCTTCGTTACAGGCTAAACATACTATCCAGGCAACAGGATTCCATCAATCACATTTAAAAGGGAAGCAAGTTTGGGGACATCAACTTCTTACCATGATGCTATCTTGCGGCAATGTGGTATTACCTTACTGTATTGAGCGCTATGAAAAAGGTGGCAAAAGCAAAATCGAAAGAATATGTGAAATGGTATCTATGCTTCCAATACCTAAAGGACCAGCATATGGACTATGTGATTCATGGTACATAAACAAAAAAGTAATAGAAGCACATTTCGAAAGAGGATACCATCTCATAGGAGCACTAAAAACTAACAGGATTATCTATCCACAAGGCATCAGAATTCAGATAAAAGATTTTGCCCAATATATCGAAAAGAACGAAGTTCACCTCGTTACAGTGAACGGTTCTAATTACTGGGTATATCGCTATGAAGGAGCCTTAAATGGCATAGATAATGCTGTAGTTCTAATGTGCTGGCCTGAGAAAGCTTTTAAAAATGAAAATGCTCTACATGCATTTATCTGTACTGATACTGAATTAGATACTGAGACTATTCTAAAATACTATAGTCAGAGATGGCCTATAGAAATATTCTTTAGGCAGACAAAGAATAATCTTGGACTAAATACATATCAAGTACGCTCAACAAAATCAATAGATAGATTATTATGGCTTATATCATTGACATACATGTATTGTACGACTTCAGGCGACGAATATTGCAAATTTGGGCAAGGAATAAAAATAGTACGCAAAGAAGTACAAAAGCAGCGTGTTCAATGGCTATATGAGCAAGCTAATAATAAAGTACCTATTGATGAAATTTTAGCAGAACTACAGTTAGCATAGGTGTAGTGTATCTATTTGATGGTAATATTTGTTATCATTTTTTCTCATCTATAGCTTAAAAATTAAATTTAAATCTTAAAATTAATTTACCTACAGTATATAATTTCGGCTTTTATAATTAAAAATTGATACTTTTTAAATATTTTTTTAGCATAATATATAAGACAGATTACCGTACCATGATCTCTACTGCTTTCTCAAGGTTCAGCCATACATCACTGTATTGGTTGTCATTTCAGAGTTCACTTTAATGACTTATCCTTGAGAACTCCCCGGGTAAGAACGATAACCTTCATCTCATATATCTGCCAGATTTACTGTATGGGGTTCGGGTAGTGTTAGACTTCATTTTGTATCGCAAACTCGTCACCCAAATTCAGCCGCTCATCTAATTTTTTCTATAATGTCAAGATTTTACCTATCGCTTCCTTCAGATTTCACTCACGATAGGCACCCTTGCGGTTCGGGTAGTGATTTCCGTAATCTCGCCCACACCGGACACACTACAAAAAAATCGCCCCATATTCTGGAGCGATTTTTGTATCAATCACGATACTTTCTTTTTCAAAAGTCCTATCATGAAAGCTGTCACAACCATGCCGACAAGTATGGCAAGAATATACAAGAGCGGATTTGATACAGCGATTGGTATTACGAATATCCCGCCGTGGGGCGCTCTAAGTTCTATATGGAACAACATGGAAAGCGCGCCTGTAACTGCAGATCCTACCATTATAGATGGTATTACTCTAAATGGATCTGCTGCAGCAAATGGTATAGCACCTTCTGTTATAAATGATGCACCTAAAACCCATGCCGCTTTACCTGCTTCTCTTTCTTCTTTAGTAAATCTATTTTTAAATATGACTGTGGCAAGTGCCAAGCCTAAAGGTGGTGTCATTCCTGCAGCCATTACTGCTGCCATAGGCATAAATACATTTGATGCCAAAAGACCTGTTGCAAATGTGTATGCTGTCTTGTTAACTGGACCACCCATATCAAATGCCATCATAAGTCCTAATAGTGCACCAAATATGACTGCATTTGTAGAGCTCATACCTTTAAGCCAATTTGTAAGTCCTGTCATTATGGTCTTCATAGGTGTTCCTACTACATATATCATGAGAAGACCTACAATAAGCGTCGATAATACAGGCAGTATAAGGACAGGCATGAGGCCTTCCATCGTCTTAGGCAATTTTATGGTCTTTTTCAGATAGTAGACTGTATAACCAGCAAGAAAACCAGATATAATACCGCCTAAAAATCCTGCACCAGTTGATACTGCTAACATACCGCCTACCATACCTGGTACAAGTCCAGGTCTATCTGCTATAGAATAAGCCAAAAATCCCGAAAGTATTGGAACCATAAGTGCGAATGCAGAGCCACCACCGATTTGCATCAGTGCAGCAGGCAAAGTCCCTGGCACCTGAAATGCCTTGTATCCCCATAGGAATGAAAGTGCTATTGATATACCTCCTGCTACTACGAAAGGTATCATATATGATACACCTGTCATCAAGTGCTTGTAGGCACCTGTTCTTTGGCTGGACCTTTCTTCGTGAATCTTTTCCACTTTTTCTACGTAATTCTTTGGTTTTTCCATCTTCAATGCTTTTTCAATCAATTCTTTTGGATTTTTTATAGCTTCCTCTACTGGAACTTCCAGTATAGGTTTACCTTCGAAACGTGACTTGTCGACTTTTGTCGCAGCAGCAATTATGACTGCATCTGCTTCATTTATGTCACTTTCTGTCAATTGATTTTCTGCCCCTATAGACCCTTGTGTCTCAACTTTTATAGCTACATTAAGCTCTTTACCTGCCATTTCTAAGTTTTCTGCAGCCATATAGGTATGTGCTATACCTGTAGGGCATGCAGTGATGGCAACAATCTTTTTCATCAAAAATCCCCCTTACTCATATTTTTTGAAAGCATTTATGACATCCTCGTAAGTCTCAGCCCTATTTAGTTCATCTCTCACCTCCTCATGCATTAATGACCTTGAAAGTTTAGCTAAAATCTTAAGATGTAAATTGTCAGAATCCTCAGGAGCCGCTATCAAGAAAAACAGATAAGCTGGTTTTCCATCCATGGAGTTATAGTCTATGCCATATTTCGACTTTCCAAAAACCAATGACGCCTTTTTCACTAAACTGCTTTTTCCATGTGGTATTGCAACACCCATTCCAATGCCTGTGGAAAACTCCTCTTCTCTTTTTAGCACCACTTCCAAAAACTTGCCTTCATCGTCAATGGCTCCTTTTGCTGCCAATGGCTTTATAAGCTCTTTTAATACAGATAATTTGTCTTTTGATTTTAAATCAAATATCATCATGTCTTTATCAAGTATCTCTTCAATCATAGTTATCACCTTTCTATTACTTCAATCTCAACTTTTTCTTTAAGTTCTTCCACATCTTTTAAAGAACACGCCTTAGTGCCTTCCCTCATGATAACTGATGTAGATGCAGATGATGCCATCTTTATAGCTTCTTCTATGGGAAGGTCTTTACTTAAGCCATAGGCAAAACCTGCCACATAGGCATCTCCAGCTCCTACTGTCCCTTTCACCTGAACTTTTATTGGGTTTACTTTGTAAGCCTTCTCTTTCGTCACCACGATGCTTCCGCTGCCACCCATCGATACTGCCACAATTGAAATCCCACTTTCAATTATCCTCATGCCTTCTTCAATAATCTCATCAACACTTTCAAGATTTTTCCCCGTCATCCTTCTAAGCTCGTGAATATTTGGCTTTATCATATAAGGCTTTCCTTCTACGCCAAGCTTTAAAGCATCTCCATCAGCATCCAATATGACTTTTACGCCTTTACCGCTGACTTTCTCAATTATCTGTCTGTAAAAATCTTTATCCATGTTAGGTAGTAGACTCCCTGACAAAACAATCACATCCGATAAATCAGCATGCTCATTTATGCTCAAAATCAGCTTTTCTATTTCACCTCGAGAAACATCTGGACCAGCTTCGTTTATATCTGTATAAGTGTGTCTAATCTCATCAACTATCTTTATATTTGTCCTTATATCATTTTTTATTTGTACAAAGTTAAACTTTATCCCTAATTCACTTAAGACATTTTCGATGTACTTGCCGTTTGGCCCCATAAAGCCTAAACACTTAACGTCGCAGCCTAAATTTTTCAAGTTTTTTGCGACATTTACGCCTTTACCGCCTGCATCGATTATGGTTCTTGACACCCTGTTTACTGCTCCTAATCTAAAATCATTTACTATTAGCGTCCTGTCTATCGCCGGATTTACCGTCACCGTCGTAACCATCTAATACATCCTTTCCAAAGTTTAGTACATCCACATTGGCCTGCTCATACTTCTTCACTATCTCGTAGTCCAGCTCGTCATCGGTTATAATGGCAGTTATATCGCTTATGTCCGCAAATTTTACGAAAGACTTCTTCCCAAACTTGGTGTGGTCTACAACTGCATAAACTTCATTAGAGACATCTATCATTGCTTTTTTCGTATTCGCCTCTATGATGTCTGGTGTCATAAGCCCGTTTTCATACGATATGGCATTTGCACCGATGAAAGCCTTGTCGACTTTAAAATTCCTTATCACCATCTCAGCTATAGGACCTACAAGTGCCTTTGTGTTTAACCTCTCTATACCGCCTGTAACTATAAGCTCAATATTATTGCGGTTTGAAAGCTCTATGGCGATGATAGGAGAATTTGTGACAACTGTAAGATGTATATCTTGAAGGGATTTTGCGATCATCAGCGTAGTAGTGCCAGCATCAAGGATTACAGAATCACCTTCTTCTATGAGTGAAGCCGCTATCTTGCCGATCTGCATCTTTGACGGAAGCTCATAGTCCTCTTTCTCAACAAACGATGGCTCATAGTGTGTATGCGTATTCAATATAGCACCGCCATGTGTCCTCTGTATAAACCCATCTATCTCCAACATCTTTAGATCTCTTCTTATGGTGGACTCCGATACGCCTAAAATCTCGCTAAGCTCAGACACCGTAATGCTTTTATCCTTGCTTAGTATCTCAGCTATCTTCATCCTGCGCTCTTCCCCAAACATCCAATCACATCCATTCAAAATAGATGATAATTATTGATTGATTATGCTCAATTATGATTATACATTGAAAATGTTTTTTTGTCAATCGCTTATATATAAGATTTTCACTTTTTTACTATATTATAAATGTAAAGCTTCATTAATTGTTCGCTTATAATAATATTTTCAAACAGCATCTATTTAAAAATGAAAATGGGGGAATAAAAAATGATAAATAGTTTTGAGAGAGAATACAGGATAGTACCAAAGAATTTTTTTGAAAGTCTATCTTCAATATCCGGTTCACAGTTAAAAATCATAATGTACATAGCAAAGCATACAATAAAGAATGGACGTATTGAACCAGTAAAGCTTACTATAAATGAAATTCAGAAGGGAAAATTTGAAAATGGCAAAAGGATAGACAGTGGCACAGGTCTATCTACAGGCATCATAAGTAAAAGCTTGAAAAATGCCATAAAAGACGGATTTTTGGTGTGCTACGTCGACAACGAGGACAAATTGCGGCAGAAAAAATACTACACATTAAGACAAAATACATCCATCGAAGGCATCACGTACAAATATGACGAAAACGGTAGAATAACCGAATTTGGTGATTGGCAAAATATGACAACAAGTGATTCTGCTCATATACCATACATCGACAAAAATGAATACGCAGATAAAGAAAGTGAAAACCGTATTTCAGATAGCGAAAAGGTAGATGATGTTAAAAACATTGAAAACATTCCATTTTCAAAAAATGAAGACAATATGATCATATCAGATATGAATGATATGATAGATATTAATTCTGATAGTATATCTATCAATCATATCAATGATATGATGCATCAAAAAAGTGAAAACACACCTAAGTACATAGACAAAAGTATGCTTAAAAATAGGTACCATCTTACAGATGACGAGATGAATTTGTGCATATCTCGCATGAAGGGTAAGGACATAAAATATCCAGCAAAATTTTTAGAGAAAGTGATACAAAACTACTTAAAAGACAAATCAATACTAAAAGATGCCGCATCGTCAAATACGGCACCAAGAAACTACTTTAATTCATACCCACAAAGAAAGTACGACGTAGATGAGCTGGAGAAAAAGCTATTGGAAGTGTCAAGAAAGAGGACTAGACAATAATCAAATGCTTTTTTCAAATAGCAGCTTATCAATCACATAAGATGCGAGAATTATGAGAAGCGGCATGATTGAAAACGCATATCTATTAGTCGGTATAAACATAAGCTGAATAAGCGTCAAAAGAATAGCATATAAACCGATAAAGCGTATTTCATATTTTCTAAGGGAATAAAATGCTCCAAGCCAACCTATAGCCATTACAAAGCTGTGAAGAAGATATATATTTCGCAAGTATTGATATTTTGAGTCAAGATCATACCACATGCTTCCGAAGATTATATTGAACTTGCCTATGGTATACCATTTAAAATAATAGATGGGGCTTTTCTCAAAGCCTTTTATGATGAACTTGATGACATCCGTGGTGGAGCGAATGTTCTGTGGAACATGCTCTATTCCATTGAAGAAAGGGAAGGCGCCTCCTAACATTGGATTCCAAGTTTGAGTTGCAAATAAAATAAGCTTGTGAAGTGTGACAATGTTCCTAATCCACCAAGGTATCATGGTAACTATGAATCCGATTAAAACCTGCAAAAAATTCCTTACAGTGTAATTTAGATCCCTATTTTCGATGTACATTAAAATGTAAGGTATCACTATAAGCGGTGCTGCAGCAGGTCTTACTAAGATTGCCAGTCCAAATAAGATACCTGTTAAAACATTTATATACGCCTTAGGTCTTTTAAGCGCAATAACCTGCAAATACAAATACACCATGAAAACAAAAGTGTACACTGTCTCTGTAAGGATTAGCGTAGATGCCCATATAAATGTAGGATAAATAGCTGATATTAAAGCCGCCATAATCCCTACTTTGCTATTTTTGATTTCTTTGCCTATGAGGAAAATAAATAAAACCGTCAACACGCTTAATACACTTTGCACGATCCTTACAGCTTGAAGCGGACTACCATTAGAAAAGCCAAAAATCTTGTAGATTAAAGCGAGAAATAAAGGATACCCCGGTGTCACATAAGCATTTGGAGAATTTGACATATAACCTAAGAAGCCTTTTGTCAAAAACTGTTTCACCATTATGTCGTAATTCTTGGCATCACCTGAAAGGGGTGGCTGCATTACTTTGTAGACAAATAGGAATCTCAAATACAAAGCAATAGCCAAAACAACAATCAATGAAACAGCGACAAAAAACTTCTTCAAGCTAAGTTTTTGTTTGATAACCATGATTACCTCCTATCTTAACGCAATTAACGATGCACCTGCAAAGATTAGAACTACGCCAATCCATCTTGTCAATGGTATAGTCTCTTTAAATATGAGCCATGCTACAAATACTCCTAAAGCATAAGCAGTACTCTGCAAAGGATAGACGATGCTGAATTTTCCTTTTGCAAGAATGTATAGCCACAAGACAGTAGCTAATGCGTATACTATTATCCCACTTATGACGTACGGCGACATGAGTGACATCAGTACGCCTTTAAAACTGCTGGCACTTCCAATGCCTACTTTCCACAGCACTTGTCCTGTCACCAAAAGCAGGACATTTACTGCAACAAGTACGTATATCAATTGTCTTTGCCTCCTTCTATATCTCTGCTGCTTTTTTCTACCATATTCTTTAATATGGCCACTTCCTGCGTCAGTTTCACAATGCTTTCTGTTTGTTTAGATATTATCAATGTAAGGTGAAAACAGTATGAGATGATAAACAAAAGTCCTAACAAGAATAGGACAGATGGAGCGTAGTATATGTGAAGCGCTCGGCTTAAAAGATTTAAAAATCTCAAATTTGCCGATATGACAATCATCACTATGGAGAAAAATATCCAAAATAAGCTGTACTTCTCTAACAGATTGCCTTTTTTTATCTCAACTATGATTATAATTAAGAACAGTATGCTAAAAATTAAAGAAAAACTGTAGACATTAAAAAACACAAAAAGAAACCTCCTATGCTTTTTGTTGTTCTTTGGTTTTGATGCAGTTTATAAGTATAGCCAGCGTCACCTTTACCATGTAATAAATTGAGCGCCTAAAATTGATAGAAGAACGTCCGCCTAATCTCTCATACATCTCAACAGGTATCTCCATGATTTTAAATCCGCTTTTGCTAAGCTTTGCTACAACTTCAACTTCCGGATAATCTTGAGGATAGCTTTCGCTAAAGTATTTGATGACTTTCCTGTTAGCTGCCCTAAAGCCTGATGTGGTATCATATATGGCTTTTCCCGTTAAAGCTTTTAATAAAAACGTAAAGAAGTATGAACCTGTTCTCCTTAAATACGATCCTTTGTAATTGGTCTTCGAAACATACCTGGACCCTATAACAAGATCAGCCTTATCTTCTAATATAGGCTTTATAAGCTTATCTATGAATCTTGCATCGTGCTGCCCATCTGCATCAATCTGTATTGCTATATCATATCCATACTTGTAAGCGTACTTATACCCTGTCTGCATACATCCACCGATCCCAAGGTTAAAAGGAAGATCTATGACTGTGACACCATTGTTTTTAGCGATAAAAGACGTCTTATCGCTGGAACCGTCATTGACAACGAGTATATCTACATCTTTATTTGTTAACTTTATGTTATTAATGACGCTATCGATAGTCTTTTCCTCGTTGTAAGCCGGAATGATGACAATGACATTTGGCAATTTATTCAACTCCCATCACATTAATACACATTTCATTATATCATAAATTTATCACATAACTAAATTTTGCCTTATTTTTACATCAAAATTTGCGTTAAGCCTTCTTAAATACCCAAAGCTTGCTGCCTACAAAATTTATCATCATTGAAAACAATGTGGCAATAATCTTAGCGGAAAGTACGCCTAAAACGGGTTTTATTGGATACAGGATGGAAAGAGATACAGCTAATGATACACCATTGACAGCAATAAACTTGAATATTTCATAACCATGTGGAGTTGATTTATCGCCAAATGTCCAGTATTTATTCATCATAAAGCTGTTTACAACACCACAGCTATAAGATATCACCTGCGCCGCCATGTAGTACATTCCAAAAAACGTAAGAACAGTGAAAACCGAAAAATCCACCAAAGTATTTACTATGCCTACAAGATTAAACTTTATAAACTGTATAATCCCTGCTTTGCTATTATCTTGTTTCTCCTGTCTTTCCATCATCAAACCCCACCTTTCTCGCTATGATGTACAATGGTCTATCCCTTACTTCATCGTATATCCTTCCGATGTACTCACCAAATGCTCCTAAGACTGAAAAGTTTAGACCAAATAAGATCATATTTATAGCTATGACTGTATTTTCTATCGATACATCAACGCCTGCAATCCTTAAAACAAGCTCTACAATCAAATACGCAAATCCTGTAACTAACAGAAAAACGCCCAAATTCAAAGGCAATTTAAGCGGTGCATACGAAAACGACGTAATACCATCCATGGCAAGCTTAAGCATCTTTTTAAGTGTGTATTTCGTTTCACCTGCAAGCCTTGGATCTCTTACGTATTCTACACCTGTTTGCTTAAAACCTACCCAGCTTACAAGCCCTCTTATATACCTGTTTTTTTCTTTTATTGATGTCATAGAATTCATTACATCACATACTTTTCTATCTATCAAGCGAAAATCACCTGTATCGACTGGTATATCTACATTTGTAAGACTTTTTAGCAATCTGTAGAATACTCTTGCTGTAAAGAGCTTAAAGAATGACTCACCTTTTCTTTCTGCCCTTTTGCCATACACAACGTCGTATCCTTCTTTCCACTTCTCAATCATCTTCAATATCACTTCAGGTGGATCCTGCAGATCTGCATCGATGACAACAACAGCATCACCTTTCGCATTATCCATGCCAGCGGTTATAGCTGTCTGATGCCCAAAATTTCTCGAAAAGCTTATAAGTTTCACATTTCTATCATTCATGCTTATCCCACTTAGAATCTCTGCTGACTTGTCATGGCTGCCGTCATCTACAAATATAAGCTCGTAAGTCTCATCAGTTGAGTCCATGACTTTTTTAAGTCGCCTGTACGATTCTTCAATAAGAAGTTCTTCGTTGTACACAGGTATGACAACAGAATACTTTATATGAGACATATCTATCCCTTCTTTCAAAATATTTATGTTCAAGTGTCAATGTCAGTTGACATTGACACCTTTAAGATCATAAAGTTCCCCAAAATCTCTGCCAAATCCTCCGAAGCCATTACCGCTTTGAGTAGAATTTGTGCTGCTCCATTCGCTTGTTGGCACAAGCTTTCCATTTTCTCTTACCCAGTTCATTATCTCACTATTAGAGCCTCTATCCATGCCGCCAGTCATCACATACCTTACTTCGCCTTTTTTCACAAGCTCTTTAAATTGACTTAAGGTCAAAATATTGTCTGAGCCTGAGAAACCTCCTAATGCCATCACAGGTTCGCCTGTCTTTATAATTATGCTATCGGCGCTTTGTGATGATGATACGACTAAAAGATACTTTGCGCTACCTTTGTTTTTCTCAAGGAAACTTATAAGCTTAGAATCTGCACTGCTATTTATATTTCCGCCACCGAAATCAAACCTATTTCTACCTGTCATAAGCTCTAATCCTGCTGATGGCATGGTACCGTTCATAGGATAAAATAGCGTCGTAGCTGACCAGATAGTAGGCGCTATCAAAAGCCCTATTACACCTACTGTAAGCATCGCCTTTTTGACTTTAAATCCGCCATTCTTAGCAAAAGTCATCAATGACAAAACTACTGCCGATCCGATAGAAAACACTGCAACAGACAACATGATGTACTTTGTAATGTTAGATGTATTGTAGTGGTAGTACAATATGAGAAGTTCGACTAAGCCGTCAGCCACAAATGATAAAGGCAAAAGCCACGACTTTGTACCACCTTCTTTATACATCTCCCACATTGAAACGATGCCTATGCCTGTAAGTGTCGCTATAGGAGGTGCCATCATCGTCAAATAGTACGGATGGAACATGCCTGTTGTAAAGCTAAAGTATATAAACACAGGCACAAGCCATGAAATCCACAATATCAGAGAAAGCTTCCTACCATCATCAAATGGCCTTTTAAGCCTTTTTCTTAAAAGTTCTGCTAAAAATCCAAAGATCGCCATAGGGAAAAGCCATATTATCTGATCAGACAAGCTGTTGTTTGAAAAAAGCCTCAATATGCTGGCTTTTTCATCTCCGCCGAACATACCGCCCATTCCGCCTCTATTGCCATTTGGCCTTCCAAAATTGCCGCCTGCGAAATTTGGATTTGCACCATTTTGCCCATTAAACCTTGGAAAATTGCCTTGGTTAACCTGAGCATTGAAATTGCCAAAGTTTCTCCTAAATTCTCCACCATTGAAATTTCCTATGCGACCGCCGCCAAATCCACCGCCAAAACCTGTGTTTCTGCCAAGCCCAAGCCTCTCAAGCCCATTGTGCCCTATAATAAGCTCTAATTCTGAATTGTCTGTGCTGCTACCTACATAAGGTCTCATGCTTTGAGGAGTCATGTCAACAATGATTGCCCACGAAAGGGATACAATAAGTAACACAACAGTAGCTAATGACAAATAGCCGATCCTTTTCTTAAAACTTATCTTTGATGCTAAGATGTACGTTATATACACTGCTGGAATTATCATGTATGCCTCCAGCATCTTTACATTAAAGCCAACGCCTACTAAAAATAAGCTTAACAGCAAATACTTAAGTTTGCCTGTGTCCAAGGCTTTCATAAAAGCTAAAACTGCAAACAAAAGGGTCATAAGGAGCATATTGTCTATTGTATTGTTTCTGCTGTCTGCCACAAATACAGGTGTTGTGGCCAAAACCAATGCTGATATAAGCCCCGCTGTCTTGCCAAAATACCTTTTAACGAGGACGTATATTAAGGCTACTGATATGACACCTGCTATGGCCTGCGGCAGCAATATGCTTATGCCGCTAAATCCAAATATTTTAGCAAAAATAGTCTGTATCCAAAAGCCCAGCGGCGGCTTGTCTATCGTGACAAATCCAGCCGGATCGTAAGATACAAAGAAAAAATTCTTAAGGCTCATGCTCATGCTTTTTACGCCTGCAGCGTAATACTGGTTTGCATATCCTTCAATACTTAAATTAGTAAAATTCAATATTGCTGATAATAGTAAGATTAAATATAATCCGATATTGTCTTTATTAAACTTCAATCTTTTCATAGTCATCCTCCAATCCTTTTTGCTGTAAGATTATTGTAATAATTTTGTCGCTCATATAAGCTTCGTGTTCTATGTATCTTC
This sequence comes from Thermoanaerobacterium xylanolyticum LX-11, assembly GCF_000189775.2. NCBI lineage: Bacteria > Bacillati > Bacillota > Clostridia > Thermoanaerobacterales > Thermoanaerobacteraceae > Thermoanaerobacterium > Thermoanaerobacterium xylanolyticum. The sequence continues at coordinate 2,346,816 of NC_015555.1, forward strand.
GATTCACTTCCCTCGTTTTGCTAACGCCGTCTATGCGTTGTGACGGCTTTCGCTAACGCTCATACACAAAACTTCGCTACGTTCATCGGATACATTAACGAACACTACGCAATATATTCGCTCATAAAATTATTACAAATTAAGTACTTGCTTGAATTCTATCGTTCATATAAGCTTATTCCACATATCTCAATATAACCTCAGAATGTCTTATAAGTTTCAAATAGTTGTGTGAATTTCGTGTGATTCTAAATCTAAATCAAAAGTACATACCCTATTTAATACAGCCACATCGTAAGATACTTTTACAAGGTAAATTGCCATCACAACATTTGCCAATGAAACCATCATAGGTATAAAACCAAAAGAATTCCTTAAACTTCCAAACAAAACATAGTACATATTTAAAAAGCTTGTTATGCTGAAACCGGCAAAAAAACCAAATAGCCTCATGTCTTTTACATACAAAAATGCTATTATCGCCAATGTTACAGCAGGGAAAAGGTACCTCTCATGCATCCCTGTAGAAAATGTAAATACACCTGCAATCTGAATTAAAGCTGCTAAAAATGACAATTTGCTGTTTTTCCCTTTAATGTATATAAACCATGAAAATGCAGTCGTTAGAACTATGAATAAAAATCCCCATGTGCTGTAGCTAAATACAAACAATTTTGTACCAGAATTGACATAGTTTGCTCCCAGCAATCCGTATAAATTAAAGCCATTTACAGATGCGTATGGATACTCTGAAATGGTCTTTTCATACAGCTTAAATATCCACAAAGGATCTTGACCTATGGCAAACGGCACTAATACTATAACTGCCGTAACCAGTGACACCACAAAAGCCTTTAAGAAATTTTTAAAGCTTCTCTCATTTACAATCTCAAAAAACAAGACTGGTGCAAATATGATTCCCTGTGGCTTCATAAGCACTGCTGCGGTGAAAAACACTGACGAAAGTCCCAGCTTTTTCTCTGACAAAAAGTACACCGCTACTATTACAAGCATCGTGAAAAACGAATCAACCTGTCCCCACGCAGATGAATTTATGAATACAGCCGGATTGAAAATGTACAAAGCCGACATAAATGCACTTATGTTTTTTGCAAAATGCTTATTTGCTATTTTGTATATGATGTAAGATGATGCAATATCAGCTAAAATCGATGGAAGCTTTAAAATCACATTGTAGTAATGTGATAGATTTCCGATTGATGCTATCTTGCCTATTAAGTAAAGCACGTAGATGTAAAGCGGTGGATAATCACAGCTTGGAGTATTTTTATAAAAGTTTAAGATGTCCTGCGATGCAGACTGTGCCCAGCTTCTAAAAAGCCCTATATCGCCTGAAAAACCTTCAATAGTTGCAGCTATGTAAAGACGCATGAAAAATCCTATCAAAAATAGTAAAGCTATGATAAATGCGTCACTTTGGAAGTCAAGCTTAAACTTTTTATTCTTCAAAGCATAATAGCTTAAAACAAACAGTAAAAACACTACCGCCGCGTATGCCATTATATACACGCCGTGCTTTGATGATGTCCCCCTAAATCCTCTAAAATCTGCTCTGCTGCGGGGCATTTGCCATTGTGATTGGCCATTTTGTCCATTCCCTTGAGAAAAGTTGCCTCTTTGCCAGACGCCTTGATTTGTGCTTCCACTTCCCCAACTTCTATTTGTGCTGCCCTGTGTGAAACTGTGCTGAAAATTCCCTATAAACCCCTCTGTGCTTCCACTGTAATGGTACAGTGAGTATACACTTAGAATCACTAGCAAAACCAAAACAAATGACAAGCTGTACTTTAGCATCTTTTTACCCATCGCCTTATCTCCTTTTCTTTTATTCTACCTATAGAAATTATAAGACTTAAATGTTGCAAAAAAATTAAAAAAATGTGTGATTTCTGTGTGAAAAAAAAGCAACCAGCATACGCTGATTGCCTTTTTTCAATGAAATATAAATCATAATTTCAACAAGCATCAATTAACTTTTTTCTTGACGTATTCGTACATGGCTTCAATAAAATCAACAGCATTTTGAAATCATCCATAGACTCTTATGCCTTCTTTCTGAACATTTTTGTAGAATGGAAGCATCTTCACAAAAATCACACCTTGCCATTTAATTTTGAAAGATATCCTTCAATTCAATTTCAAATGATTCAAAAATCCTAAACTTTATATTGTCTTCTTCTGAATACACTTCAGGTCTTTTGTATTTGCCATCTTCACCTAAATAGTAAGACAATACAGTTTTTTCATCAGGAAATACGATCCAATACTCTTTTACCCCCGCTTTTTCGTACAAATAGAATTTTTCCTTTAAGTCTCTCTTTAATGTTGAAGGAGAAACTACCTCTATAATCATATCTGGACTTCCTTTACAGCCTTTATCATCCAGCTTACTTGGATCACACACTATCACTATGTCAGGCTGAACTACATTTGTCACATCATCATCGCTAACATTTTCAGCAAACAATCTTACATCAAATGGAGCGCTGTAAACTTCACAAGCCTTTCCTTTTAGATAATTATGGATAGAGGCAAATAATTCTCCTACAACTTTCTGATGTTTCCGCGTCGGTGATGGACTCATATTATATGGAACTCCTTCTATAAGCTCCCATCTCTCATCATTAGTCCAGCTCAAATAATCTTTATATGTGTATTTTATATGTTCATCTTTATCTGCAACTGCCATATTATTTCACCTCTTTTAATAACAAAACTATCCGAATATACTTTATAATAATTATACCACTAATTGTAAATTTAAAACTATTCTTAATCATGACTACAGTTTAAAGGATATTTTATTATGAAGCTTACGCCTTTTTCTCTATTTACAGCTTTTATCTCACCTTTATAAAAGTCTATGATTTTTTTCGATATGGCAAGTCCTAAACCGAAATTTCCCGTCTTATCCTTGTACATCCTATCAAATATATGTTTCATGTGCTTTTCATCTATCTTTGGTCCATCATTATATATTTCAAGATATGCATACTGGCCATCTTTTTTTAGTGTCACTTTTATCACTTCATTGGCATACCTTAGGGCATTGTCAAGGATGTTTTCTATGCTGACTTCTATCTTGTCCCTGTCGCCCTTTATTATCACCTCATCTAAGCTTAAGTCCCATTCAATACTGCTTTTTATGATTTCAAACCTGCTTATTATGTTGCTCACAAGATCTTTTAAATTTATATAGTCAGTTTTGGTGTCGTTCTCCAGTACATAATCAAGGGTGTTCAAATACAGCATCTGGTTTATTTTCTTTTGAAGCCTTATGGCTTCGTCCTTTATTATGCCGGCAGTCTTTTCCAATGAATCGATGTACACACCGTCTATTATGGCATCTGCATGGCTCATTATCACCATGACAGGTGTCTTTAGATCGTGTGATATGCTTTGCAAAAACATTTTTTCCTCTTCGTCAGCCCTTTTTAGCTCTTTCTGCATAATATTCATGGAATTTGCCAGCATACCTATCTCATCTTCTCTATCTAAGTTTATAGGTTCTTTCCAGTCTTTATGAGCTATCCTCATTGTGTACTCTTCTAATTTTTTTAGGGGCTTTGAGATGTATCCTGCGATGATTATAGACGTAAAAAATCCAATGATGATGAATATTATTCCTACAGCAATGACCAGATAAAGAATGGTATTGTCCACGATATTTGGCACATACGATATAAGATAAGCTTTATTAGACGAATCGTAATTTACTGTGCTTATTATGAAGAAGTACTCCATGTTGTCATAAACTTCTCTATAAAGCTTCTCATTCATGTTTCCGCCTTTTATAAAACTGGACATCCAAAGCTTAACGCCAAGTGAATCAAAGGATGGAGTATGAACGTCTGGTGGAGGTTCTCTATGGTTTATATCTATGATTAAAGGTCTATTGGCTGTATCGAAATCAACAATGAAATTGTCTCCGCCTCTTAGATTTCTCAATCTGGAAAAATTGTTGTAGTTGCCGCTGAAATTATCATTTTTGAGAAGCATCTCATGGGAAACCTTTAAATCCTGTATCTTGTTGTTTTCTTCAACTCTCCTGTAAGCAAAGATATAAAGCATCGACAGGCTGCACACTATGATAAGTATAACAGCAGTAAATGTCATCCATATTCTCATTGCAAGTGATCTAAATTTAAATATCTTCTTCATGATTTACACACCAATTTATAACCGTATCCGTATACGGTCTCTATATTCAATCTATCTACTTTCTTCCTGAGCCTTCTTATGGTGTCGTCAACAACCCTGTCTGAGCCAAAGTAGTCTTCACCCCAGACATTATTCAATATCTGGTCTCTTGACACGACGATATTTTTATTTTTCACAAGATAACAAAAAAGCTCATACTCCTTATTTGTAAGCTGTATCTCATCTTCACCTAAAAAAACAGTCCTTTGCTTCTCACTCAATGTATAATCGCCTACTTGCATAATGTCATCGCTGCCATCCTCTTCTTTTCCGTATATCCTCTCCATAAGCTTATTTGTCCTAATGACAAGCTCACGCGGCAAAAAAGGCTTAGGAAGATAATCGTCACTACCAAGCTCTAAGCCTACCACCCTGTCAAGCTCCTCATTTCTGGCAGACATGAAGATGACAGGTGTGAACTTGCTGTGCTCCTTTATGGCTTTTATAAGCTCATAGCCATCTACATCAGGAAGCATTATGTCAAGTATCCATAAATCTGGCATATCATTTATTCTCTCCATTGCAGTACTACCATCAAAAAATGTAGTGACATTATAACCTTCCCTCTCAAGGTACTTCTGCAAAAGTAGATTAAGGCTCTTCTCATCTTCTACCAGATATATCTTTCTGGACAATCTCATCACCAGCTTTTACACTATACTTACTTCGTCTATTATTTTATCATATAAAAATAACAAATGTTTAAAGAAATTGTGTGAAATGTGTGTGAAAATAAAAAAGCATGGCGAATAGATAAAAGTTCGCCATGTTTCGGTAAAAATGATTCTTTTTTAGGCATAAAAAAGTCCTCCAAAGGAGGAGGACTTTTTTATTTTATTGAAGAACTATGAGCACTACTCTGCCAGAAGCATCTTCATAAATCTTTGCGTTCTGAGTACCACTCAATCCATTCAAACCAACAAGCTGATAAGCAGAATTTACTGTGTCATACTTAACAACTGTTACATTGCTGCTTAATGCTAAATTACCATGAGCAGTTGTTGTTATACCACTTGAGCTATGTCCAGTAATAGTATCAGTAATTGGAGTTCCTGAGAATGGTGATACACCAATCACAACATTATTGCTGTCCAACGACAATACGTACGGAGTTGTATTGCTTGAATTATCATTAACAACTGGTTTTGTAGCTATGCTTGTATTTGTTGTATATGTCTGCTGTGAACCATTAGCAAGCACTGTTAATGTATATGTTGTTCCATTACTTGTAGTCGTTGATGTTACACCAGTAACAATCGCATATAATGTTGAATTAGTTGAACTTGTTGATAATGATGAATTATCAACAACTAATGCACTCAAGTTGCCATAGCTATCAGCAATATAGCCCTTTACATTTAATGATGTCACATTGATGTCAGATGGCTTAACAACATTATCACTATTGTTATATACATTTATAACAACAGTAGATGGATTCATATAATATGTGCCACCATTCACTGTTAACTTAGTATTTGTTGTATCATAATTAGATGCAACCTCTGGTATCCTAGTTGCTGTTAGGCTTACAATGTTATTATTTGAATCTAAGCTATAACTTACTAGATCTCCTATTCTTACATCAGTAGATGTTGAAACTTTAGTTGTATCTATTGTATATGTCTTTGTACTACCATCTGATGTAAATAACTTGATTTGTGGATTAACTGCATTTAAGCTATCAACAGCTAATACAACCGCATAGTTAGTAGAAGCTGATGTGCCTATGAAAGCAGCAATCTTACCATCTTTGTCAAGTGCAAATGTTCCGTTGTCATTAACATTTGGTGTGTAATTACCTGATACAGTGTAATTTGTACCATTGATTGTTACTGTGTAAGTACCATCACTTGCCTGAGAAACTTGTGTTACTGTACCTTGTACACTATTTCTTACATCAAGAAGCGTAACTTTTGTTCCATCTGCACTTACAGCATAATACAATACATCATTTGCTTTAATATCAGCTAAGTTAGAAACAGAACCAGTTACATTTACTGTCTTTATTGAACCACCAGCTACCTGCCAGCTACCTGCAGATGTGCTAATATAACTATCACCTGATTTTACATCTGTAGAAACTGTTGCAGGACCATATTTAAATGCATTTGTTACAACAACATAATCGTAACTTCCATCATTATTGTTATCAACTAATTTTACGTTTGAACCATTGTATATTACTACACCTGATGCTCCCAACGTTGTCTTAACACCATTATATACTACCGGTGTTGTTGATGGCAAACTAATAACATTACCATTTTGGTCATACACTACATTTGCAACATTATTTGCATTGTCGGATGTAAATGTATTATCGTTTGAAACAACATCCACACTTACAGGATTTCCAGATTTATCCGAATATACATTTACTAAGTCCCCTAAATATTTGTTAAAATCAACACTACCAGCATTTATTGTAGTAGGTGTCTTGAAAGAAATCACACCTGTTGAACTTGTACCAGCAATTGCTTGTACTTTTACTTGCCCAGCTGGTACCGAGCTATCTACATCTGGTGTTGCAACTACTAAATATTCTGTCACATTAGTAGCTTTTGATATCAACTTTGTACCCGAATCAACTTCATTGCCATTGCTGTCATATTTATTGATATCGAGATCTAATGCATTGTTTATAAGCATAGCCATTTGGCCACGATTTATTGTTGCATTAGCCGCAAGTGTAACACCATTTGTGATACCTACATTTGTAGCTTTAGCTATTACGCCATACGGCCATGAATAATCTGCTGTATACCCTAATGCTCTCAATATCAAAGCAAGAGCTTCTGGATATGTTACAGCATTGTCTGGCTTAAATGTTCCATCTGGATAGCCACTTGGATCAGCAATATTTATATCGCCTGATGCCCAATAGCTTGCTGGAACATCTTTAAACTTTGTTGGACCTACTGCTAATTGAGCAGCTTGTTGTAAACCTTCTGCTGCATTAACAAAAGCGATCATCTGTGCTCTTGTCACAACACCGTTAGGTTGATATGTGCCATCTGGCATGCCAGATACTAAACCTAACGATTGCAGACGAGCAACTGCACTCGCATACGGTGCACTACTGCTCACATCGGAGAATGTTCCTGCAAAGCCTACTGCCATTGCACTGAACACCAATGTGAACGTGAGAACCACTGCTATTAACTTTTTAAGGTTCTTCATGGAATAAATCCTCCTCCTTAATATATAGTGTATATTTTTCTTTTGAAAGGTGGTACCTTCCAAAAAGCTTTTGACTATGTAAGCTGGCTCTTTGCCAACCTGAGTTAATTATATCATCGTGTCAATCATGAAGTCAATAAATGTTACCATTTTGTAATAAATCTGTAATAATCGATTAACAATGCTTATGCCGCCAAATAGTGCATTAATTAGATATATACGACAAACTTTTAAAATATCCTTCTTAAATTTAACATAAAATTATTAACAAATTACTCCAAAATTGGTGCAACTTTTATTTCGAACATCCTGCTCCATGGATATTCTACATCTGCGCCTTTTATCTTGACCCCGCAATCATCGTATATAGACATAAGCGTATCAAGATACGGTTTCATCTTTTCTCTTAGCACTGCGTCTGCTTCACTTTTGTTTGTCAATTTGTCTGGGTTTAACCCATTTGATTTTGCCCAATTTTGCATCGCATCTCTCACTATGCTCTGGTATATGTAGTCGTCAGCATATCTTATGAATGTAAATGCATAGTAGTATTTCTGCATATCTTCGAAATCTTTTTTATCCTTTGTCGTACCAATATATGATTTTATGCTTAACTCTGATACTACTGTCCCTATAGTGTTGCTGGGGGTATTCCACCCAGAATATGCATCAATAAGCTTTATAAGTTTATCTTTAAGTATTTCTTCTACAAGATCTTTGTCACCTCCGTTTGTTTTGGCTACGTCTGCTACACCAAAATTTTGTCCACTAATTTTATATTTGCTTACTACATTTTTTATTCCTGTTTTATAATTTTTGTGCATGTGAATGTAGATGATATTTTTCGCGTCTTGCGACACCACTCCACCTATGTATCCTATTTTCTCCTCTGTTATCTCTTTTACTGTCCCACCTTCAAAAGGCAGATAACTATTTTCATCGCCGCTTTCCTCGTACACTATCTTGTAAGATGGTTTTAAGCCATTTTCTTCATTCAATATTTTTGCGACAGTCATCATGCTTATTTCGTCTGCGCCATGAAGCATATAGACATTTTTATAGCCTTTTATAGCGGTTTTTAAGTCGTCGTAGGAATATTTAAGCATGCTCTTCATCGTGGTATCGTCAAGTCCGATTGTAAAAGTGACATTTGGCTTTAAATTTGACGCTATTTGTTCATTTATAATGACTTCTGATGCTATTACAGCTATGTAATTAAATAAATAAGAAGGTATGTTTGCTTTCAATCTCTTAAGTGTTTTTGTATCATTCTCTGATATGGCTTTCTTTATTTGATTATAATAACCTATATTAGCGCTATTCTGGACGTATATTGTGTCCTGCTGATAAAGAACTGGTGATACCTGCGGCATTATAGATATTAAAAAAAGCCTTTTATCTCCTGACAAGCCTATTATCTCTTTTAATCTTTCAAGGCTTTCTTTGTAATTAATATCATTTACATAATTTCGCGACCCTATAAGCCCACCTGATATAAATTGATTTGTAGATATTATTATAGCGCTTACGTCAGGTCTTTCTACAGATCCTTTAAGCCAATCATAAATCATATCTTGATTGCTTTTTTTCTTGTAATCATCAAGAGCATCCATAGGAGGCACTAATAGCTCTTTTCCGCCTGCCTTTGCCAATATCTCTACATTTTGAAGAGATACAGGCCTTGTATCAAGAGGTATAAAAACTATCTTGTCTTTTGACACATATTTCATACTGTCTTTATAAGATGTGTCAATGGAAACTATGCTTACTGTCATCATAAGTATCATTATGAATGCAAAAAATTTCTTCATTGTCACTTATTTCTCCTTTTATCATTTATCAGCTATTATGTACGCTTCTATATTATTTTACAATATGTTGTGATATAATGCTATTGCGAGGTGAAATAAGTGAAAAAGTTCGTGATTGTATTTTCTCTAATAATGATAATTGCCGCATTCGGTTTTTATAGATATGAGAAAGCTGAAAATTTAAAAAAGTGCGTTCCTGTACTTATGTATCACAACATCTACGCTGGAAATATCCCTCCCAACAAAAGCGGCGTCCTTATCACTCCACAAAACTTTGAAAAGCAGATTTTGTACCTTAAAGGACATGGGTATGAAACTATAACCGTTGAGGACTTGTATAATTTTATGAAGTACGGCAAAATGCTTCCAAAGAAGCCTATACTTATAACATTTGACGACGGATATTTGGGGAACTATAAATATGCTTATCCATTGTTCAAAAAAATCGGTTATAAAGGTGTCATAAATGTCATAGTAAAAAATGTGCCATCTCCTACCAACAAAGTGGTGACTCCATATCCGCATTTTGACTGGATAGAAGCAAGGGAGATGTCTTCAAGCGGTGTAATGGAGATTGAAAGCCATACTTACGATTCCCACAGGTATGCCAAAAGCGGAAATCACGATATACCTATGCTATCAGGACCTATAGATATAGGCGGAAGGCTCGAAACTATGGATGAATACAGAGAAAGGATAAAGAATGATCTTTCAAAAGCAAAAATGGAAATAGAAAAAAATTTAGGGAAAGAAGTTATTGCTTTAGCATACCCATATGGCGTCGGCAGCAATACGTCTAAAGATGTGGCTGCGTCATTAGGGTATAAAGTGATATTTACTATGGAAGAAGGCGTCAATGTGTATAAAGGCGACACATACGCTGTAAAGCGTATAACAGTGAGAAATACCGATACAGGTGAAGATATAGTGAAAAAGATAGAGGCGTATGAAGGAAAGTGATGAAGCATCATTTGCCGACGACAACCGCGGCAAATTTGTGCTTTTTAATAGACATTGCAAAAATATATGACACTACATAAATTATAACAAATGTCATTATTATGTAAATATCGTATAGATATTGATTGCCTGTATTTAAAAAGTGATTTAGCACATCTAAAAAGAGCGGATGGGACAGATATATGCCAAATGAAAGCTTGCCTGTATTTGACAATAAGCCGCTTAAAGCATGGTAATTTAATATTTTCGTCGATAAAGCGAAAAAAAAACAACAATGCCACAAGCGTAAACGCATAATAATAAATATTGTACAGATTAGAGTCTATCTGTTTATCTGCAAATACTTTTAATGATATATCAATAAAAAGATAGCCAAATACAATTACAGCAAAAAACGAATTAAGCAATTTTTTATGGTAATATTTTCCCCACTCACGTATGTTTTCACCGACATACATACCTGCGATTATAAACGATATGTAAGTTATAAAAAGATCGCCAGAATTTTGGTAATATCTACTTATGAAGTATTTGAACAGCAATATACTCCCTGCCTGAAATATTATAATAGATAACACTATCGTATGTATGTTTTTATTTATAAGTCTATATATATATAAAGCAGTACAGGAAACAAAACATATAGTTGCACTATTATGACTATGAAATAAAGATGGTAGAACATGCCACCAAACAAGATATTTTTAATTGTCAATATCGATCTTAATGGCACATGATGCGCTATGTACAAATATGCACCGTATATTATTGTCCAGACAGCATACAGCATCAATACGTTTTTAAGCCGTTTTTTATAAAATAACCTCCAATCACACCCATCGCCGTAATTGTACATGAGAAGCATGGCTGATGCGAATATAAAAGCTGGAACTGCAAACTGTGAAAGCCTGTTTATAATAGCAAATATGATATAAGATAAAGATAATTTGTTTAATTGAACAACTGCATTTGAAGTAGTATGTATCATCAAAACCGCTATTATAGATATACCCTTCAATACATCAATCTCGTCTATCCGTGATTTTGTCATTAATCTCTCTCCTTGAAAATATCATGTGCAACTCATATTAGTTTCTCACCTAAAAACACGCCTATAGAATTTATGTATTTTTTAAAGTCAATTAAATTATTTTGTAGGATACTATAAATTTCTTCCTCATTAACATCATCATAAAAATGTACGATTCTATTGCGAAATTTCGCCATTTGCTTATATGTATTTACCATATCAATAGGCAGAATATTGTATTTCCCTAAAATTTCAAAAGTATCAGCATAAGTCTTTGGGGAATCTAATCCCTTCCTTGATATGATATGATTCCCTATATCTATCATCGCCTCTATAGCTATTTGCAAATTATATTTAGCAGAATCATAATATATAAAATCTGATACAAATTCCTTTGGCTTTAAATTTGCTAGTTCTTCAAGATTCTTTATGCAATTTCTTATGATAGTTATTTTTTTTAGAATTTTTTCAATATCATAGGGCATTTTCATTCAGTCCTTTCAAATAATCGTCGTAAAAAAATTTCATTGTTATTCCATAATCACCGTAAAATTTAAAAACATTTTCTTTAAAATCAGCTAATTGTAAATAATCCCTGCAATACAATAGATCTCCTGTATAGATTACCTTATGTTTAAACTCAAGAGATGCTTTGTTTAGATTTATTAAATCTATATCATCTGTGCCTAATACTTCCGAAAATTTTACTTCTAAGGAAAGCTCATCATTAAGGCTTGGCATACGTTCATATAAAACGGCAAAATCAATGTCACTATTGTCATTTTGATATTCCGTCCCATACGATCCAAAGATGTACAAAGCTAATATATTGGGATTTTGTTTTACATAATCCACAAGCAAATCAATCTGTTTTTTTATATTTGTTAAATTTCTCATAATTATCACCGTTTATTAATTTTCATTGTCATTATATCACAAAAAAGGTACAAATCAAAAAAGGACCCAAAAGCGGATCCTTTTATTTCATTAATAATGCCGCAGCTATGAAATCCCTGAATAGTGGATGTGGTCTTAATGGCCTTGATTTAAACTCTGGATGGAATTGTGATGCTACAAAGTATGGATGATCTTTTACTTCTATTATCTCTACAAGGCGGTCATCTGGCGACAAACCTGACAGTACAAGTCCTTTTGATGTGAGAAGCTCCCTATATTCATTGTTAAACTCGTATCTGTGTCTGTGGCGTTCATATATAAGCTCGTCTTTGTAAGCTTCATATGCCTTTGTGCCTTCTTTTAGCTTGCAAGGATATAACCCAAGCCTCATTGTGCCACCTTTTTCATCTATGTCTTTCTGTTCAGGCATAAGGTCGATGACAGGGTATGGTGTCGCGCCGTTAAACTCTGTAGAATGGGCGTTTTTAAGTCCTGCTACATTTCTTGCAAATTCTATAACAGCGCACTGCATTCCCAAGCAAAGTCCTAAGTACGGTATCTTGTTTTCTCTGGCGTACTGAGCTGCCCTTATCTTCCCTTCTACGCCCCTATCGCCAAATCCTCCAGGCACAAGGATGCCTTTTGCACCTTTTAAAAGTTCATCAACCGTATCGTCATTTACATTTTCAGAGTTTACCCATCTTATCTTGACATTGGCATCATTGTATATGCCTGCGTGTCTTAACGACTCTACAACGCTTATATATGCGTCGTGCAGCTCGACGTATTTGCCAACTAAAGCAATCTCTACTTCTCTTTTTAGATTTTTCTCTTTTTCAACAAATGCTCTCCATTCCTTAAGATCAGGTTCATCAGCCGGCAGATTAAGCCTATTTATGACGTATTCATCTACTTTTTGCCTGTCAAGCTCCAACGGTACTTCATAGATGGAGTCTACATCGATATTTTCAATGACAGCATCTGGCTTAACATTGCAAAACATGCCTATCTTTTCTTTTATATCATCTGTAAGAGGAAATTCTGTCCTGCAGACGATCATATCTGGCTGTATACCAATAGATCTCAATTCCTTTACGCTGTGCTGTGTAGGCTTTGTCTTAAGTTCACCGGTTTTGCCGAGGTGCGGTACAAGTGTAACGTGTATGAACATGACATTGTCTTTTCCTTCTTCAACACCTATCTGCCTTATAGCCTCCAAAAACGGCAAACTTTCTATATCTCCTACAGTGCCACCTATCTCTACGATGACACAATCAACGTTTTGCTCTTTCCCTACCCGCCTTATCCTGTCTTTTATCTCATTTGTAATGTGGGGAATTACTTGAACTGTTGCGCCTAAATAATCGCCTTTTCTCTCCTTTGATATGACAGACCAGTACACCTTACCTGTCGTTATATTGCTGCTTTTTGTAAGGTTTATATCGATAAATCTTTCATAATGGCCAAGATCTAAGTCCGTTTCTGCACCGTCTTCAGTGACAAATACTTCGCCATGCTGGTATGGGCTCATTGTCCCCGGATCTATGTTTATATACGGATCGCATTTTATCACCGCCACGCTAATACCGCGGCTTTTTAATAGCCTCCCTAATGACGCTGCTGTAATTCCTTTGCCTAATGATGACACAACACCGCCCGTCACAAATATATACTTCGACATCATCTCACCTCATCTTTTATTTTATCTTATATCGAACGCAAAATGCATTTAATTAAGTGAAAGGCATTAAAAAAATCTCTATTCTTAAAAATAGAGACTCTTATCCCTTTAATTTTTTGATGGTTTTTTAAATTTTCTTCGATAATGACTCATTCAAAACACCCCAATAATATAAATACTTTTATATTATATATAAGATTTTTTTGAATGTAAAGGGGGTTGAAAAATAAAATAATATGGTATAATATATATAGACAAATTTAAAGCCTGTGGACACTTTGCAAAGAAAAAGGTGAGGATGGTACCCTCACCTTTTTCTCGACTATGTACATATCACTTTGTGTACCACTTAATTATTATCTCTAATAACTTAAGCAGTATTTCTGTGATCCTGTACCAGTCTATTGGGCGGTTTTCTCTCCGCCCTTTGCCACCTGTAGACACTTTGCCACCTCCTTTCTTGGAGGCTATCATTATTATATCATACGTTTTCTTACGTTGTTGCAATGTTTTTGTTTTGATATTATAATTAGTTTATCAATGTAAAGGGGGAAAATATATGCCATCAGATTATCACGTACACATAGAAAGAGGACCGTACACGATTGATTGGCTTAAAAAATTTGTAGATACGGCATTAGATAAAGGCCTTACAAAGATAGGTATATCAGAGCATGGATACAGATTTGATAAGGGATACGACGCATTTGGAAGCGACGGCTTTAGAGGGGAATGGATTAAAAAGTACAATGGTCAAGACATCGATGAATATGTATCTCTTATAAATGAAGCAAAGTCTATGGGACTTCCTGTAAAATTAGGCATAGAAGCAGACTATATACCAGGCAAAGAAAAAGAGCTTATGGATTTCTTAAAGCCATATCCGTGGGATTATGTGATTGGCTCTATACACTGGATAGGTGACTGGGGTATAGATCTTGACGAGTGTCTTGATATCTGGGAGTCATGCGATGTGGACTCTGTATATTTAGAGTATTTTAATATGGTTGAAAAGATGGCTGAAACGTGTATCTTTGACTTCATAGGCCATATCGATTTGGTTAAAATTTTTAAGTACAGACCAACACCAATGGTTTATGATAAAATAGAAGAAAATATTAAGAATATAGCAAAAACCGGGATAGCTGTAGAAGTTTCAACAGCAGGTTGGAGAAAACCTGTAGGTGAAATATATCCCTCGAAAGAGATAATGTCCTTGATTAAAAAGTACAATATCCCTATTCTTGTAAACTCCGATGCACATACGCCAGAAGATATAGCAAGAGATTTTGACAAAGCATATAATTATGTGAAATCATTTGGGATTGACACTCTTAATTATTTTGACAAGAGAAAGAGAATACCGTACAAGATATAAAAATAAAGGCAGGGAGATTTTGTTTGCCCTGCTTTTATCTTATAATTTCTTTAATACGCTTCCTTATATTAGCAGCAACCTCTAATGCTTTTTTTGCATCATCCTCATTAGGCATACCATCAGGAAGGCTCCCTATAGGAGCATCTGGATACCTAGACGGTATATAATACATATCAACAGTTTTTACATCGTCTATAAATTCATCAAAAGCATCTGAAAATTTATTAATAATTCTTATTAAAGTTATTAAATGATGTACCCTAGGCGGATTTATTCCGTTATATATTAGATATGCTTTTAAGTATTTTTCTATTGATTGCTGAGAATAAAAGCAAACAACATTGTATAACTTTGCTTTTAATAATTCATTGGCTGCTTTATAATCATCCTCTGCATAATTAAGCCATTGTTTATATTCATCATAATTTTCTTTCATATAAAACTTTACCTTTCTCTATTACTTCTTTCGTGTAGAATAAGTTATTAGTCTCTATAAAACGTCTTTCTTCCTCAGGCGTATATACCAAAAAGTCAATAGGTAAATCAGATTTTATGGCTTTAGAAACATATAATAGCCTATCTATATACCTTAAATCTGTATCCATTATAATTACTAAATCTATATCACTCCAGACATTTGACTTTCCATTGGCCATCGAACCAAATAAAATTATTTTTTCAGGATTGCACTTTTCTATAATTGCATCAACTATAATTTTTAATTCCTTTTCCAGTGAATAATCAATTAACTCCGCAGCTTGCATAATAATTCACCTCAAAATCAATCTTTAATTATATTATAGCATATATAAGCATATTTTTATGCTATATGCGCTAAAAGGATAAGCTTAAGCTTATCCTTTTGCCGTATATAAACCCCTATCCCCATAAGACGAAAAAACCGCAGTAAAAACTACGGCCGGTTGCACCACTATCTCCGCATAACCCAGGTGCCCAAATACAGGTTATGCTTCACAGAATCCTATATATTTTGTTTATATTTTTAATATTCGACATAAAACATAATTTTCCTTCTTTGATAAAAAATTTTTATATCAGATGTATAAAATGTACATAGTGTACATAATATACATAATATGATATAATGGGAGGTGATAAGGGGGAATGAATAAGATGTTTACAGTTAATGCTACAGATGTGCGCAAAGAATGGGCAGATTTCATCAATTCAGTTGTTCGGGAAAAACCTAAAATTATAAAACGCACAAAAGATTACGTCTTTGTTTCTAATATAGACATGATTAAAGAAATGCTAACAGCTTATACATTTACAGCAAATATTCTAAATGAAGATGATGGTACTGTAACAATTTCTTTAAATGAAATCGACATTGTTGTCAATGGCAAAGACGAAAATGAAGCCTTAAATTTGCTTGTTGATGACATGATTGAATATGCAGAAGATTTTTATAACGACTTTCAATATTGGTATTCGGCTCCCAACCGCAGAGAACATCTACCTTATGTCTTAAATATACTGCTTCAAGATAATCCTGAAGGAGTTAAAAAGCTTATTAAATGCCAACATGGAAAGAATTAAAACGCTTTTTAGAAAGAGACGGTTGGGAATTGTATAAAAAAACAGATCATTACTTTTATATAAAGCGCGATAAAGATGGAAATATACGACGCACAAAGGTTTCAATGGGTAGCGGCGAAATAAAGAAGCATTTATGGCAAGAGATCCTAAAAAAGCAATTACAAGTTACGGAAGATTATTTTAACAGCAAGATATAAATAAATCTCCCATCTACATAGATGGGAGATTTATCATATCAAATTTCTGACTGCCTTTGCCCTCAATATGCTGTTTAGTTTGTTTAATGATTCTACGGCCTCAATAGGGATTTCTCTATCTGTATTTACGATCATGAGAGCAGTCCCGTCGTTTTTATTGGGGCTTACATGCATGGAAGATATGTTTATGCCAAAGTCCCCCAATACATTTCCGATGTGTCCAATTACCCCAGGCACATCTTTATTTTTAACAAAAAGCATGTACTCTGTAGGCTCAAAGTTAACCCTGTGCCCCAAGTATTCTACGATACGTATTTCATCGCCATAAGTTGTCCCTGAAAACTTATAAGCTTCCCCTTTTGTGTCAATCACAGTTATGGTGACAAGGCTTGAATAGTGATCTATTTCTTCTATCTTGCCATCTATGACTTCTATACCCATTTCCTTTGCCCTTAGCCTTGCATTTACAATGCTTATGCCTTCTTTTAAGGCAGGTTTTAAAAGTCCTTTCAATGCGTGAAGCGTGACGACTTCTGTATTTAGACTGGATATTTCTCCTCTGTATATTATCTCTACCGTTTTTGCAGGCACATCGCTTATCTGATAGTAAAGTGAACCCATTGCTTCGCAAAGCTTCATGTATGGCTTCAATTCTCCAAATTCATCGGCCTTTACATCAGGGAGATTTACTATGTTGCCGTAAAGTTTCCCACTTAATGCCGTTATCACTTCTTTTGCGACAGATATGCCTACATTGTTTTGCGCTTCTATAGTTGAAGCACCTAAATGTGGAGTAACTACCACATTTGGAAGCTCTAAAAGTTTATTGTGAAAATCCTGCTTTTCCCTGTCATAAGACGGTTCAACTTTGAATACGTCCAATGCAGCCGCAGCAACAATTCCTTCTTTGACTGCGTCGTACAAAGCTTCTTCATTTATAAGACCGCCTCTTGCGCAGTTTACAATTCTTACACCTTTTTTGACTTTTTTAAATTCCTCATGGCTTATTATGTCAATGGTCTCCTCCGTCTTTGGTGTATGGATAGTTATAAAGTCGGATTCTTGCAAAAGCTCGTCAAATGATACTTTTCTTGCGCCAAACTTTTCAAAGCGGCTGTCTGGTATATAAGGGTCATAAGCGATTACCTTCATGTCAAATGCTGCAAGCCTCGTTGCAACTAATGATCCTATCCTGCCAAGTCCAATTATGCCTACTGTTTTGCCGCTTAGCTCTACGCCTTTAAACTTGTTTCTCCTGAAGTCGCCATTTTTTGCACCAATGTAAGCCTGCGGTATGTTTCTGGCAATAGATAGCATAAGCCCAATCGTATGCTCTGCAGCCGATATGATGTTGCCTTCAGGAGTATTTACGACAATTATGCCTTTTTCCGTTGCTGCCAAAAGGTCTATATTATCGACGCCATTGCCTGCCCTTCCTATTACTTTTAGGTTTTTCCCTTTTGATATAAGCTCTCTATCTACGTTTGTAACACTTCTTACGACTATTGCATCGTAATCGCCTATGATATTTAAGAGTTCTTCTCTTGATAGATCCAGTTTAAAATCCACATCCGCATGATTTTTAAGGTACTCTATGCCGCTTTCGGCAATTCTCTCCGTCACCAATACTTTCACAATAAATCCCCCTTAAACAAAATTAAGATAAATCTAAAAGTGCACTTTTTAATGCATTAAATGTCAAATTAAGCATTTCATCTGTAACATATCCCATGTGGCCAATCCTGATTATTTTACCTTTTAAATGCCCTTGTCCACCTGTCACCAGTATACCTTTTTCTGACATATAGTTTATTATATCGCCTGCTTTATATCCTTCTGGCACTTGTACTGCCGTCAAAAGATCTGACGATATGGCTTCATCTGGGAAAAGCTTAAGCCCCATGTCTTTTACGGTTTTCCTCACCTTTTCACCGATTGCATGTTGATTTTTGTATACTGTGTCCATACCTATATTAAGAAGCATGTCTGTAGCCTTCTTTACGGCCATAATTGTGGAAACCGCTGGTGTATACGGATTTTCCGGCTTTTCGCTCTGCACGCCTTTTCTCGCCTTCTTAAGGTCAAAATAATACTTAGGAAGATCAGACTCCTCTGCCATCTGCCATGCTCTCTCGCTTAAAGCCACAAAGCTTAATCCCGGAGGAGACATCAGGCACTTCTGTGAACAGGTAATAACTGCATCTAACCCCCACTCATCCATATTAAGTGGTATGCCGCCTAATGAGCTTACAGCGTCAACTACGATAAGCGTACCGTGCTTTTTGGCTACATCAGCTATTGATTTTACATCGTTTGTGACACCTGTTGACGTTTCATTCTGTGTCACAATCAAAGCCTTGTACTTATCTTTTTTCAATGCATCATTTAAAATGTCAAGATGGACTGCATTGCCCCAACCAAAATCAATGATATCAGAATCAAGTCCGTAGGCTTTTGTTATGTCGTAAAACCTCTCTCCAAAATGGCCTATGCTGGCCACCAAGACTTTATCGCCTCTTTTAAAAAGATTTGCCACGACGGCCTCCATACCGCCTGTACCTGACGATGTCAGCGTCAACACATCCATGTTTGTCTTAAATATCTTTTTAAGGTTTGAATTAAGATCTGAAAATAATTTAAAATATTCCGGCGTCCTATGGTGATACGGCTGAAGATGGCATACGTCCAACACTTCCTTTGGCACCATAGTAGGTCCCGGTGTCATGAGAATCCTATTTTTCATAAGCTTCACACCTTTTTAAATATTTATTTAATATGATAAACTATTAAAGAAAAAAATGCAATAGTAAAAAACAAATGTCTACTATAAGTAGACATTATGGTATGTATTAGTTTACTTTATACAAAAATCAGACAAATAAGCGGATTATGTCCTCCATCCTGTCAGATATAAGCCTTTTGGCATCATGTACGGCTTCATCTATCGTCATAGGTCTATCCACTATGCTAAACATTGCTGTAACACCTATTTTATAAAGCTCTTTGTATCCATAGCCTAAACCGCCTGAAAGGATTATGACTTTCTTGCCGTATCTTTGGGCGATTTTCGCTATACCTGCTGGCGCCTTGCCAAATGCAGTTTGAAAGTCTGTATTGCCTTCGCCTGTTATTACAATATCACATGACTTTATCTTTTCCTCCATATTTGCGGCATCCATAACTATTTCTATGCCAGATCTTACTTTGGCATTTAAAAACGCTATCAATGAAAAACCCAATCCTCCTGCCGCTCCAGCACCTTTTGTATCTTTAAAATCTTTGCCTAATGTTTCTTTTACAACATTTGCATAATGATTTAAATTGTTATCAAGAATTTCTACCATTTCAGGTGTAGCGCCTTTCTGAGGACCGTAAATGTAAGATGCACCGTTTTTGCCACAAAGAGGATTTGTAACATCTGATGCTACCATGAAGCTGCTTTCGTATATCCTCTTATCCAAGCCATCTATGTCTATTTCCTTAAGCCTTGAAAGATTCCCCCCACCGTAAGGTATGTCTTTTCCGTCTTCATCCAAGAGCTTTGCTCCTAAAGCTTGAACCATGCCTGCACCGCCGTCATTTGTGGCGCTGCCGCCTAAGCCTACGATAAACCTGCGGCATCCTTCGTCAAGGGCTTTTTTTATAAGCTGCCCTACACCGTATGTAGTAGTGACTAAAGGATCTCTCATGTCATCTGGCACAAGGTTTAAACCAGATGATGCAGCCATCTCTATGACCGCTGTGCCATCATCTAAGATTCCAAAAAAGCTTTTTACAGTATTGCCAAGAGGGCCTATCCCTTCTGTCTCTACGATTTTCCCTCCTGATAAAGAAATCAATGCGTCTACTGTGCCTTCTCCGCCGTCAGCTATAGGCACTTTTATAATCTCAGCATCTACAACCCTTCTTATGCCTTCCGTCATGGCCTCTATGACTTCCTTTGATGACAAGCTTCCTTTGTAAGAGTCAGGTGCAACTAATATCCTCACTGTTTCACCACCTGTATTAAATAATGAAATATCTTTTCTATAATAGTAGGTAATTTTGATAAAAAGACAATTTTGATTCGTTTGCTCTCAGAGTTGAAAAGCGACTAAACTAAAGCTCGATCTTGAACTTCAGCAGGGTTCCGGGCACATTCGGCGTCCATGCCTCAAGTGCCCGTCTCAGCCATCCATGGCTTCGACCCTGCTTTCGTTCATCGATCTCGCCAAGTTTAGTTATCGCTTTCCAACAAGTCGCTTCACTCATTCAAAATTGTCTTTTTCAATAATATCAATGAGTTATTATTCTCTATTGTTGATTTAAAAGCTCAATTGCCTTGTCAAGCTGTGCATCGTTTCTAAGTGTCAAACCGTAGAAGTATGAAAGTGCATCGACAGTTCCTCTATCCATGACACCTGTTGCTGGAATTCCTGCGTATTTTTGAAAGCTTATAAGTGCATCGTATGTGTCATTGCCAAAGTACCCATTTGGCTCACCTTTGTAGTAGCCTAAAAGACTTAAGTACGACTGCAAAAGCTTCACATTGTAACCTGTATCGCCTTTTTTTACATCATTTATGTATATAAGCTGAGGCAAAAACACTCTGCTGTCATTGACTTCCACATCAGGTTTAAGCCCTACTCCGTTTATGGAGCGGCCAGATGGAAGCAAATACTTCGCGATTGTAAGCTTCATGCCACTGCCATCAGAAAATGGAAATACCTCTTGCACTGTCCCTTTGCCATAGGAATTTTCCCCTACAAGAATTCCCGCCTTTGTGTCTTGTATTGCACCAGATAGTATTTCCGCAGCAGATGCAGTGTTTCCATTTATGAGAACTGCTATCTTGTACTTAGGGTTTTTTAAATATGAATAGTACGTTTCATTTCCGCTGTTCATGGCAACAGTTACAACAGGGCCTGCCGGCACGAAATAGCCAGCTACATCTACAGCCTCTTGAAGGTATCCGCCAGGATTATCCCTTAAATCTATGACAAGCTTCTTTATATTATTTTGGTCCATGTAATCAAGAGCCTTTGAAACATTGTCATAAGTGTTTCCATTAAACTCACTTATGCTTATGTATCCAACACCGTTTATTATTTTATATGTGACAGGATTTATGCTTATTACATCCCTTACAAGCTTGTATTCAACGGTCTTTCCGTTTGCAAGAAAGTCGATGGTGACAGTTGTGCCTTTATCACCTTTTATGAGGTTTGTGACATCTGCAATGTCCATGCCTTTTACGTCTTTGCCGTCGACAGACTCTACTATGTAACCGCTTTGTATGCCTGCCTTATAGGCTGGAGAGCCCTTTATAGTAGATACGACTACTATGTCTTGACCTCTTTCTTCTACTTGCAAACCCACTCCTGTAAATGTGCCCGAAGTAGACTCCATAAATGAATCCATCTCATCTTTTGTAAAATATGTGCTGTACTTATCAAGTGAAGATAGTATGCCTTGTATGGCACCTTCCTCCATTTGATCGTACGTAACATCACCTGCATAATTTTCTTTTATAAACTGCATAAATGAGCCTAAATCATTTAAATAACTGCTTATGTCGTCTTGTGTTGCTGTTGCAGCAAAAGCCGCCATAGGTGCAGATAAAACAAGTGTCAATACGATTACAAATGCCATAAAAATTGATAAATGCCTTTTCATAAGATAGCCTCCTCGTATAATTATTATTAAAGACAATAAATTTGTCTCACATCTTAAAACTTAATAAAACACATTTATAATTGGAAATTATCTCTTCTTTAAAACCTTATTTAGAAATCACATCTATTGCCATGTATCTAAAATATCAAATGATTAAGTACATGGCACAGGCCGTCACATCTTTTATTTTACGGCCTTTATGTTTACTTTTGAGATAACTTGTAGCATTATTATACTGTAAAGTTAATATGGGACAGGCTTTTGTCCTCCTTGCGGGTTTTCCGCTCTTTTAAGTATGGTCCCTACACCAGATTTGCCTTTTCTCACGCGAAATCTGCTTTGTCGTATATAAACCCCTGGCAGCAGAGGATTAAGGTTTATATATTAATAGCTAATTGCGAGGTTGCTACATAATCTGGTCGCTAGGTTATCTCAAATTAACTTTTATCTACACCATTACCCTTTGAAAGGAGGTGCTATAGCTTTGAATAAACTTTTTGTAGGCATGGATATAAGCTTGGATGATGTCAAGGTTCATATTCTCGACCAAGACGGCATTGATGCTTGCTCTCGTTTTTCTATAGATAATAATCCTTCTGGTTGCAATATTTTAGTGTCTCATATATTGGATTGTTGTAATAAATACAACATTCAGAAGGTTTTTATTGGCCTAGAATCTACTTCAGTCTATGGTTGGCATATTCAGTATTATTTAGCTGACCATGCTTCTTTGAAGCCTTTTAATCCTTCTGTAACTACTTTTAATGCTAATACTGTCAAGGCTTTTAAAAAGTCTCTTGGCAATTTGCCTAAGAATGACTGGGTTGATGCTTTTGTCATTGCTGAAAAATTAAGGTTTGGAAGGCTTCCTAAATCTTGTCCTGTAGATTTTAGATACCTTGCTCTCCAAAGGCTTACCCGCCATCGCTTTCACATTGTTGATAGTATTGTCAGAGAGAAAAATTATTTCCTAAGCAATCTGTTTCTTAAATTTAGTGGCTTATGTCAGATTAAAGTTTTTAGCAATAATTTTGGTACGACTGCTACTGAAATATTTAATGAGTTTTTAACTCTTGATGATATTGCGGCTCGACCGCTTGAAGATCTTGTTGCCTTTTTAGTTGATAAAGGTAGAGACCACTTTAATGACCCTAATGCTACAGCTAAATTACTCCAACAGGCTGTACGCAAATCTTATAGAATCAACGCTAATGTAAATGATTCTTTGAATTTTGTTATCAAGTCTTGTCTTGATAATATACAGTATCTTGAAAAGCAGAAGAAAGCTTCTGAAAAGACCATTGCCAATGAAGTCAAAGGATTTAAGAATCAATTTCTTTGTCTTACTTCAGTAAATGGCATTGGTCCAACTATAGCAGCTGGCCTAATATCTGAGATAGGCGGAATATCAAGGTTTGATAATGATAATGCTCTTGCAAAGTTTTCCGGCATATATTGGTCAGAATACCAGTCTGCGGATTTTAAAGCAGAGGACACTTATTTAAAACGCACTGGTAATGAGTATCTCAGATATTACTTTATTCAAGCAGCCGACCAACTTAGGAAATATTGTCCTGAGTTTTCACAATACTATGCTCGCAAATTTAATGAAAGTAAAACTCATAAACACAAACGTGCTTTAGTTTTAACGGCACGCAAAGCTGTAAGGTTAGTCTTTGCTCTGCTGCGCGAAGAAAAACTTTATAAACCACCAGCAATGAAAGGAGATGATTGTAAAGAATAACATATTATTCTATTCCCATAATTAACATATATTTCCATTGCTGTTTTTGGTAATGGTTAGCTTTGCTATACTCTTTTTTAGCTATTTTTTTAAAAAATTTTTTGATTTTTTTAATCACCCCTTGACATATTACCGAAATACTTAAGAATAATTTACCTTAATTATACCACAAAATTTTCAACCATCTTACGTAAATATAAAATAAAGGCCTAATATTAGACCTTTATATGATTGTAGCGCCGTCATTGTCGCACTTTAATTTATAAACGCTACACTCTATACCTCTATCTTCGTACACCTTCTTTATGGCTTCTTCTACATGGCTTAAGGCACTTTTATCAACCATAGCCATCATGGTAGGCCCTGCACCGCTTAAAAATGCAGCATATGCCCCTTTATCCAACGCCTCCTCTATTACGTAGTACATCTCTTTAATGAATTCTTTCCTGTACACTTGATGCAGCATGTCCTGCGAGGCGTATTTAAGCAAATCATATCTGCCTGAGAATATGGACGCCGTAAAAAGGGATGATCTTCCTACATTAAATACTGCGCTTCTAAATTCGATGATAGACGGCAACACGCCTCTTGCCTTTGAAGTCAAAAGCTCTCTTTTAGGGTAAAAGGCTAAAAACGCAATGTGGTCGTCCAACTCTTTTTTTACAAAATAAGTCTTTTTCCCATCAAAAGTAGCCACATTGAAGCCGCCGTTTAAAGCAGGAGATACATTGTCAGCATGGCCTTCCATCGATGAGGCTATGTCTAATATTTCATCTCTACTTACAGGACTTCCGATTAAAGCATTTGCAGCTACAAGTCCGCCTATTATAGCCGCCGCACTGCTTCCTAAGCCACTTCCCGTCGGAATGCCATTTTTAGACTTTATGTAAAGCCCATCTACAGAAATATTGGCTTTGTCAAAAATTTTCTTGGCTGCTTTATAAATCAGATTTTCTTCGTTTCGCTCTATATTTAAAATGCCTTCCCCTTCAACATCAATTTCCAGTTTATGGCCTTTTATCTCCATGTAGATTTCATTGTAAAGATTTAGCGCAATACCCAGGCAGTCAAACCCAGGGCCTAAGTTAGCTGTAGATGCAGGCACCCTCACGCAGACAGACTTAACCATATATTGCACCTTCCAATGATTTTAAGTCAGCATCCACAGTCTTTACGCTTTTCCCGCCTAAGTTTATGGCTGTATCAGGATCTTTAAGCCCATTTCCTGTCAAGACGCACACGACAGTATCACCCTCTTTGAAAAGACCCTCTCTGTACTTCTTTATGACGCCTGCAATAGAAGCACATGAGGCAGGCTCTGCAAAGATCCCTTCCCTCTTGGCAAGGTACGAGTACGCCTCTAATATCTCATCGTCCGTCACCTTATCTATAAGGCCACCTGATTCGTCCCTTGCTGCAACGGCTTTCTGCCAACTGGCTGGGTTTCCAATTCTTATGGCTGTTGCTATCGTCTCAGGGTGCTCAAATACCCTATTTTCCACGATAGGGGCTGCGCCTGCCGCTTGAAATCCTATCATCTTAGGCAGACTGTCGATCATGCCATTGCAGTAATACTCTTTAAAGCCCATCCAATACGCCGTAATATTTCCCGCATTGCCAACAGGAAGTGCCAGATAATCAGGAGCCTTCTTAAGCGTATCGCATATTTCAAACGACGATGATTTCTGCCCTTCCAATCTGTACGGGTTTATGGAATTTACTACGGTTATAGGGTGCATTTTCGATATCTCCCTCACAAGGTTTAATGCATCATCAAAATTGCCGTTTATGGCGACGACTTCTGCACCATACGCTATTGCCTGAGCTAATTTTCCTAACGCTATCTTTCCACCTGGAATCAGAACGACGCATTTAAGTCCGGCTTTTGATGCATAAGCAGCCGCCGATGCGGATGTATTGCCTGTTGATGCACACACGACAGCCTGCGAGCCTTCCTGCTTTGCCATTGATACGGCTACCGTCATGCCTCTATCTTTAAAAGAGCCTGTCGGATTTAAACCTTCGTACTTTAAATAGATCTTTAACCCCGGAAAATCCTTCTCGAT
This sequence comes from Thermoanaerobacterium xylanolyticum LX-11, assembly GCF_000189775.2. Lineage (NCBI taxonomy): Bacteria > Bacillati > Bacillota > Clostridia > Thermoanaerobacterales > Thermoanaerobacteraceae > Thermoanaerobacterium > Thermoanaerobacterium xylanolyticum. Next base: position 2,373,199 of record NC_015555.1, read on the forward strand.
GTTTTCAGCTTCTATAAGGGGTGTGTTTCCTTCTTTTAGCGTGATTATATTCTCATCGTCTATTTTAGGCATGTATCTTCTATACGACTTTATTATTCCATCCCATTCCATCATTCTTCCCCCTCCACTCTTATTACGCTGGCGACTCTGTCAACCTCTTTTAGCTTTTCTATTTCATCCAATGCCGTAAAAAGATTTTTTGTCAACGCATTGTGGGTTATAAGGACTATCTCAGCATATTCTCCCAAAACCTCTTTTTGAACGACAGACACTAAGCTTATGCCTTCCTGCCCTAAAACTCCTGTGACTTTGCTCATGACACCTGGTTTATCGAGGGCTATTATCCTTATATAGTATTTGGATACTGTATCCACAATGTCTTTCATCGCTGCATCATCGTAGCCGTTTTGAGTAGGTATATGATTTGCCACATCGATGACATCAGCTACAACTGCACTGGCTGTAGGCATCATGCCGGCGCCTTGTCCGTAGAACATAAGCCTTCCAACCGCATTGCCTTCCACGAGAATAGCATTGTAAACGCCGTTTACGCCATTTAGCGGATTTTTCTTTGATATCATGACAGGATGTACCCATGCTTCCAACTTTTCATTTTCGTCAAGTCTGCCGTAAGCTATGAGCTTTATGGTAAAGCCCAATTCATCGGCGTACTTTATGTCTTCTTTTGATATGGTCCTAATTCCTTTTGTGTATATATTATCAGGCATAACGTACTTGTTAAATGAAAGTGTACACAGTATAGCCAGCTTCCTTGCAGCATCAAACCCATCCACATCATCTGTGGGATCCAGCTCAGCATACCCTTTCTGCTGTGCCTCTTTCAATACTCCTTCAAAACTTAGCCCCCTCGACTTCATCTCTGTCAGTATATAGTTGGTGGTTCCATTCAAGATCCCTTTTATCTCATATATCTTGTTGGCAGCAAGGCAGCTTTTCAATGGCCTTATGATAGGTATGCCACCACCTACTGACGCCTCATAAAGGAGATTTACGTTGTTTTCACTTGCCAGCTTTATAAGCTCTTTGCCATGTTTTGCGATGACTTCCTTATTGGCTGTAACGACATTTTTACCTCTTAATATGGCTTCTTTCATGTACTCCAGTGCTGGGTGCTCTTTCCCCATAACTTCTACTACCACATCTATCTCTGGATCATCTAAGATGTCGTAGGGATCTATGGTTATTTTGCCTTGTGCCTCTTTGATCCTTTTCTTCTCTGGATCCTTCACAAGTATCTTTTTAATCTCTATCTTCTGGCCAATCTTTTTCTCAATGGCATCCCCATTTTCTTCTATCAGGTGGACAACACCTGAACCAACAGTTCCAAGCCCCATTAAACCTATCTTCACAGCAAATTCCTTCCTCTCTAAAACAATATTTATTCACCGAGAATCTCTACTTTTCTGACACCGTGCTCTTCTTCTATTTTCTCTATAAGCTCCTCGATGCCTTTTACCATGTACTGCGTGTCTATGGATATAGAGACGCTGGCAACGCCAAGGGACGGCATGCTTTGGTTTATAGTTATTACATTGCCCTTCATCATGGCGATTGCATCCAGTATTGACGACAGTATCCCCGGCATGTGTTCTAACAAAAGCGAAAGCGTCACTATCTTTCCCTTAGAAAATTTGGAATAAGGAAAAATATAGTTTTTGTACTTGTAAAACGCACTTCTTGATAAGCCTGCCATTTTTACCGCCTCATTTATGGTCTTAGCTTGCCCTGTCTCCAAAAGCTCTTTCGCCAAGATGGTCTTTTTCAGTGCTTCAGATAGTACCTCTTCCCTTATGATGTAAAATTTGCTTTCTTCCTGCAAGGTTCCGCCCCCTTTCAATTATGTATCTATATAGTGTACATATATCCGTGTATTGTGAACATTTTATCACAGCTTCTTAAAAAAATCAAGTGCAAATTATCTTTTGGACATAAATGTGCCTTAAAAAATTTATAATTTTGTAACGAATTAGCATTTAATTTGTTATATAATATAGGTAAATGTTTTAAAGGGGAGATGAAGTTGAAGAAGTTTTTGATTTTCGCGTGTATTGCCTTGACGCTATTTTTGACTGCTTGTTCTGGCGGCCAATTTAATGTTTATAATGATGATACGAAATTTTTGCTTAAATACGGCTTTAGCCCCGAAAAAGAATCGCCTTATTTTGATGTGACAATACCAACGGATTGGAAAATCCAAAGCACATCTATGCCTGTGGGACTTTATTGGACTGAAGTGAATTTTTTGTCGAGAGACATAGGGTATAATATAGAAAAGTACAAAGGCAAGACAGTAAAAGCTGTGATCTACAGGCTTAATGAAAAGCTTCCTGGACAGGGTGAAAGCAGCAAGTACACGTACCCTGTCAATGCAGTCATCTTAAGGGATGGAGAAAATATAATAGGGGCATGGCTTGAATTCAACGCATCGACGCCTCTTTCGCTTAAGAAAAATTACATTGAAACACTTACAGAAAGGCCTTGGATAGACTGGGTCGCATCCCACGGTTTCCTAAAGCAATTGTCATCTCCATCTACAGACAAGCTTACACCTGAAGAGCTAATATACGCATATTTTAACGGCATAAACAAAGGCGACAAAAGCTTAATATATTCAACTCTATCTATCAATATGCTGCACGACATGCTTTACATCAATAGGCCTGCAGGCGTCCTTTACAATACCGATTTTGAGTCAAACAGCCTCGAACTAAATACAAAATCTGCAACAGTATTAAGCATAGATGAAAACAAAGGTTACACACCTTCAAAGAATAGAAATATCTACGAAAGCAAAGAGTACAAAGTGACAGTAAATCTGACATTAAAAAATGAAGATAATACACCTACAAAAAACGGAAGAAACACGTTCTTCTTTATAATAGCAAAGTCAACAAAAGACTCACCGTGGAAGATAGAATCAATAGGAACAGGGCCATAAGGCCCTTTTATATTTCCACAATGTCGCTTTCTGCATACCTTAATGCCATATTTATCTCGTAGTCTATGCCCTCTTCCTTAAGCGCATCTACAACCGTCTTGTACGCTATTTCAGGTTTGTTGTTGTTTTGGCTTAGATGTCCTAAGTAGATTTTGCCTATCGCCTTAAGCTTTATAAACTTCTTTATGGCCTCTGCCGCATCTTTATTGGAAAGATGTCCATGTGGCGAAAGTATTCTTTTCTTTAAAGGCCATGGGTACGTGCCGTTCATCAGCATGTCCACGTCGTGATTTGACTCTAATAGCACCACGTCAGAGTCCATTATGTTCGCTGCCACCCCTCTACTTATATACCCCAAGTCTGTAGCAATTGTGGCTTTATTTTGACCGCAAAAAAACGAGAAACCTACAGGTTCTGACGCATCGTGGGACTTCTTAAATGGTCGTATCTTTACATCGCCCAATGTAAAATCTTCGCCCGTCTTGAAAAACCTCTTATTGTGAGGCTCGATATCTCCTATGAAGCTTTCCATCGAAGACCATGTTGCCTCATTGGCATATATGGGAATATCGTACCTTCGCGACAATATACCAGCACCTTTTATGTGGTCATTGTGCTCATGCGTTATCAAAATTGCTGAGATACTGTGGGGATTTACATCTATGTTTAAAAGGCTTTTTTCTATTGTACTACCGCTTAAACCTGCGTCCACAAGTATATGTACATCTTTATAACCGATATATGCAGCGTTTCCGCTGCTTCCAGATCTCAGTGAACAGAACCTCATAAGATACCCAAAAACGGGGCTACCCCCTTCCAAATTTCATAAGTCCTCTAATATTATATAACAAGTAAAACCCTTTTTCTATGGCAACTTGAAGAAAGTCTGTTTTCAAGACTTATCAACATACAAAATGTGAGCAACTTTTTTCACATCACTTCTACAGTCGTTTTTTGTCTAAATTTAGTGCATCTTTATCCAAACTTTTTAACACAGGACTTATCCACATATTCACATTTACATGTGGATAACTCGTGGGATAATCACAGGCGAATTATTTTAGCTGTTTTCATCTGTAAAATATATTTATTTAAAGATAATATTCCATTTTTATTGATAATAATTATCAATAGTGGTATAATTGAATTACAAGATATTGTAAATAAAGGGGGACTAATGTATGGACTACAATGTATTGATCGGCGGTGCTGCCGGTCAGGGAATAGACACCTTGTCATACATAATCGAAAAAGCCTTGAAAAGATGCGGCTTGTATGTATTTTCCACGAAAGATTACATGTCGCGGGTAAGAGGCGGTCACAATTTCATTCAGGTAAGGTTCGGCGACAAACCGATTTATTCACATGATGAGAAGTTTGATGCCATAATCGCTCTCGATGAAGACACTGTAAATTTGCACTCTAAAAGTTTGAAACCTTCAGGAAAACTCATCTTAGACAAATCCCTTTCAAATAACAGCGCATACATGTCATTTGATTTTAAAGAAGTTGCAAAAGAATGCGGCAATCCCCGTGTTTTAGGCACTGCTGCCGTAGGCGTACTGCTTAAACTTTTTGGCATTCCATTAGACGTATCTCACACAGTTTTAAACGATGAATTCAAAGGCGATGTGTTAAACGCAAATCTAAAGGCTATCGACGCTGGCTACAGCATGGCAAAGCAGATTTTTAACGTGCCGCTTGGAAAAAAGGATGACAACATCTACATAAGCGGCAATGAAGCTATCGCATTGGGAGCTATCGCTGCAGGAGTCAAATTTTACTCAGGATACCCTATGACACCATCTACCAGCGTCATGATCTACATAGCTAAGAAATCTCATGATGCAGGCATAGTAGTTGAGCAAGTAGAAGATGAGATATCTGCCATAAACATGGCATTAGGAGCCTCCTACGCCGGAGTAAGAGCCATGACAGGAAGCTCAGGTGGAGGATTTGCGCTGATGGTGGAAGGCATAAGCTTAGCAGGAATAACAGAAATCCCCATCGTCATAACGGAAGTTCAAAGGCCGGGACCTGCCACGGGCTTTCCGACAAGGACGGAGCAAGGGGATCTAAGGTTCATAATCCATTCAGGCCACGGTGAATTTCCAAAGATGGTGATATCATTGAGAAACCCTGAAGATGCATTTTATCAGACTGCAAGGGCATTTAACATAGCAGACAAGTACCAGGTACCTGTCATACTTGTAAGCGACCAGTACCTGGCAGATTCAGGTGTGACTGTAAAGCCTTTTGATTTTACTAAGATAAAGATAGAAAGGTATATATCAGGCGATGAAGCGTTGGAAAATGGCGTGTATAAGCGGTACAAACTGACAGAAAGCGGCATATCGCCAAGGATAATACCAGGCAAAGTAGAAGGTGCTACAGTCCTTATAGATAGCGATGAACACGATGAATTTGGCCACATTACAGAGTCACAGGATGTAAGGGTAAAGATGGTAAATAAGAGGATGAAAAAATTTAAGCTATTAAAAGAAGAAATTCAAGAGCCTCTATTTATGGGTGCTGAAAATCCTGATGTACTCATAACCTGCTGGGGTTCAACGTACGGTCCTGTAAAAGAAGCAGTAGACATGCTTTTAAAGGATGGAATGTCAGTAGGAGCATTATCTTTCGGCGATATATGGCCATTTCCTACAAAGCTTATAAAAAAGTACGGAAAATTTGCAAAGATGATAATTGATGTTGAGCAAAATGCCACAGCACAGCTTGACAGCCTCATGAGAGAAAATGCCCTTATAAAGGCTGATGAACACATACTTAAATACGACGGTCGCATGATGAGCTCCAAATACATCTACGACAAAGTGAGAGAAATGACAAAATCGTCAAGCTTGTATTAAATTGAGAAAGGGATGATTTAATGAATACCGCATTTGAAACCTATGAAACGGCGTGGTGCCCTGGATGTGGAAACTTCGGCATACTTAATGCTTTAAAGGACGCCCTTACTGAGCTTGGCCTAAAACCCCATCAAGTTGTGATAGCATCAGGAATAGGACAAGCCGCAAAGATGCCACACTACATAAGCGTAAATGGATTTAATGGACTTCACGGAAGGGCTTTGCCTCCTGCAACAGCCATAAACATCGTAAACAAAGACCTTAAAGTGATAATAGACTCTGGAGATGGGGATACGTACGGCGAAGGCGGAAACCACTTTATACACGCAATTAGGAGAAATGCAAACATCGCCCACTTCGTCCACGACAACCAAATATACGGCTTGACAAAAGGTCAAGCATCACCTACGACGGCAAAAGGGCAAAAGACAAGTTTGCAGTTTGACGGCGTAATCTTAGATCCTGTAAAGCCAATAAAGCTGGCCCTTACAATGGGAGCTGGATTTGTAGCAAGAAGCTTTTCTGGAAATTATGAACATCTTAAGAAGATGATGAAAGAAGCCATAATGTACGACGGATATGCTCTTTTAGACATCTTCCAGCCATGTGTTACATTTAACAGGGTAAATACGTTTAAATGGTACAATGACAGGGTGTATGAGCTTCCAGATGACTACGACTACACCGATTTAGACAATGCCTTCAAAGTAGCTGATGAATGGGGCGACAGGATACCGATAGGCATAATATACAAGGTAAAAAAACCTACGTATATCGACAATATAGGCTTTTTAAAAGATGGTCCACCATTGGTAGATGCTAAATTGGACCCGATGATGGCAGAAAAATACTTAGATGACTTTCGATAAAAAGTTAGGGAACCATCCATTTGGATAGTTCCCTTTTTATTAGCTTGCAACTTCTTCGTCTTCAAATTGGCTATTGTAAAGCTTAGCGTAAAATCCGCCTTTTGCAAGAAGCTCTTTGTGAGTGCCTTGCTCTACAATGTCACCGTGATCCATGACAAGTATGAGATCCGCATCTCTTATGGTAGAAAGCCTATGGGCAATGATGAAGCTTGTGCGGTTTTTCATAAGGTTATCCATAGCCTTCTGTATTAGGATTTCTGTACGTGTATCAACAGAGCTGGTAGCTTCGTCCAGTATCAATATCTTAGGATCTTTTAGTATGGCTCTGGCTATAGTTATAAGTTGTTTCTGCCCTTGTGATACGTTTGATGCTTCTTCGTTTAAAATCATGTTGTACCCTTCTGGCAGCGTGTGGACAAAGTGATCTACATGTGCTGCTTTTGCGGCTTTTATGACTTCCTCATCTGTGGCATTTAGATTTCCGTACCTTATATTGTCCATTATCGTACCGTTGTAAAGCCATGTATCCTGCAGTACCATGCCAAATAATGATCTTAAATCGCTTCTGGTAAATTCTCTAATGTCATGTCCATCTATCAATATCCTTCCTGAGTTTACATCGTAAAACCTCATTAAGAGTTTTACCATCGTAGTCTTGCCAGCACCTGTTGGTCCCACTATGGCTACTTTTTGACCCGGTTTAATATCGGCTGAAAAGTCATTTATTATTATCTTATCTGGCTTGTATCCAAAGTGCACATGATCAAATTGCACGTGCCCTTCCACATTTTCGAGTTTTACAGGATGCTCTGTCTCAGGCACTTCTTCTTCCTCGTCTAAGAACTCAAACACCCTCTCGGCACATGCAGCCGTCTGCTGAAGTATATTGGATATATTGGCGATCTGCGCCAATGGCTGTGTAAATGACCTTACGTACTGTATAAATGCTTGTATGTCGCCGACTTGTATCGTACCATTTATGACAAGGTAGCTGCCTAATACGACGACACCTACATATCCTAAGTTGCTTACGGAATTCATTATAGGCATCATAAGACCTGTTAAAAACTGAGATTTCCACGCCACCTTGTAAAGCTCATTGTTGTACTCGTCAAATTTCCTTACGCTTCTTTCTTCGTAGTTAAATGCCTTCATGACAACATGACCACCGTACATTTCCTCTACATGACCATTAACATGGCCAAGGTAATCCTGCTGCTCTCTAAAGTACTTCTGAGAAAAGCGGACTATAAGGGCGATGATTCCCATAGATATAGGTATCATCAAAAATGTAACACCTGTCATCTCCACACTTATGGTAAGCATCATTATTAAGGCACCAATTACCGATGTGACAGATGTGATAATCTGTGTAATGCTCTGGTTCAACGTCTGGCTTATTGTGTCAACATCGTTTGTTATACGGGATAATATTTCACCGTGATTTGTACCATCAAAGTACTTAAGCGGCATGCGGTTTATCTTCTCCATTATGTCACGCCTAAATTTATACGTGACTTTCATGGCTACATTAGTCATTATCCAACCTTGTATATATCCCAAGCCTGAGCTTAAGATGTAAAGGCCTATAAGTAGAAGGATTATTCTGCCGATGTAGTCGAAGTCAATATTGCCTGTACCTGCTATCTTTGCCATGACACCTTCGTAAAGCTTCGTTATAGCCTTGCTGAGTATCTTAGGTCCTGCTATAGACAGTGCCGCACTTCCTGCCGCAAAAAGTATGACGAAAAATATGGAAAGTTTATACTCACCAAGATATTTCATCAATTTCTTCATTGTTCCTTTAAAGTCGTTGGCTTTCTCACCGCCTACCATAGGTCCATGGCCACCCATAGGACCATGTCTTCTCATGACAGGCCGCCTTGGAGTATTTGCGTTTCTTCCGTCCATTATGCCAATTCCTCCTTTGAAAGCTGCGAATAAGCGATCTCTCTGTATGTCTCGCAGGATTTCATGAGTTCCTCGTGTGTGCCTATTCCAGCTATTTTGCCATCATCCAATACAATAATCTGATCTGCATTCATTATCGTAGATATGCGCTGTGCAACTATTATCACAGTGCTGTTTTCCGTGTATTCTTTTAAAGCCTTTCTCAAGGCCCTATCTGTCTTGAAATCAAGAGCTGAAAAGCTTTCATCAAATATATAAATCTCCGCCTTTTTGACAAGGGCTCTTGCGATAGACAGCCTTTGCTTCTGTCCACCTGAGATATTTGTGGCATCTTGCGATATTTCGCTGTCATAGCCATTTGGAAGCCTTTCTATAAACTCTGCTGCCTGAGCCACTTCTGCAGCTTTTTTGACTTCTTCATCTGTAGCATTTTCATTTCCAAATTTTATGTTTGACATGACAGTACCTTTAAAAAGGGAAATCTTCTGTGGTACATAGCCAATTTTTTCTCTCAAATCGTGCTGCTTCACATCCCTTACATCTACTCCGTCTACTAAAACTTGCCCTTCTGTGGCATCGTAAAATCTCGGTATCAAGTTTACAAGTGTAGATTTCCCAGAGCCCGTTGAACCAATGATAGCCGTCGTCTTCCCAGGCTCAGCCTTAAACGTAATATCCTTTATAGCATCTTCTTCTGCACCAGGGTATCTGTATGAAACATTTCTAAACTCAACAACACCTTTTTGCGTATCGTCAAACTTTTTGCTTTCCTTAGGATCCACAACGGTAGGCTGTGTCTCTAATACCTCCGCAATACGGGATGCTGACACAGATGCCCTCGGTATCATGATAAACATCATAGACATCATGAGGAAGGCAAATATTATCTGTATAGCGTACTGCATAAACGCCATCATGTCGCCAACCTGCATTGACGAATTGGCAATATCATGAGCACCTACCCATACGATGAGAAGCGTTATACCGTTCATTATAAGCATCATGACTGGAAACATTGTAATCATGACGCGGTTTATGAAAAGCATCGTGCTTGTAATGTCGCGATTTGCCTTGTCAAACCTGTTTTCCTCAAACTCTTGAGTATTAAAAGCCCTTATAACCATCATGCCAGCAAGATTCTCGCGAGCCACAAGATTCAACCTGTCTACCAATTTCTGCACAGACTTGAATTTAGGCAATGCGATAGAAAACACAGTCGAAACCAAACCTAAAAGCACTATGACTGCCAAAGCTATTATCCATGACATCGACGCACTTTTGCCTATGGCTCTTATTACACCGCCTATGCCTATCATAGGAGCATAGAATATCATCCTTATCATAAAGACAATAAGCATCTGTATCTGGGTTATATCGTTTGTGGTCCTTGTTATCAAAGACGCAGTAGAAAACTTGTCAAATTCCTCATTCGAAAAGCTCTCAACCCTTGTAAAAAGATTTTTTCTTATATCCCTTGAAAAACCAGCGGCAACTCTGGAACCTAAAAATCCCACCATTATAGAACATGCCGCACTCAAAAGAGTAATCAGCAGCATTATAAGCCCTGTCGACAAAATGTAGTTTGTCTGAATTTTGTCAGTATTCACTCCTAATGCCTTGTACTCAGACTTCACTGCCGATGTAGCAGCTTGTATAACCATGTTGTCACCAAGGGATGTAAACTTCTTATTCATGTCATCAGTTATCTTCTGTCTCTCTGATTCAGGAATCCTTGCAAAAAGCGCAAATAGATCGGCATTTGCTGGTATCTTCATGTTGTTAAATGTGATAAATCCGCCTTTTGCGTTGGACTTCATCTTTTCAACACCTGATACAGCTAAAAACGCCTTGCCCATTGGAAGGTTTATCTTGTCTATCTCTGATTTATCTATGTTCTTTAGTACGTATATGGGCTCTTTCTTTAAATCAGGATATTTTTTTACGTACTTATCGTAATCTGAGCTGTTTTTGTCAACTAACACATAATAATTTAACACATTGTTTTTATCGCTGTCATTCATAAATAATGTCAGTTTATCCATGGTGCTTTTTCTTACAGCATCTGGCACAGCATTGACAATGCCTCCCTGCTGGATTCCTTGGTTTACTATGTTTGACATGTAGTCAGGAAGGGACAGGTCGCTCATAGCCTGAACAAATATAAATAGTATGGCAACAATAGTTATAAATATATATGGCTTAAAGTATTTCCGTAATTTTAGCATCCATCAAAACCACCTTTCTTGAAATTATCGCTACTTTGACCACTGCTTGATTCAATCAATTTCTTAAGGGTATTAAGCCCCTTTACGATATCAGCATGTTCTTCATCTGTGGCTTTACTCATTATCGCCTCAAATCTCTCATAAATATTCTTGAAGCTTTCTTTAGACCTCTTTTTGAAATCCTCGTCTACTTTCACATAGACAACCCTCCTGTCATCGCTGCTCCTTATTCTCTTTACCATACCTTGTTTCTCCAACCTGTCTACTATGCCAGAGACAGTGCTGCTTGATAGCCCCATCTTTTCACTTAAATCGCTTATCTTCATCTCCCCATGTTGCATAAGGATTCCAATGATCATGCCTTGAGGTCCCGTTATCTTAAGATCTTTAAACTCACTTTCCATGTTTTTGTGAATCATATTCATTATGGATTTTAATGTCTTTAAAACATCTATTCTTTCGTTGTACTCCTTCAAAAATTCTTCACCTTCTTTCACTACACTTCTAAATCGTATATTTTGTACGCGAATATTTTGTATGCTAAATAATTATATCGCCGCAAAATAAAAAAGTCAATAGGCTTTCTGAAAATCCCATTAACTTTTTTCATATCACATTTCTGTCATCTTTCTTATATTGTTTTTTATATTTACAACATCTTTTTCATTGCCAAGCAACACTATATAATCACCAGCCAGTATCTTTGTATTTCCTTTTGGTATTATCTCCTTCCCACCTCTTTTTATTCCAACCACAAGACAACTATGCGGCCATTCTATGTCTTTTAATTTTTTGCCATCTACAAAAGACCCGACAGCAACAGGCATCTCAAATAATATTTTAGCCACATCATCATTTTCATCGATATTAGCCATATTACCTTTGCTTTTTATTATCCTATCAAGCAGCGATTCATATATTGGCTCATTTCCATAAAGACCAGATACAATGTAAGCCGTTATTGATACAGTGCTTAAGGCAAGCAAATGGCTAAATGAGCCTGTCATCTCCGTAACTAAGAGGCTTCCTGTTATAGGTGCTCTTACGATAGCAGCAAAATATCCAGCCATAGCTAAAACAACAAAGTCCTTTAGGTATATGCTATTTATATTAAACGCATGAATGATAGTTATACCGTATAAATTGCCTATAAGCGCACCTATTGCAAGAAGTGGCATGAATATGCCTCCCGGCACTCCAGACCCATAACTTATTATTGTAAAAAGGAATTTTGATATAAGCAATATGACAACAAATGCAAAACCTAAGTCCGCACCACTTATCTTATCTACAAGACCTTCACCACCGCCAAGTACCATTGGCAGAAAAAGCCCTACGATGACTGATAGCAAAAGAGGCACAAAGACCTTTAATTGGGGCATTTTTACATATTTATTGTACAAATCTTGTGCTTTTAGAAGCGATTTGTTGAATATGATGCCTCCAAATCCTATTATCACTCCCAAAAGCAGCAGATAAAAATATTGAGAAAAAGGAACAATCGGCATATTAGTAATATCAAATACCGTTTTAAGTCCCAAAAAAGTATCTGCGACGTATGTCGCAGTAAGAGATGATACCATTGATGATACAAGAACGATTGGAGAAAAATTTTTATGAAGCTCCTCCAAAGAAAATATAACCCCCGCTAACGGTGCATTGAATGCCGCAGCTAAACCAGCGCCAGCGCCGCACGTTATAAGGTATTTCTCCTCAAAGCGCATCCTCTTTAATGATCTGCTGACACCTTGACCTAAAGATGCACCAAGTTGTACACATGGACCTTCCCGTCCTAAAGACAGCCCAACACCTATCATCAATATTGTCCCTACAAACTTCAATACAAAGATTCTTAGCCAATTTAATTTAAAATAGCCTATAATCGTCCCTTCCACCTGAGGTATGCCGCTGCCACTGATCATAGGCTCCAATTTAAGTATGTAGTTTGTAAATATGCCTATCGCAACTAAAAATATAAGCCATATAGGCAAAAGGTAAATCTTCGTTTCTAAAAGTTTATACATAGACAAAAGGTATATACCGGTTTTCTCTAACATAAACCTTAAAAGTGATACGACCAATCCTATCAAAACTCCAACAACTATCCCTTCTAATATAAGCCTGTCTTTGAAATTTTCCCTGTTTTTAAGCATTTCATAAATGCGGCTGCCGCCTTCCATCAGTACGCCTCCCATAAGTTTCATAAAAAAATTATACAACAAATTTATATATATGTTAAGACATAATCCAGAACAAAAGCCTTCTCTATGGCGCCAGTGGAAAGCAAAAGTTCACAAATATCCTTGATATAGCTTTAAAAATAATAAATAGCCATTCCCTTTGGCATCTCATACAAACAAGCTTTCGCCGCCTTTTTCAAGCCCTATTATTTCTCTATCTGAATACTTAGTAGTTCGCAAAATATATATAATAACCGAATCTTCATCTTTATTGATTATCCTTGAGATCTCACTCTTTAACTTTCTAAAATTTGCATCAGATATTTCGCCTTCTAACACCGAATTTTGCACCCAATTAAGGTACTTCCTGCATGTCTTTAAAACTTTATTTACTCGCTTCTCATTGACATCATATACAAGTATGATAAACATAATATCACCTTTTTACCATTGAGCAACGAATGGCGTGTACTTTTGTTCTTCCATAAGATGTTTTTCCAGTTTATAAAGTTCAAGCCGTATAAGCCTACGGTATGAAACATTATTGCCTAACGATCTATGATTTATCGTAGTCTTTAGTTTATTCTCGTATTCCTCTATGAATGCCATCTTCGCTTTATCTTTAAGCAAGAGTCCTTCTGCATCTTCATCAAAATCATCTTTTTTAATGACGTTTTTGCCTATAACTGTGAATATGACTCTATCTATAATAATAGGTTTAAATATCTCTGATATATCTAAATTTAGTGTAAATCTTCTAAAATTTGTGGAGTGCAAATACCCTATCCTTGGATCCAAATGTGTCTTATAAACTTCGCTTAGTACTGTTGTATACATGAGAGAATTTCCAAAGCTTATAAGAACATTTAGGGAATTTTTCGGCGGTCTTTTGCTTCTAACATCAAACTCAAAATCACCATTCCCCAATATCTCATCAAATGATTTATAGTAATACTCTCTTATATTTCCTTCAATAGCCATAAGCTCATTTATATCAGATGTTCCATCTATCATATCTCCTAATCTTTCTATGGCGTAAATGATGTCGTCCAAGCTTTTGCCTCGGTTTTGATAGTACTTTAAAACTTGTCGGATGTTTCTATATGCACCTTCTACAAATTTTTGTGCAATGTATAAACGTTTCTTCTCGTCAATATAATTTTCCGCTTGTTTTAATATCATATATCCGGAATTTAAATGTTCCCTCGGATAAAAAGATCCAACGTAGTAGCCGTAGTGGTTGAAGAAGTGAAGTATTATCTCCGATTGTGAGATAAATTCCAAAAATCTTTTGTTGAGGCTAACCTCACCAAAAATCATTATTTCAGAAGTATTTTCAACAGGAATAAACTTTCTTCCGTTTTCTCCTTCAAAATACAATGTGTTATCTTTTCTATGCAATTCTCCATCAGAAAAAATATAAACAGGCTTTTTCATGATAAGCAAAACTCCTTATATCCACAATTTTTGCAGTAAGGTATTTTCTTAAAAGCTGGCGCCTTGTCCATATTTATAATATCTCTTATTTCATTTATAACACTAACAACTCCCGCCTCTAACTCGCTCGTAAGAAACACATCGATCTTCTTTCTCTCCTCTGGGAAAAATAGTTGTCCTTTTGCCTCAATACCGTTTTGCTTCAATTTGTACAAATAAAAAAGAAGTTGAAGTCTGGCACTATCTAAGGCTTTTGAGCTTTTCTTTATCTCGCCTACTAACAAATTGCCATTGTCATTTCTCACAAGATCTATGACGACATTCTCAAAATTTATCTTCTTCCTGTCTCTGTCATAAGATATGTCGTCTATTAAGCGTCCCATCTCAATGTATGGATGCTCTTGGTCAGGAATTATCTGATGGGCCATAAGCCATACCTGCCTTTTGCAAATGCTGTAACTTTGTATCAATGAACCTGTAACATCTTCATAGCCATACATAAAAACACCTTCTTAAAAATAGGAAACTATAAAAACTCATTTAATCTGTGGTTTTAACTTATTATCTGCTATTTCATCAAGATACCACCACCAATGGGACTTAGGCTTATTCTTTTGCTTTGCTTTTAAAAAACCTTTTAATGCCTTATAAAACAGTGGGGCTCTCTTAACAAGAATCTCCTCCAGCTTTTTAATTTCCTCTTTTTCTGTTTCATTAAAGTCATTAATATGTTCCTGAATAACATCTCTGCATTCTAACTCATATAAATGTTCAAATGGACTGAGATCCCATTCACCATTGACAAAAATATCATAGCCTTTAATTAAATGTTTTTTGTCCATTAGGCCTCAACTCCTCGTAACCAATGCAGCAATAAAAAATTAGTTTCAATTCCTTATAGGTAGGCTAAAAACTGAACGATGAAGAAAAAAGACTATATAAAGCTAGAATGTTTCAATTCCTTATAGGTAGGCTAAAAACGCTTTAAAAAACTTATTATACGAAACAAATATTTCGTAGTTTCAATTCCTTATAGGTAGGCTAAAAACGGATGTAGAGGCTTTAGAAAAATATATCCATATTGCGTTTCAATTCCTTATAGGTAGGCTAAAAACGGAGATTTTGAAAATGAAATATGTTATAATTTCAATGTTTCAATTCCTTATAGGTAGGCTAAAAACAATTTTAAAAAAGGAGATTGATAAAAATGTTAAAAAAGTTTCAATTCCTTATAGGTAGGCTAAAAACCTATCGTAAAACTGATGCTTAACTCATCGCCTGCAAAGTTTCAATTCCTTATAGGTAGGCTAAAAACATTTTAAGTTGCTCTAAGTTTTTGATTGCGTTGTTGGTTTCAATTCCTTATAGGTAGGCTAAAAACTTTGGATGTTTTTTAATAAAGGCAGCTTTGTAGCTGTTTCAATTCCTTATAGGTAGGCTAAAAACGAATAAAATTCCTCTTTTATTTTTTTGCCTATTTTTAAAGTTTCAATTCCTTATAGGTAGGCTAAAAACTGCCTTGCAAAAGTGACGTTAAAACTGTCTTTGTTGGGTTTCAATTCCTTATAGGTAGGCTAAAAACGTTATTTAAGACTTAACTATACTTTTGATGATAGAAAGTTTCAATTCCTTATAGGTAGGCTAAAAACGAAACAATTTGATCTGTCATACCACTAAAAGCAGTAGGTTTCAATTCCTTATAGGTAGGCTAAAAACTTTTGCATCTTTTTATCCCCTTTTATTTTTTTTCTGTTTCAATTCCTTATAGGTAGGCTAAAAACTTCTAATTCTTCTTCTTTTTCTAAAAAGTCATTTTTTGGTTTCAATTCCTTATAGGTAGGCTAAAAACCTGCTGATGCAGTGTTTGCAGCGGTTACTGAGGGTAGTTTCAATTCCTTATAGGTAGGCTAAAAACTTACACCAGCAAACATAAACGATCCTAATATAACATGTTTCAATTCCTTATAGGTAGGCTAAAAACAAAGTTGCTACAAAAGTTGAATACTTTAGGGTGCCTCGTTTCAATTCCTTATAGGTAGGCTAAAAACAGGCTCTTGTGTCTCTGTTGTCATTAGTAATGTAATTGTTTCAATTCCTTATAGGTAGGCTAAAAACCAAGGTTTTTAAGGCATTTTTATATATATCCATACTGGTTTCAATTCCTTATAGGTAGGCTAAAAACTAGTCGACGATAAATTTATATTCTGGTTTCTTCCACGGTTTCAATTCCTTATAGGTAGGCTAAAAACACTCACTCACGCCGTATTTGTCAAGCCAATTACTGTGTTTCAATTCCTTATAGGTAGGCTAAAAACTTTACAAGCACAACATTTAATATGTCCGAAAGCGAGTTTCAATTCCTTATAGGTAGGCTAAAAACTTATAACACACGCACAACACAATGTCAACATACAAAGTTTCAATTCCTTATAGGTAGGCTAAAAACGGCTATGATATAATTCTTGTTGCTCAAGACTTGCGTAGTTTCAATTCCTTATAGGTAGGCTAAAAACTATATATCCTGCTTTTAGCTATACCAGTATTTGGAAAGTTTCAATTCCTTATAGGTAGGCTAAAAACGTGGTTTGACTGTTAGTCTTACTCACTATTCTGATCCGTTTCAATTCCTTATAGGTAGGCTAAAAACTGCCTTCTGTTCCAAATATAACGCAAGTTCAGACTTAGTTTCAATTCCTTATAGGTAGGCTAAAAACCCAAAAATTATCAACGACAAAAACGATGATTTGTATTGTTTCAATTCCTTATAGGTAGGCTAAAAACGGAATATTATTCCAGCCTTGCACAAATTCTATGTAGTTTCAATTCCTTATAGGTAGGCTAAAAACTTATTCTTGTTACTCGCAAGCTTTTTGGAGGTGCGCAGGTTTCAATTCCTTATAGGTAGGCTAAAAACCTCTTAACCAATTTTAACACTTTATCCACCTCACTATGTTTCAATTCCTTATAGGTAGGCTAAAAACATCTTGATATATTGCTAAAAACTACTTCTTCGCTTGTGTTTCAATTCCTTATAGGTAGGCTAAAAACTCGCAGACAATTACTTGACAAATAAAGAAATAGACAGTTTCAATTCCTTATAGGTAGGCTAAAAACTTCTCTAAGAGATTTAATCCTTTTACAACATCGTCAGTTTCAATTCCTTATAGGTAGGCTAAAAACCATTGTTAATTATGACGTTATTCAATATAAAGAAACGTTTCAATTCCTTATAGGTAGGCTAAAAACTAATAAAATAAATGAAATTAGCAAAGAAGAATTAAAGTGTTTCAATTCCTTATAGGTAGGCTAAAAACCTATCAAGCACAACATCACCACTTGAAGGACTTACAGGTTTCAATTCCTTATAGGTAGGCTAAAAACTTTGAAGTGGAGTATTACAAACGTGACAAAAATTAGTTTCAATTCCTTATAGGTAGGCTAAAAACTTGCAATATAATCATTTCCGTTAGACACTCTATTTAGTTTCAATTCCTTATAGGTAGGCTAAAAACTTTATAGCAAACGTTTGTCCTCTACCCAAATCCAACGTTTCAATTCCTTATAGGTAGGCTAAAAACTGATATATATTTTGAAAGACTGCAAAAAATTACTAAGTTTCAATTCCTTATAGGTAGGCTAAAAACTATTCAGAAATAATTGTTTTAGAAGCGGTATATTGTTTTTCAATTCCTTATAGGTAGGCTAAAAACCAAAGACTTCCTAAAAAAGAGGTCTTTGCGTATGAGTTTCAATTCCTTATAGGTAGGCTAAAAACACGTCTTGCTAAAAAAGGAGAAACGTCTGTAGCCATGTTTCAATTCCTTATAGGTAGGCTAAAAACTTGTATTTTCCAATAGTTGCCTTGCCAACCATAGCAAAGTTTCAATTCCTTATAGGTAGGCTAAAAACTGTATTCACAAGGAATTAAAGCGACAACAAGGCAAATGTTTCAATTCCTTATAGGTAGGCTAAAAACAAAATAGTCATTCCAGGCAAGCCAGTGCCAGCAGCAAGAAGTTTCAATTCCTTATAGGTAGGCTAAAAACAGACCCAAGACTTGTAACACGCATAACACAGTATGGGTCGTTTCAATTCCTTATAGGTAGGCTAAAAACTTAACATTTACTTCAAGCAAAAACATAATCTTTTTGGTTTCAATTCCTTATAGGTAGGCTAAAAACCGACAGAGGGCAGAAAATGGTAGAAATCGAAAAGATGTTTCAATTCCTTATAGGTAGGCTAAAAACAAAGAGAAGAAGGTTACATTAAGCGTTTCCGGTATATCGTTTCAATTCCTTATAGGTAGGCTAAAAACCCAGCTAAAGATTAAGAACTTGAGAAGCAAGTTAGAGTTTCAATTCCTTATAGGTAGGCTAAAAACTTACTGCAAGTGTAAATTTTGCTGTCGGTGTTCCGTTGTTTCAATTCCTTATAGGTAGGCTAAAAACTTTCATTACTGCCATTGCATTTGGGTCATTGTACATGTTTCAATTCCTTATAGGTAGGCTAAAAACTGGCAGGGCAATGTAATGCAATGGTTATGTTATGCGTTTCAATTCCTTATAGGTAGGCTAAAAACTTGCTATCATGAATGGTATTAATGCTCTTGTAACTGGTTTCAATTCCTTATAGGTAGGCTAAAAACTATAGACGAAGATTTACCATTTTGAAAGGAGAGTAGTTTCAATTCCTTATAGGTAGGCTAAAAACGCAGTAAAAGAGGCAGAGGTAAACTTTTGAAAGAATAGTTTCAATTCCTTATAGGTAGGCTAAAAACCGAAATATTGTTTTTGTTAATGAAGATAGGGGTAGTGGGTTTCAATTCCTTATAGGTAGGCTAAAAACTTGTTTGGAGAGTGGTGTATTTTCAAAGCAGGTGAAAGGTTTCAATTCCTTATAGGTAGGCTAAAAACTATCGGCAGAACTGGGACGCATATAATAGATTTTTTGTTTCAATTCCTTATAGGTAGGCTAAAAACCGAATCGCTTACTCTCGACAAATTCCTATGATGAAGTTTCAATTCCTTATAGGTAGGCTAAAAACATTATTAGCATATTCAATATTTTTATTCTTATGCAGTTTCAATTCCTTATAGGTAGGCTAAAAACCTCCATAAAGAACCTTCGACTTATCACCCCAATCTAAGTTTCAATTCCTTATAGGTAGGCTAAAAACTACGCATTGGCGATGTATGGATTAGTAATGTAAAGGGTTTCAATTCCTTATAGGTAGGCTAAAAACTAGTAACATTACTCAAATTATAAGTGCCAAGACTTTTAGTTTCAATTCCTTATAGGTAGGCTAAAAACGCTGATTGTGGTTGGAGTGCATGTTCAATATAAAGTGTTTCAATTCCTTATAGGTAGGCTAAAAACTTAGAAGTATGGCCGACTTTGAGGTTATGCATAAGGCCTGTTTCAATTCCTTATAGGTAGGCTAAAAACAAACTATCAGGAGGGCTATCCTCCAAAGGGTTTTTGGGTTTCAATTCCTTATAGGTAGGCTAAAAACCGCTTTTATTTTATCTTTTAAATGTAAACCTATACAGTTTCAATTCCTTATAGGTAGGCTAAAAACCTACAATTGTTCCTGTGTCATCAATTGTAATTATAGTTTCAATTCCTTATAGGTAGGCTAAAAACTAGAGGAGGTAATTCTATGTTACAAAAAGGAAGTACAGGGTTTCAATTCCTTATAGGTAGGCTAAAAACGTTGTGTTGCTTCTCAAGGTGTTCCAATACTTTATTATCATGTTTCAATTCCTTATAGGTAGGCTAAAAACCATATTCTGTTTTTCCTGCTCCCATTGGACCAACTAGTTTCAATTCCTTATAGGTAGGCTAAAAACTATTCTTTTTCAGGATGTTCTTCTACTTCGGAATCTGTGTTTCAATTCCTTATAGGTAGGCTAAAAACGGCTATACTCCTGTCAACAAAGCAGGGGATACGATGTTTCAATTCCTTATAGGTAGGCTAAAAACAGTTTTCAGGTCGCAAGGAGGCCTAACGTTTAAATAGTTTCAATTCCTTATAGGTAGGCTAAAAACTTACAGCTTAAACGGGACATACAAAACAGCGAAATAAGTTTCAATTCCTTATAGGTAGGCTAAAAACAGCTTTAAGTTTAGGTGAATTACCAACCATGTACATGTTTCAATTCCTTATAGGTAGGCTA
Organism: Thermoanaerobacterium xylanolyticum LX-11; assembly: GCF_000189775.2. Taxonomy (NCBI): domain Bacteria; kingdom Bacillati; phylum Bacillota; class Clostridia; order Thermoanaerobacterales; family Thermoanaerobacteraceae; genus Thermoanaerobacterium; species Thermoanaerobacterium xylanolyticum. Next base: position 2,393,826 of record NC_015555.1, read on the forward strand.
AAAACTCTTTAATGCTTGTTCTTGTTATATTACAAAATAAATGTTTCAATTCCTTATAGGTAGGCTAAAAACTTTTCTTCAGGAGTCGTTGCTTTTATAATTTTCAAGTTTCAATTCCTTATAGGTAGGCTAAAAACATTCGCAACTTCTTCAACATCAAGTAAATAATTTCGTTTCAATTCCTTATAGGTAGGCTAAAAACATGTACCAACAGCATCCATTGCATAAAAGGAGGCATAGTTTCAATTCCTTATAGGTAGGCTAAAAACGAAATTCCTGAACTGAAATATATTTCAGTTCAGGAAAGTTTCAATTCCTTATAGGTAGGCTAAAAACACGTTAGAACATAGAAAATTCAATACACTTATCTTGCATAAAATTTATCTCGTGTAAAGCTTATGACTTTATTATACCACAAACTTCCGAAAATTCAACTTATCGTTATGACAATGTGTCGTCGATATCCAGCATTTTTTGCACTATTGTACATCGACGACATTCACCAAATGCTTAATACATCGCTCGTTTTAAACCCTGTTTCACTATCGTAATAATCTTTTAAAGAAGCAGCATTGACATATTTGAAGCCTTCTACTTCTGCAGGCATGTTTTCTGTTTTCTCTGGTATTGATATCACGTATTTATAAAAATCAGCTTTAAATTCGTCAAATATACTCCGCCTTTTAAACAAATTTTTTATTTTTTTAAGGTCAATATACCTTTGCCATAACTCTATTGCTTCTTCGTTATACTCTATAAACACATCTACTTTATAATATTCATCATCAATAAGTTTAAATTTGCTTATACTTGGCATACCATCATCACTGTCGTACCTTAATTTGAATACAGCATCTAAAATGTCAATTGTTTCTTTTGATGAAAGGTTTTGTGATATCTCTCTATAATAACGATCTATTATATCTAAAAAATCTTTTTCTGATATTATCTCGTACTCTGACAATATCCTTTCAGTAATATTGAGCATAACTTTATTGTAAATCCTTAAAGCGTATTTTCTATTTTTTTCATCAATCAGCGACACTACATATACTTCTCCTTTTTTCTCCCAATTTCTGTTGCATCTACCTGCTGATTGATTTATAGAATCCATCGGTGCCAAATCTCTTACAACAACGTCAAAGTCTATGTCTACACCAGCTTCCACAAGTTGCGTCGTAACAGCATATTTTATGCTTTTTGTCTTTAAAAGATTTATCCTTTCAAGCCTTTCATGCGGTATTACATGGGTAGACATGTATATTATTTCTTCATCTGGCAACTTTTCTTTTAATAATTGATAAAATTGTCTCGCTGATGATATGGTGTTTAGTATAAAAAGATAGCTTCTTCCATCTTTTAAGTCAAACACGTCTATTAGCTCATCAAGGTGCATGTCTTTTTGAAAGACCGGCTTTATCACTACTCTGTTCATTTGATTGAAATACCTTGTTTTGTCTGTAAGCTGCCTAACTTCATTATCGTCAAATATCATAGGCTGTGTTGCCGTAACAAATATTATGTATGAATTCAATTTATATGCAACTGCTTTTAAGACTTCTTTCACAAGCTTCCAGTAATAAAATGGTATTGACTGAACCTCATCAAGTATTATTATGGAATTTGCTATTCTGTGAAATTTTCTTAATGCACTGTTTCTGTTAGACAAAAACGTATGAAAAAGCTGTATAAATGTCGTAACTATGATTTCCGAATTCCAACCTTCAATCATTATTTTTGACTTTTCTGTATCAAATTCTGTTTCATCATCACTGTATTTAACTTCTGAAAGATGATGATGCTTAAGTAATACACTTGTGTTAACATTTATGTTGTTTGTTTTTAATATCTTTTCAAATTCCTGATAATTTTGCTCTATTATACTTAAATACGGTAATGAGTAAATAATTCTGAATTTTTTGTTATACACATCGTGAAGCTTCTTTTTCAGTTTTAACGCAAAAGATATAGATGCCAAGGTTTTCCCAAGCCCTGTAGGAAGGTTTATGGATAAAATTCTTTCATCTACATTTATTTCATTTTCATTTACTTCTCTATACGCATTTTCCCTTAATACATTTATTTTACTATCTTTGTATCTAATCTTTGATTTGTATTTATCAACTGCATCATCCATCAATTCCGTATAAGATGACGAAATCTTTCCAATCACGACTTCGCTTTTATCTGCATCTATAAGCAACGAAAATACATAGTTTATGAGAATATAATAAGTCAAATCCTCTTTTTGTCTTATCTTCCTTAAATATAACCTTATGCTTCTCATCTCATTTTTTATATCCTCTATATTATTAGCTACAGTTGTCTTATTAAGATCAATATTTAATCCAACTTTCCTTAAATTATCGCTTAATATCTTAAATTTTATGTCATCTATGCTTTGAAGTTGAGATTTCATTATTTCTATGTCGCTGTCTTCTAAAGAAGCTTCTGTCACTACATCATTTAGATTTCCATGATGCTTTTTCACAGCTATATAAGATATAAATGGAAGCAATATTTTAGTATCATTGTCGATGTCTAATCCGCTTATCTCCTGCTTTACAGCAAAATAAGCTATAATCGCCGAAATCAACGAATGATGTGTTTCTTTCTTTGATTTTAGATCTTTTTTCTTATTGTCGTCTTGTGAAGTTAAATATTCTTGAAAAAAGCTTGTAGACTTACCAAGATCATGGCATAAAGCCACAATCTTGATAAGGCTTGATAACAACTCCTCATCCATTAAATTAACCTTGGCTTCACCTAAAAACTTTTCTGCCAGCTCTGCACATCCTACCAAATGCTCCTCTAAATATTTATCAGGATGTGAATAAAGCTCAGAAAAACACGATGTGTTCATCATCTATCACCCAACTACTTGATACATAAGATCTTATGCTTTTGCCATTCGCTTCATATACTACATCAGCATAATCCAATACAATTCTTTCTTCATCCATATCGGCAGGAATCTTTTCTTTAAAGTATTTTTTACCATCTTCAAAAACTATCTTATCTTCCAAAATATACTTATATGGTAAAACGGAAGATACAAAAACCTCTGAATTTTTCTCCTCAAAAGCATCTTTTACGCCCACAAATCTATAATCTGCAATCATTTCACTTAATCCTAAAGAAACTGTGTACACATTTTGATGATTTTTTAGTTTTTCAATTATGTCATTAAAAAGATCTTCATCTGTGTGATAAAAATATATCCTGTACATAGGGTCTTTTAAAAGCTCCATCTTTACCTGCGTTCGGGCTTCGTGATTTTTCTTTTTAAATGGGATCCAAAAATTATCCTTTGTATTTATTAAGTTGAGGCCCATCCTGATTTTTTTCACCGGATTTAGAATTCTCACCGCCAATTTGCATTTTTCAGAGCTTAGAACTTTTAAATAATCTTTTTTCCCTATTCCCTCTATCGCACCTATTAATCCTTTTATAGTCGGCGGCGGGGGAAATGAAAAGGTAAGCGGCGATGATGTGGTATAGTACTTCTTAAAATGCCCAAAATCACCGTATACGTCAAATATCAATAGTTTCATTCTATACATTCCTTTCTCAAGAACTTCGCTACTATCTTTTCCTGAGATATTTTCTAAATTTATCTTAAAAGCCTAATTTTTCTACAGGAAAGTCCTTTACCACATCACCAAAATCACATGCGACACCATCTACTGCAAAAACTGCCCTTTCATCTACTGCATATCTTAGCTTTTCTATTTTGCCTTTGTTTGCATTAAGGCTTTCGATTAATTCTTTTATCTCGATCCTTCCGTCTTTAATGTCCCTCAATTCTTCGTCTTCTACATTGTGGACAAATTTTATCCTTTTATTTAACTCACCTATCTGATAATTTTTTTCTTTCATGACTACCTGAAGCAAAAATCTCGGCATGTGTCCCATCTTTGAATTGGACATAAGGTTTTTGGTGCCATTCCACATTGCTTCCAACATCAAATCTACATCGTCATCTGTAAGAGGTATGTTCTGATTTTTAGCTGCATTTTCATTTACAATGCCATAAAATGAGATAAGTGAATATGGAAGTATATACTTCTCTGTAAATGTTCCTTGACTGTTGCCACTTTGTGACGGCATTACGGTTGTGCCTTTTATGTAAGTCATGTTGACCTTGTGAAGTGATCTTCCAAATCCAAACTGAACGGGACCTGTTAAAGTCATAGTTTTGTCCTTCACTGCTGTTGTAGCTCCAAAAAGCCGCACATCTATGCATTTATTGATGATATCATCATTCGAACCGAAGTCGCTTATTCTATCATCTTTTGTCCGCAGTTTTCCGCTTTCATCTCTCGTCTCCAAGATAAATACATCCATCCCTTTATACTCTGCCAAATAATCTCTTATGGTTCTTTTAAGTCTTACGTCTGTCACTATATTTATACCTGTCTCTTCATCGATCCTTGGCTTATTTTCATCCACAGGGTCTCCGTTTGGATTTGCAAAGCTTACATCATAAAGAAAAAGTATCTCTGAGCGGTTGTTTATAATGTTACTCATCATTGTTCCTCCTCTTTGCTATAAATTATTGATGCTATTTCGTCTGCAAGATTTAATCCACAGGCGAAGTAGAAGTTTATTTCATCTACTGGCATATGCCAATCATCTCCTGCTAAAAGAAGATAATTTGATACCTCCTTTGCCAGCAGCCTCTTGCCTTTATCAAATGAATCGTACTCCTCAAGCTTATTCTGAACTTTTGGCAAAAGCCCTCTTATGTCTTTTTCATCCATCTTGAGACTTTTTAGGTTTTTCATGAAAGGCTTTGCACCTCTATCTTTGCACTGCTTTCTGAGAAGCAACTCTGTAAGAGCACCTAATAGCACAAGTCCTCTTTTGATAGGCGTTTCGAAGTTTTCTTCGTACTTTTTAAAGAAATCTGATAATGGTCTTTCCTCCATGGCTTTAACCTCCATTTCTACTAATCCTAAATTTTGTAAAAACTTAATTGCCATCATTCCGTCTTTTATAGCACTTTGATAGTATTTGTTCTGAATGAATTCATCTCTTACCCGTTTCATTATAAATTTTAGTATCAAGTTTATGTCAATTTTCCTGCCTCTAAAAATCCTGTCTGTTAAATCTAAAAAGTAACCGTCAAGATCGCTGTCTCGCTTCTTCATGTCAGACTTAGACAAAAAATTGCGTATATTTCTGAAAGTAAAATTCTCATTAAAAATGCCATCTACTGTGTCTTTCGCCTTGAAAATCTCCCTAATATGTGATGGAAATACGTCTTCTATAAGAAGCAGTATTCTTTCAGCAGAATTTTGCTTTTCTATAAATAGATAATTTAATGAAATTGAGTCATCAGCGTCTTTCAAAAAATACATTATATCGTCTTCATCTGTTATGACTCTTTTTTTCGTTGATTCTTTTAATGATACAAGCCTTGTTGTCTCTTTGAATATGTCCAATATTTCTTCTTTTACAAATCTTTCACCTATTAGAAATTTGGGTATTAGTTGATATTTGAGCCCATAAAACTTAAACGTCAAATTATTTTCTATGTACTTCTTGCCTTCTTCAAGCTTTAATCTACAGTCAGGACAAACAGGGAAGTTTCTCCACGATTTTTTCTCGTCAAACCCTCCGACTATGTATCCTGTTTTATCAATCGTGTAGAAAGCGTACGTGTCAACCTTGCCAAAAACCAAATCCTTCTTCTCACCACATATTGAACATACTTTGTCATTTGCTGAAAGTTTATTGTATTTTTCATTGTCTGTATCTACGAGGAGTTTTCTAAATAGCGGTATATCGCCGATGTATTTGTATGTACTGCCTTCTACGAATTTCAGCATGAGCAAAAGTCCATCTTTTTTAGGGAATTCCCCTCTGAACTTTATGATCTTTTCTAATATCTCATCTTTATTTTCTTGAATAGCGCTGTTCAAATTTTCGAGAAATCGCCTTTCATCTTCATCGATGTTTAATCCTTTTTTGCTAAGGATTTTAAACCAACTTAGAATCTTACCGTTAAATGTCTTGTCAGGCTCTGTAATCTTTGCGACAGGCATATAACCAGGACCATTGCCACCAGCGCTTGAGTACAAGTACCTTGATATTTTTTGGCTGTCTGTCTCCTCTATCGTCACATCTTTGTACTTCACGTCATCGCCATCTACTGTAAAATTAATGGCTATGACGTTTTTATACGAACCATTTTGATTTGGATCCTCTATAAGAACATCTAAAAGGCTCTTCCTTCCAGTACTTATAGACATCTCACCTATGTCCTTCACAGCATCCAGCATTTTGCGCACCCCTTTTACAATATCTCAAAGCAACCAAAGCCTTGAGAGTTTTTGGCCCCAAGTCCTGAGTAGTAAGCAACCTTCAAAAGATCCGGACTACACTCCACATCATATATTCCCATCCAGCCTTTTATGACTGTATTTTTGTACTTCATGACTTTTTGATATTTCATATTTTCGTCGCCAATAGGGTATAGTTTAAAATATGGATCTTCTACCTCCTCGCCGTAAATCACTTCATATTTTTTCAATAAGTTCTTTAGCAAAATATCAGAAAAGTTTTCATGCCAAGGTGAGTAGTAATAAGTATACCTTACTCCCTTGTCTTCGATTGTAGAGTATGTGACAACAGGCGACAAAAACTTTATTCTTGCCTTTTCTCTAAATACAGGTGGATTTTCGATGTTTATTGAATTAAGCTTAAATGTTTGGTTGTTGAATACGCAATAGTCTTTTTTAAATATGTTTTGTGAAATGTCGTATATAAACTCGTCAATGGGAGAAGATACAGTAAGCTTAAATGGCGGCTTTAGCAATATCTTGTCCTCTCTTTTTAGAAGTCTAAATTCTCCTTCAAGCCTTGAATACGTAAATAATTTAAACTGCCTTTTCCCGTATTTGAAACCTTCATCGTGCATAAATGCGCTGAAATCTCCATCTGTCATACTGTTGTATATAAATCCCTGCACTATGTGATTGTACTGTATAGGCAGGCGCAACTCTTTGTCACCGCTGAACTCCAGTACCACCCTCATCACTTGTTACCCCCTTATTTTCAGAAAGAATTTCCACGCCACATACGCATTAAAAATTTTTCCAATGTAATATATTCTCCAAAATCCTCTATTTTCCTGCTAAAGTTATGGAAAATTTTTAGAAAAAAATAATAAGCGGATTATACCGCTTTTTAAGAAGATCTTTTGCTATGCTCAAAGGACTTTACATATCTATTAGCCCAGCACAAAACATAAAACATTTCATCTGTAGTAAGCCTTGCAAAATCTCTATTGCGACACTCTGCGTTTTTGAAAATGGATAAATACCCTTCTACAAACTTTTTAAAAGCTTCTTTATATGGCTTCCCGCCGCCTAACATAAAAGGATCTTTATTTATAAGATTAAGCATGCTAAAAAATTTTGTTTTTGCTTCATTTTCATTAGCACTTGTTTTTCTTGCACTTTCAAAGAGGTTTATGACAACGTCTAATATATTTGTCAATTTATTTTTTACGAAATATTGCCCCATATTTACTGCCATATCATAGAGACCATCTTTCACATTATCACCGCCTTCAATATCCTCTTTGATTGTTTACAGTATGCCATACACTCTTTGTGTGTCTTTTGTCCCATGAAAGCAGCTCTTTCAATCTTTTCACATTCTTAGCCACATCGCCATCATTTTCCCCATACCTATTAGCTCTTTTCAATGCATCAATATCATCATCTATTGATTTCACCTTTACAGAGCCGTAATAAGCAGGTTTGCCATAACCTAATTTAAGGTATATATCACCACTCAATCCTAATGAAAAGCACAAGAGATCTAATTCATTATCGTCTAAATCATCAAAAAACACGTCCCCCTCAAATATACTGCCCGGCATCACAAATTCACAAGGTATTGTGCCTTTTTCTATTATATTCACATCTCCATGGTTGTAAAATTTTACACCCTTAAATTTCCCATCGGCATCATAATAGTTCTTGTTCTCTGGCTTTGGTCCGTAAAATGCTGGGATATTTATTATATCTACGCCGCTATTTTTCACAAGTACCAAATCAGTAAACCGCAATCTACTTTTCTTGCCTAATGAGCCAAACATATCGCATATTATGCAGTCATTTTGGTCCTTTATATCTTTTCCAATCTTGCGTATGTCTTGTTTTGTGCTTATACAGCTTCTTGATACGCTCTCAGCTATAGCCCTTGCACATCCTTTCAAAGATGAACCAGGTATTATGTATTTGCCATTGTATTTCGCAAATTCTCTATACACAGTACTGCCGTTTTCATTGTAATATCCTGAAAATATGTGGACTGGCGTCACAACTTCGATACTTACTCTAACCTTTCCACTTTTTAATTCATGCGATTTTACGTATTTTTTAGCACCTAATATAGGTACGAAGTTATAAGGTTTCATCAAACTCCACCTTCCCAAAACACTCATCATCCAATGCCAACTTGGACAACTTTTCTCTTAACATTTCCCTGTCAAACTTTCTTTCTATGTAAAATCCATAATCATCATAACCCGATATATTTTTTCTATCGTAGTATCTCATTGTAAACTGAACATTTTGTACAGCCATACGACCAAACCCCCTTGATGTTATACCTCCAAAGACCACATACCCATCGTCGATTTCATCTAATATTTCCGTAAGCACTTTAATCTGCCAATTAAACACATTCTCCATTTTTATTTCGCATTCAAATGTACCATCTTCTACAACCTCAGGCTCAAATAACGCATTTCTTTTCGATGCCCCTGTTATCCTATCAATGGCTACATTCTTTCTCTTGCCCATCTTAACTTCCCCTATTGGATAAGCATCTTTAAATAGAATTCGGCTCTTTAAAGCAGTATTGCCAAACATTTTACATGCAGGACAGCTTTCTTTGTACCGCTCTTTTCCATCCATACTGCTACTAAGCTTCTTTCCGCAATATTCAGATCCAAATATATCACAGCCTTTTAACTTTTTCTCTGCCCTACTTCTAAATACACCTTTTATACTGCTGCCAGGCATTACTACCGTTAACTTACCATCTTTATAAGACCTTAAAAATTTGTTGTCAGGCACCGTCGGATCAAAATCATTGTTGTCAGCCGCTTTTATTGAAAGAGGGCTCATCGTCTTTAAATAAAATTTAAGATATCCTTCATTGTGCAGTTCTTTAAACATCATTCCACCTCATTTCTTCACTTAAACCATTAGATACGTACTCTTTTAGATTGGATTTATCGACTTTGTAGATCTTCTCGTCAATAAGCTTAACAGTTCCTAAACCTCTGCTTGTCATTCCTCCTACTGATATCTGCCCATTTTTAAGCACATTTAGGCAAAGTTTTAAAAGCTCTAAATCGTCGTCATCCAAATTATCCCCTGTCATATAAAGCTCGAATTTCGTACCTGATGGAGTGATCTCGTAATTGTACTTCTTTCCATCTTTTGCAGTGCCTGTATCTCTGTCTATCCCAACGCCATCCCTCATGTCAAAAAAAGTCTTTTCATCTATCGAGTTTAAATCTTTTATAGTAAGTTTTGCTGCTAAATTGTTTGAGCCAAACAGTCTGCATACATTGCACGACCTTTCATATATTTCTTCAGCAATTTTTTTATAATCTTTGTCGTACTTATCTTTTAACTTTTTAACATAATCACCATTTACACAAGGTTCATCATTAACTATTAGACATGACCTATAACCTTCAAAAGCGCCACTTGAAAGGACTCTTTCAACAAAGCTTCTAAGGACACCTTTTAAACTTGAGCCAGGTATTAAAGGTCGCCCATTTTCATCTTTTATTACTGGTGAATCAACTTCAGTCGGATCCATGCTTTCTTGACCTTTACCTATGTGAATAGGCTTTAAAGCTACAATTGTACCTTTCACAATATACCTATTTTCAAATTTATCAAACATCTACATCACCTCTTATTGCTGTTATAGTACTTATTCCCATTTTTCGAATTGTTGTTTTGTTTTCCAAATCCAGTGTTATTTTGACTTGCATCAGTTCTTATTGGCTTTACTCTGTAGGATGATTGCCAGTACAAATACCCAAAAAATAGGCTTAAAGCCTTTGGCAAAATATCTTCAGTTGCATCATTTTTTATTTTCCTCATGTATTCTATTATCTTGTCTCCATACTTCATGCCATCAAAGATGTTATCCCAGCCATTGCGCTTTGATTCCTTGTACTTTATGTAAAGTTCAAATTCATCATAAGAATCAATATTTGAGGCAATCTCAGCTAATGTCCTGTATTGGGATATGCCAATCTTGTCTTTTTCTCTACCTTTTTCATCATTTGTGTGAATTGATAGAAAGTCTTTTTTTGACGCTATTTCGTCTGAATACTCAATTAGCTTTTGTTTTAACTCTTTACTTATATTCATTGTCTAATTACCCCCATTCAAATGTATTTCATCGCAAATCTTCACATACCCATATCCATTTATGGTATTTTGGCCGATACCTGACTTCTCCACAAAATACAGCTTGTCTTTGATATCATCAATATCTTCATCTGTGCCAATCAAAACAACAGAACCTTTCTCTATATAAACTGATGGTTTTTCCCTCATATCGTCCATTTGTTTTGATGTATCATAACCTCTATATATATTGCTTTCTGAGTAAACTTTTATCACGTCATATTGAAATCCAAGATTTAATATTTTCTTCCACAATTCTTTGTAATCATCTGTCGTCTTTAAAGGAATATTATAGTCTATATCAGGTATCATGTCTGAATAAAAATCAAGTGTTATAAGCGACTTATATGTCTTACCACCGTACTGCCTTTTGCCAACAATTTTATTTAACTTTTCGATTCTTTCTATCAAATCAACTTCATTCCTTGCACCTTCACTGCATATTTCGATCTTGCATTTGCCGAATCCACTGGAAGTATCTGCGCCAATCCTAAGCATTTTAAATTCTTCAAGTTCATCTATTCCGTCTACATACCCTTCAAATGTTAGACCTTCCTCTATTGCTAATATACTATACAATCCTCCATCTCTTGCTGTCTTTGTATACGGATCTATGGCTGTTCTTGTAAAAAGTCTTTTAGGAACATCTACCATTTTCCCATCTTTATAATACCCTGTAGCAAACTCTATTCTCCCTTTGCATATTGGACATTCACTCTCTTTATTAAAGAGCACATCTACAAGACCATGGTCATTGTGATACTTGCATTTCATTGCAGAAAGCGGAAACGGCCTTGCACCATCATAATAGAAGTTGTAAAATCTTATATTGCTAAAATTCCTACACCAATCTTTATACTTACATCTGCTGCATTTTTCGTCATCTCTTATGTATATCCAGTTGTACCTGCCATCTTTATCTGGTTTATCTACATCGTACAGTAGACAATTTCTCAAAATCTCTCTTGCAATAGCTGCCCTTATAACGTCGCCTGGTATGTAATCTTTAGTAGTTAAAAAATTTCCTACCAAATTTCTGCCACCTACTATAAGAGGTGAAATCAGGTTTAGTTTTACCTTTATCATTCATCCCCCTCCTTAACATCAACATGGACCCATCCATATCCTCTGCTTTTACCCGCCCCAATGCTTTCTATCATTTTTAAAGATATCAAAATGAGTTCTTCATATTTCTCTGTACTTTCATCCAAGTATAAGTCCATTGTCCCTTTGAATGTACCGCCTTCGTATACTTCCATTGAATTTAGAGAATTGTCTTTTGCCACTTTTCTATACCTATCAACAGACGTTGAATGCCTTACAGTTCTACTGCCAATGTTAGTCACATCATCATCTAATAATAAGTCATCTATATATAATTTAGATGGGTTATAACCAGGTGAACCAAAAACCTTGCATACAGGACATATGCACTTCATATCGTCATGATGCTCTTCATCGATTAAAGACATGAAGTTTTGCCTCATGATTCCCTTTATTGTGGATGCAGGTATATAAGGTTTTCCACTTCTATCTTTTACAAAGTATTTATCTACAAGACTACCAATGCTATTGCCTGTAGCAATGCACATTGGAGATTTTAATTTTACGACTATATCAAATCTCTTTTTCAAAATATCACCTCAATCCTATACATAATCCCAAATCTCGGTAATGTCATACCACGGTGAGTGATATTCCATGCCATTTTCACCTGAAAGCCTAAAAAGACCCTCTTCAAAACAGCCATTGGCAATCTCCACAAGTCCTTTTTCAATATCTTCCATATTTGACCTTGACCTGTCGTACATGTAGAAAAGCTTAAACTCCAATGGCAACATCATGCTTGCAGCATCCCTAAGTTTGTATATGTGGTTTTTCATAATCTTTTTGCTTTCTTTCATTTTCAGTATCAAGTTTATAAGCTTAGTCATGTCACTCCACGTGTAATTTAAAATGCCTTGATGTATAAAGTCATAATTGCTGCCTTTATCCAGTTCCAAATACATATTGCTTTCTAAAACTGCAAATGAAACAGTCCCAATTTTGTTGTCCATCTTTTTCGAATATGATTTAGCTTTTTTCAAAAGCTTATTGGCCAATTCAAACATATTCCGTATAGGTGTGGAATATTTGCTTATTGCGACGCCAATCGACATTGTCACATTTGCACTTTTATCAATGTCAGACTTGTTTTGAAATTCTTTGTCAAATGTTTCAATAAGCTTTGACGCCATTATAAAACTGGATTTTGCAGGGGTTATTATGAATATATCATCGCCTCCAAGCTCAATAACTTCAAATGGAATCTCCTCTCCTTCTACCTCATACCCTTTCCATATAGCCTCCAATGTCGCTTTAAAAGCAGAACTTTCCGCTTTTCTGCTGAAATACATCATCTCATACACATTTTTTATGTTCTTTATTATGTTTCCAAAATTATTGCCATCACCGTATATTAATGCCATGTATCCATTGTTTTTAAAGGCCCCAATCTCGTCTAATCCTTGTACCTTTTTTCCACCGTATTGTTTCTCGCCAAAATTTTTTAAATGCATTCTCTGAAACTCCTCATGAAATCCACCTTTGGCGTAAGTCCCAGCTTCAATTTTGTGAAGGCAGCTTAAGCATACACCTTTCTCCCCTTCACTTGTCTGAATTGTATAATGTGCATCCCTCAAATTGCAGAATTTGCATATCAATTTAGATCCGCTTTCTAGCGGTTTGTGGGTTATCTCATCTATCACCATGTCTTTTTCTACTATTCCTTTGTTTACATCGCCATAATTAGGATCAACATTTAAGTACAGCTTTAACTTTTTCCTATCTTCCAGCATTTCTTCGCAATCTCTTATGACTTCCTTATAATCGTTAATCAAATCTTTTAATGTTGTTTTGTGCGATATAAAGGCGCTTTGAGCTGTTATTGTCACATCTTCATAAAGTCTTTCTAAATCATAATCTATATCAATATCATTATCAGGCACCACGGCAAAGACATTTCCTCCACCGCAGTAAATAATGCTTTCTGGTATAAACTTCTCTTTAAAGTAGCCAGGTATCCTTACTCTGTTTATGTTATCTAAAAGATAGCTAGAACCTCTCAAGCACTTTATATCATTGTTCTCGACAATGTACTTTTTTGTCTTGTATACACCGCCTTTTATTACTTTTACATTCACCTTCCCAATCTCATCATCTATCTTTTCTCCAATTGCCAACATATCTACCATCTTTAAAGCAGCATTTACACTTTCACTTTGAGAAATTTCTACGTCAAAAAAATGACGATACATGTTAAGTCTTACTTCTTTCCTGCTGTCCAATGTGTACGCAAAGCAAACAGCCAATGTTGCAGCATCTTTTAAAGAAGGCGCCTTAACATCTTTTTTTTCAATGTATGGCCTAATGTACGGTATTTCGTCTACATCGTTTTTTAAGTACTCGTATATTTCGTCGCTATCCATCATGGATATATCGTGAGCTATCTTTTTAACTTTCTTTTCGTACTCATCCATCTTCATACAGTAATTTGTGCCAGTAACAATGTCTACCCAGCTTATATATCCACTGGGAAGTTTCTCATGTCTAACTTTCTCATCTGCAAAATCTATGTACACGCTATCACCTCACTCTATAATTTTTTCTACATCATCTATAAAGGTATTAAGTTTTTTTACAAAAGTTTTATACGGTTTGCTGTTATCTCTCCATCCAGCATGATTTATATCGTTTCTAAAATCTTTTATGTTGTAAATCAATTTAGCAAATTTATCGCTATTTTCGCTTTCTAACACTTTATTTACAATATCTTCATAAAGTTTTGCCTCATTTTTCCACTTTTCTTTGGGAGGATTATTCATTTTTATGTAAAATGCTTGACCTATAGCATCTCTGATTTTTTGATTGCACTTGTCAACTCCAAACTTGTTGCAGAAATATGTTATTATGCCTTCCTCCAATATCGTAAGCCCTTGCTGTATCATATTGTGGTCTCTGCACCATTTCACCACCTGTATCATGTTTTTGTCTTCATCATCAGTAAAATTATCAAAGTGATTTTTTATATTCTCTATAAGCGGTGTCATAGGTTTTATGTAGCTTTTTTCTGATATGTTATAAGCGAAGTCTATCTTTTCCTTAAGCTCTATTCCATCGCTTGATACCAATTTACCTCTACAAACTGCCACATTGTTTGTGTAATTCTGTATCGATTTACCAACCTTCTCTAATATATTCTTGTCATCTTTCATACCCTTTTTTAAAAGCTCGCCTTTCCCACGCTCTATAAGCTTACTTATGTACCTTGAGTCGCCGTCCTCTATGAAGCGGTCAATTCCAACTGTCCAATCAAGAAGGTTGATAAAAGGAGTGAGATTGAATATAGGCGCATTCCTATCTTCTAATTTTAGTCTGTCTTCAATTTCGTTTGATGGGACTCCGAGAGCTTCTACAGCTCCGTAGTACATTCCTTTTATTTCGCATTTCTTTACAAATTTTGCATAATTCAATATTATAAGTGCTAAGACAGGCAGTGATCTAAATGAATGCGTTATGTCAAAGATTATCTCATCTTTGTAGTTTATCTTTCCTAATACTTTGTCAAATATATCCCAAAGTTCTTCTTCTATTTCCCCAGATGGAATATCTACGGCTTCTATAGTATCTACTATGCCTTCATACTTTTTAAGCACACCAGAAAGCCCACTTTTCTCAGGATGCTTTGCATTTGAAATCCAATTAGCTGTAGTCGCTTCTTTTGTCTTGAAGATGTAAATGCCATCTATTTTGATGCCTTTTTTTAAAAAGATATCTATAAGCGCTTCTTGAACATAGCAAATCGCGTCGATTTTTACGTCATCCAGCGAATAATTGCATTCAGCATATTTGCCTGTACCTAAAAATGAAAAAAACTTTGTCGCCATCACTTCCACCTCTCATATTTTCTAAATCTTACATGTTTAAATGTCCTATGCACTTTTACAGTACCGTCAGTAAATGTCCTTTCGTCCGCATCTCTTGCAGTCGTAGAATATATAGGTATCAATCCGCTTTCAAAGCAAAAATCTACCAATAAAAATGTAGCTCCAAAATCCCCTTGCAAAAGGACATAATCACCTTTTCTAGAATTTTGCTTTATCCACTCAGCAATCTTTCCTACACAAAAGCGTATAGACTCTGCTTCAGGCGGTATAGATGCCCATACTTTTTTAAGGTCATCTGGAAGATATGTAAATTCACCGACACCATAAGTGTGAAAAGCATCTTCCATTTGGTCTTTTGTCAATTGGTGTGAAAACACTAAAAGCATTTTTCTCATTTTATCATGACCTCTTTTATAATTATCAAGGGATATAGACTAAAAGAAATGACAATCCTGATAGGTAGGCTAAATATGACATTTATATAGATATTTCTACACAAATCAAAATTTTCCTGCTTAAAAAATAAAAAAAAACGCCTTAACGTAAGTTAAAGCGCTTATAGTTATATTATCTTTTCAAGTGTCTTCCATGCCAGCAAAGCACATTTTACCCTCGCTGGGAAGTCTGACACTCCTTGCAAGACTTGTGCATCGCCAAGGTCGTCTATATCCACATCTTTTTTGTGTATCATGTCTATAAATTTCTCCACCAGCGTTAAAGCTTCTTTTTTGTCTTTCCCTTTTATAAGATCACACATCATGGATGTAGAAGCTTGGCTTATGGCACAGCCATGACCTACAAATGAGGCATCTTCGATCACATCGCCGTTCATCTTAAGCTCCAATGTTATGTCATCACCGCAGAGAGGATTGTGGCCTCTTTCTTTTATGGTAGGGTTTTCTATCTCCCTTTTATTAGGGGAGTTTTCGTAGTGCTCCATTATTATCTCTGAGTAAAGCTGATTTAAATCGCTCATCTAAACCACTTCCTGACATCTTTTAATCCATCTACAAAAGCATCTACTTCGCTTTTGTCGTTGTAAACGTAGAAACTTGCCCTCACAGTTGCAGGAACACCTAAGTACCTCATGAGAGGCTGACAGCAGTGATGACCACTTCTTACTGCTATGCCATCCTGATCAAGTATCGTGGCTACATCATGTGGATGGACGTTTTCCACATTGAATGATATTATACCTGTCCTATCTTTTGCATCTTTAGGTCCGTACAGTTTTACGTAGTCTATCTTAGACAATTTCTCTAAAGCATATTCCGTAAGCTCTTGCTCATGCTTTAAAATATTGTCAAGGCCTATTTTCTCTACGTACTCTATAGCCTTCATAAGGCCGTAAGCACCTTCAACATTTGGCGTACCTGCTTCAAATTTAAGTGGTGATGGTGCAAATGTAGAATGATCCTCAAAAACCTCGTCTATCATCTCTCCACCGCTTAAAAACGGAGGAATGTCATCCAGAAGATCTTCCTTTATATACAGGACACCTATACCCATAGGGCCCATCATCTTATGGCCTGAAAATGCATAGAAGTCACATCCAAGCTTTTCTACATCTATCTTCATATTTGGTATGCTTTGTGCACCATCTATCAATACTTTAGCACCATTTTCATGCGATAAATTAACAATTTCATAGACAGGGTTTATGATGCCTAAGACATTTGACGAATGTTGTAAAGCGACAAGTTTAACTTTTTCATCTTTCAAAATGCTTTTAAGCTCGTCTAAGTCAAGCCTGGAATTTTCATCAAGGTGGACGTATTTAAGCTTTGCACCTTTTTTCTCCGCCACCATCTGCCATGGAAGGATGTTGCTGTGATGCTCGGCTATCGTCAATACTATCACATCACCTTCACCAATATGCTTAAGGCCCCATGTATATGCCACAAGATTTATAGACTCTGTGGCATTTCGCGTAAACACTATTGACTCAGACGATTTGGCATTTATAAACCTTCTTACAGCATCCTTTGCCTCCTCGTAGGCCTCTGTTGACAATGCGCTTAGATAATGAGGACTTCTATACACATTTGCATTGTACTCTTTGTAATACTTAGATAGCGCATCAATCACATACGTTGGCTTTTGAGTCGTAGCTGCATTGTCAAAATATATGAGCTTTTTCCCGTGTGGAGCTGTCTTTAATACAGGAAAATCTTCTTTTATCTTTAAAACATCCAGCATCAACCAGAAATCCTCCTTCCAATGTGACTTTTAACTGTCTCTTTAAGAGCATCACTTGGCAATGTATCAATTACTGGGTTAAAGCTTGCTTCCACCATCAAAAGCTTTGCTTCTTCCATGCTTAAACCTCTTGACATCATGTAGAAAAGCTTGTTTTCATCAATTTGCCCCGCACTGGCAGAATGGTTTGCCTGCACATCATCTTCAGAACACCATAAAGCAGGTATAGCGTCAGATCTTACCGTCTTATCCAGCAAAAGGACAACTTCGCTTTCATTGCCCTTTGCCTTTCTTGCACCTCTCTTCATGTCTAAGTTGCCTCTAAAAACCGCCTTTGATTTATCTTTCAATGCGCCTTTTACATCAACACTGCTTTCTGTCCTCATCCCTATATGATTAACCCTGTAAGACATATCATGACTCTGATCGTAAGCTCCTAAGAATATAGAGCTAAAGTAAGCGCTGCTACCAGTTCCTTCTAATTCTGCAGTCACATCATAGGCATTTACTTTTGAGCCTAAATCGATTTGCGTCCATTTTACTGTTGCATCATTCCCTGTTATTATTATATTATTGTCAAAATTCGATGAATCATCACTGAACCTTTGAATCTTCACTATATTTACGCTTGCTCCATCTTTCGCTATGACGGCTGTAAATCCATTGTGAAAGCTTCTCTTGTCAGAAGCTAAATCAAAAACAACTGTCAAGTTTGATAGTCTCTCTGCAATAATGAGGTTTAAATCTATTATAGTGTCGTCATCGCCAACTGCTCTATAGTTTATTGTAACGGGTAGCTTAACATTTGAATTTGGCAGAGCTCTTACGCTAAAGCCTGTATTGTAAAATGCCAAAACCATATTCTTAAACTTTTCATCCACGCCAAAATTACGCGCCAATACAGATTTTATTGCGTTTAAATCATCATCTGCAAAAGCTTTTGTCAAAGGATTTACCACAAGTCCTTCTTGGGCATCATTATCAATGACTGCACTTTTATACTCTTTATAGTATGGAAGATGGACATCATCTATCTTCACTCTTTTCCACATAGGCATTGGCACTTTTGAAAATACCTCGTAACCTTTTACTCTAAGCTCTTTCTCTCCACTTCCGCCTTCCCTAATGATATCTTGTATTGTATTGTAATCTAATAACTTAATCATAGAAACATCTCCTTTACCCTATAGTTCCTTCAAGCTCAAGTTTTATAAGGCGATTAAGCTCAACGGCGTACTCAAGCGGAAGTGATTTTGCTACAGGCTCTACGAATCCTCTTACGATCATGGACCTTGCTTCATCTTCACTTAATCCTCTTGTCATTAAGTAAAATATCTGCTCGTCGCTGATTCTTCCTACCTTTGCTTCATGCCCTATGTCAACATTATCGTTTAAAACCTCTATTATAGGCATTGTATCTGATCTTGATATTTCGTCTATCATAAGACCTTCGCATTGTACAGATGCTTTTGCACCTTCTGCATTAGGACCTATCCTCAAGAGTCCTCTGTAATTTGTGATTCCCCCGTCTTTGGATATGCTTTTTGCCAATACTTTCGATGATGTATATGGTGCTAAATGTATCATTTTTGAGCCCGTGTCAAGATGCTGCCCTTTTGCAGCAAATGTGACACCAGTGTATTCAGATTTAGCTCCTTTGCCTCTTAATACAGATGCCGGATAAAGCATCGTCTTGTGGCTTCCAAATGAGCCAGATATCCACTCTATGACACCATCTTTATCGACTAAAGCTCTCTTTGTATTCAAGTTGTAGGTATTTTTGCTCCAATTTTCTATAGTAGAGTAGATAAGCCTTGCTCCTTCTTTTACAAAAAGTTCCACACAACCCGCGTGTAAATTGGATACTGCATACTGTGGTGCCGAACAACCTTCTATGAATCTAACTTCGCTGCCTCTATCGGCTATTATAAGCGTGTGCTCAAACTGCCCTGTTCCCGGTGCATTCATCCTGAAATATGCCTGAAGCGGAACTTCTACTTTCACATTTTCAGGCACATATACAAATGTGCCACCACTCCATATGGCTCCGTGTAGCGCTGCAAATTTGTGGTCATTTGGCGTAACATTTTTCGTCATAAAGTACTCTTTAATTACGTCAGGGTATTTTTTCAAAGCCGTGTCCATGTCTTCAAATATTACGCCTTGTTTTGCAAGATTGTCTTTTATGCTGTGGTAAACTACTTCCGAATCGTACTGAGCACCCACGCCAGATAAAGCCTTTTTCTCTGCCTCAGGAATGCCAAGCTTCTCAAATGTGTTTCGTATGTCTTCAGGCACTTCATCCCATGAATTTTTCAATTTAGCGTCAGGGCTTAAGTATGCTACAATGGAGTTTATGTCAAGCTGGCTTAAATCTACACCCCATGTAGGCATTGGCTTGTTTTCGTATATTTCAAGAGATTTTAAGCGAAAATCTCTCATCCATTTAGGCTCATTTTTTCTTTCGGATATCTCCTCAACGATCTTTTTAGAAAGCCCCTTTTCCGTCTTGTACGAATACCTGACTTCATTTTTTATGTTGTATCTGGAAAAATCTATATCATTTACAATGGTCTTTTTCATCTGATTCACCCCTTTATGACAGAACTTCGTCAAGTATAGACTCGTATCCTGTCTTCTCCAGCTCCTTCGCCAGATTTTTATCTCCTTCTTTGACAATTCTTCCATGTGCCAGCACAGATATTACGTCTGGCTCCAAGTAATCCAATATCCTATTGTAATGGGTTATAATTAGTATTGACATATCTTCTGTCTTCAATTTCCTGACTGTCTCAGCAACAATCCTTAAAGCATCTATGTCAAGACCTGAATCTATTTCATCCAACATGACAAGCTTCGGATTTAACATAGCCATCTGCAAGATCTCGCTTTTCTTCTTTTCTCCGCCAGAAAAACCTACGTTTAAGTATCTCGTCCTGTACTCCTGCTTCATGTCCAGCATATCCATCTTTTCCTTCATGCTTTTTGCAAATTGCAGCATAGGCATGTTTTTGTTTGTAACTGCATTTAAAGAAGTCCTTATGAAATTATCTACCGTAATCCCCGGGATTTCCTCAGGAGATTGGAACGATAAAAATATGCCTTTCTTAGCCCTTTCGTTTACTTTGAGGTTTACGATATTTTCCCCTTCAAAAAGTATTTCACCGTCTGTAACTGTGTAATGTGGATTTCCCATTATTACATTACAGAGGGTACTTTTCCCGCTGCCGTTAGGTCCCATAATAGCGTGTATTTCTCCTCTTTTTATAGTCAAATTAAGTCCTTTCAATATCTCCTTGCCGTCAACATCTGCTTTGACATTTTTTATTTCTAACAAATTATCCTTCATATTTACACTCCCTTTTTAATTCCTACTATTTTAATGGGATTACTTCCATGCTTTAATTATACCCTAATATTAAAAAAAATCAATAAATATATGAAAAATATAATCATTGTTTATTTTTACCTCGTAAGCCACTATCTATAGCAGAGAAAAATAATATGAATTTAAAAAATAACATACCACGAAAATTGTTGCAGTATGTTATACCGATTCGTTTTCTGATTTAGGTTGAAGCATTTTTCATTTTTTATTGTTGTTTAGTTTTTTAAAGACTAATTTAATACCATTCCTTTTATTATAACGATGAATCCAATATGTAAAAAATAAAACAACTAAAATTATATATGCAATAAAAATATGTATTTCTAGAGAATTAAGCTTATTTTTACTTAAGTTAAAAAAATGTAAAATTCCTATTGACACAAAGAATAATATTGTAATTAAATATACACCTATCATATCAATTTTTCTCTTTATTATTCCTCTTATCAATTGAATCATTATAACTAATGCCATGAAAAACCATACATATGCCATATACCTATATCACCCTTTCTATTTTTAACTTTTAATACCCGTAATTATTCCATCCTTTTATAAATCCGCAACCAATATGATAAATATCTGTCAACCAAGCTAAAAGTCCTGGAATAGAGTTTAAATGTCATATATTAACCATTAGACCACCGCTTTAAATTATCTCTTAATACCGTTTATTCTTTATCAAATTTATTAACTTAAATTTTATTGTTTTAATGCTTTCTTGTCAATAAAAATTTTTAACAGCACGTAATTTCTTAAAAAATGTCGAAATTTGCGAAAAATTTTCCAAAGACATAACTAAAGTTGATAAAAAAATAACCGAAATAAACATCATGCTTTGACAGCATCACGATAAACGAAAACTATCACGTTAGACAGCAGTAATCGTGATATAATTAGATTATACGGCACAGATACCGGATATTATTTGGGATTTTCAAACCCGTAAAATAAACTGATCGGGCTTCCTTTTTGTACCACCATCTGTCCAGAACAAAATGTTCAAAAGGACGCATAGTAAAATAAGGAAATATAAGGGAGCCACGCCGTAAAATCTTCCTTTATGAGGTGAAAGGTTATGGATAGATTATACGAGCGTTGTTGTGGGATTGATGTACACAAAAAAATGATAGTTGCTTGCTTTAAACGTGGCAATGATCAGGAAATCCGTGAATACGGAACAACAACAGCAGAATTAAGAGAACTCACTGCATGGCTACTTAATGAAAAGTGTGAAATGATAGCTATGGAAAGCACTGCTTCTTATTGGAAACCATTATACAACATATTCGAGCTTTCCGGATTAGATGCTATAGTAGTAAATGCAAGAGACATGAAAGCTGTTCCTGGACGGAAAACAGATGTAAAAGACGCAGAATGGATTGCAGATCTTCTCCAGCATGGTTTGCTCAAGGCTAGCTATGTTCCTGATAGAGAGCAAAGAGAATTGCGTGAAGCATCTCGCTATCGCAAAAGCCTAATTGAGGAACGAGCACGTGAATTGAATCGACTGCAAAAAATGTTAGAAGGAGCTAATATCAAATTATCTAGCTTTACTTCCGATATCAATGGCAAAAGCTCCAGGAGAATATTAAATGCTCTTTTAGAAGGCAAGAAATTAGATGAAGAACAACTTCAAGAATTGCTTCACGGTTCAATGCATAAAAAAATTCCTGAAATTATGAAAGCAGTGGATGGTGTACTTACTCCCCTTCAGAAACAATTAATTAAAAATATCATTGACCATATAGATGATATGAGTAGACGTATAGAAGATATGGATAAACTAATTTCGAATTACTTGGACAAATATCAAAAAGCAATTAAACAGATTGATGAAGTTCCAGGCATAGGAATACAAAGTGCAGAAACGATTCTAGCGGAAATTGGATTAGAAATGAAGCGCTTTCCGAGTGATGCGCATATATCAAGTTGGGCAGGGCTTTCCCCAGGCAACAATGAAAGTGCAGGCAAACGACGAAACAGCAAAACGACGAAGGGGAATAAGACATTAAAAACCACCTTAATTCAATGTGCAAAATCTGCAGTAAAAAAAGAAGGAACATTCTTTTATGCACAATACCAACGTTTAGTTGTAAGACGCGGAAAGAACCGAGCAATTGTAGCAGTAGCTCACTCAATGTTGATTGCCATTTACCATATGCTTAAAGAAAATAAACCGTATAAAGAGCTTGGAGAAGATTATTATAATCAGTTTAACAAGGAGCGAAAGATTAATTCCTACCTAAAAAAACTATATGCATTAGGATGGGAACCTGAAATTGACACACAATAAATATAAATATTACCATTAATTCCCTTTAAAAGTCTATTTTTAAAGCTGTAGGGGAAGTCTGCGCTTTTTTAGCTACTTATATAATAAGTTTTCATAGTAAATAACATAAAATTACTAAAAAGGCTAATTTATATATTTCTATATAGTTTTGCCGTCTTAAAATAAAGTAAGAAGAGGATAAAAATGGATTAAAGATTTTAGAACATTCAGATACTACGGCGGTAAAGCTCGACCAAGAGGGCAATGGGTAACAGACAGACTTTTAAAAGACCCGGAAAATGAACTTGCATTGCCACCTACAAATAAAGCAGAAAAAGTACAGGAGTGGATAATTCCAAAAGGCACAAAAGTATTAGATGGAACAGTAGCACCACATGAAGAGTGGGGAAGACCGGGAGGGGCAAGGCAAATATTTGTGCCAAATCCGGAAATGTTAAAGGAGGGTAAAAACACATGGTACTTAAAAGGAACAAGCTATACGAAGTAAAAGAACTAATAGAAGCAATAGATGATGTAATGCCAGAGTTGGAAAAAGAGATAGAGGATAGAAAAAAAGGAATACCAGGATATGGAAAAGTCAACCAACTCGAGTTTATAAAAAAAGAATTAGAAGAATTAAGGAAAATGGCAGTAGAGAACAGATTACCACCTAAGAACAAAAGGGCATTGGAGTATCCATGGTATTTCACAGATGGGTGGAAAGTGGAACCCCAGATAGAGAGAAAACTTTGGGATATTGCGAGAATGTATGGAAGGCAGCTAAAAGACTAAAAATTTGCCAGGGTAATCCTGGCAGATTTTTTAGTCCATAAAGGAGAGGTAAAAATGATAGATTTAAAAACAGGGGAGATAATAGTAAACTCAGATTTAGTATTATCACCGAAATTAAGTCTTGAAGAGTTCAAAAAAACAAGATATTATACCGGACAAGATGAAAAAATGTACATGAGCATAGGAGGACCTCACAAAATAGACGGAAGAGATTTCTGTATTAGCCTATTTTTTAAAGACTCTTATTTAAAGGATATATAAGAAAGGTGGAGAAGTAATATGAATTTAAAAGAATTAAAAGAAAAACTGATAAAAAATAATATACCACAAGAGTGGTGGGGAATACCGGGACAATTTGCTCCTTCTTCTGATTTCTGGTTAGAACAAAACAATGATGGAACATGGATAATGTATTACCAAGATGAGAGAGGGAACAAATATACAATAAAAACTTTTACATTAGAAGAAGAAGCTTGTGCCTTTTTTTACGATTTAGTGATTAAAGAATATGAAGAAGCAAAACCTTATATAGGTAAAGGAAAGGATTTGTAAAACTTAGCTCCATAGTCTTAAAACTGAGGTTTCTATGACTGCTGAGAAAGTAGAAACGACCACTGTAAAAGAAGCCACTTCAAGTTCCTCAAAAGTTGCATCAAAATGGCTTGATAAAAATGGCAAATATATATGGCCGCCAAATGACGGATTTGAATGTACACCAGTAAAGAAAGTATTCAAACCAGGAGAAAGGTTTGATAAATATGGAAAAGAGATGGGTAGATATTTTACAGCACTGATAGGTACACCTTTTGAAATGAGATCTTTGCCATCAGAATATAAGATTACAAAATCATATAACATATATGAAGTAATAGAACCATTTGAGGCATGGGAAGGTAAGATATCACCATGGTTTGACCAGCCAGGAGGAGGAATACAATACAAAATGCCAAAGACAATAGAAGAATTAATAAATGAAGGATATATAAAGAAGGTAAAAACAGAATGAATCTAAAGGAATTAAAAGAAAAATTAATACAAGAAAAAATCCCTCAATATATATGGGGTGTGCCTGACCAATTTGCTCCCTTCTCTAATTTTTGGCTGGAGCAAAATAAGGAATGGAATTGGGTGGTATATTATCAAGACGAAAGAGGAAATAAAAAGATAATAAAAACTTTTCTGGACGAGGAAGAAGCATGTGAATTTTTCTATAATTACGTTATCGAAAAATACAATTGGGGTAAAGAGCGAACAAAAAAAGATAAATAGAAAAAGCTTGTGACTTTTTTTACGATTTAGTGACTAAAGAGTATGAAAAAGCAAAACCTTATATAGGTAAAGGCAAAGACTTATAAATTTCAGCACCATAGTTTTAAGCTATGGTGTGCTGTTTTAGAAATATTTCATTGCCACATGAAGCAAATTTTTTATCAGTATAGTGCAAAAAAGCAATAATATTCTATAAATAACGAAGTAAATCATATGACAAAAGTATATTTTGTAAGACATTGTAAACCAGATTTTTCAATTAAAGATGATTTAATGCGTCCACTCACTAAAGATGGTCAAAAAGACTGCAAAAAAGTTACAGAATTTTTGTCAGATAAAAATATTTCAAAGATATTTTCAAGTCCTTATAAAAGAGCCATTGACACTATAAAAGATTTTGCAGAAAGTGCAAACTTAAAGATTAATGTTATTGACGATTTTAAAGAAAGAAAGATTGGCAATGCCTGGATAGAAGATTTTGATAAATTTGCAAAAGAACAATGGCATAATTTTAATTATAAATTGCCTGGGGGAGAAAGTTTAAATGATGTTCAAAGGAGAAATATAAAAGCACTTATGAATATACTTGAAGAAAATGTGAATCATAATATTGCGATATCTTCTCATGGAACTGCTTTAAGTACGATAATAAATTATTTTAATAAAAAATTCGATTATGCTGAATTTGAAAAAATCAAAGATCTTATGCCATTTATTGTTTGTTTTACTTTCGATGGCCAAGATATTTTGAATATCGAAAAATTTATTTTTGACTAACAATTAAAAAATTTATTTCTTTTACTTTTATCAATATAAAATCTTTGATAAAATAAAGTTAAGTTTTTATTTTTTAAATTATGCAAAAACAGGGGGTATGATGATGAAAAATCCATTAATTAGAATTTTAATTGATCGACTATTATATTTGTTAATTGCATCATATGGAATTATCAAGGTATTTATCGTTAAAGGTGTTATAGACAAAATATTTTTATTTGCAATATTCATTACATTCTCTTACGAATTTTACAAAACTTTTAACCAACAAACCAAATTCAAGTAATAAAAAAATTAATTAACGCTAAGGGGGTAACATTCATGAAATATGCTGGTTTTTGGAGAAGGTTCATCGCTTTTTTAGTAGATTACATTGTCATCGTCATAGCTGAAATGATCTTGCTTTTAATCTTTGAAGTAATTTTACAATTGGCAGGAAATTTAGATA
Organism: Thermoanaerobacterium xylanolyticum LX-11; assembly: GCF_000189775.2. Lineage (NCBI taxonomy): Bacteria > Bacillati > Bacillota > Clostridia > Thermoanaerobacterales > Thermoanaerobacteraceae > Thermoanaerobacterium > Thermoanaerobacterium xylanolyticum. Next base: position 2,420,356 of record NC_015555.1, read on the forward strand.
AAAGTAGTAGTCAGACTGATACGGCTATTGGAATGTTTATTTTAATTGTACTCATAGTTGGTAATTGGTTGTACTATTCGTTAATGGAATCATCAAATCTTCAGGGAACATTAGGTAAAGTAGTTTTAAACATTAAAGTTACAGATTACGATGGCAAAAAAATTTCTTTCAAAAAAGCAACAGTCAGATACTTTTCAAAAATTTTATCCACTTTAATAATTTTCATAGGTTTTGCTATGGCTGGCTGGACAAGATACAAGCAAGCTTTGCATGATATAATTGCTGGTACTTTTGTAATAAAAAGTTGAATTTTTCAAATGGAGGGATGAACAAAATGTTTAAACTTTTTATAAGGGCATTGATTTCTAGTCTAATTTTTACACTGTTAATGTTTTTGTTATTTAAGAGAGAAAAAAGCGACTTTAAAAAGAAAAGTCTAAAGCAATTCGTCTTTATGTTCTTAGTTTATTTCATAGCATATATGCTTATTAGCTTACTCATCAAGTAAAAATTTTAAAATTTTTCTGAAGGAGTGTCATTGTAAATGCATAGAAAGAACATTATAACAATAATTATTGCTGTGTTAATAATGGCCTTTGGATTAATTATAGGATCATTAAGCAGATATAACATCTTAGAAAAAATTTTTTCTGTTCTCTTAGTTACAGCAATACTTGTTGTAATATATGATGCATATTTTCTTTTCAAAGATAAAAAATATTTTGGAAAAGCAAAATGGATAGTAAAATCAAGCAATAATACATTACTGCTTACAATCAGCTTGTATTGTATCTTAATACCGAATTTAAGCAACAACTCTAAAGGCTCTCTGCACATCATGCTTATCTCAATTATCTTTGTATGTGGACTAATCCCCTTTCTTCATTCTATATTAAAAGACGGAATAAATGAAAAAGGCATATTTCATTGGGGCACTTTTTACACATGGGATAAAATTCAAAGCTACAGCTTTACAGACAATTTTTTAGTCATTGCTTTAAATTCCACCACTAATAAAATCAAATTAATTGTCAAAAAAGAAGATAAGGAAAATACTCAACCACCACCTGCTAAAGCAGGTGGGTTGGATATGCCGCTTAAGCAGCTTAAAACTCGCCTAAAGTAAAATTATCATTCTTTTGATTTTCTTCTATGTCTTGATTTTGTATATACTCTATTATCACTTCATCTGTTACATTGCCACTACTTGCTGCAAAATATCCTCGTGCCCATAAATGTTGTCCCCAAAATTGTTTGTTAAGCTCCTTATTCTCCATTAGCAGCTTTCTCGAACTATATCCTTTTATATATTGCACTAGCTTACTTACTGACAAATGTGGTGGTGCCGACACTAGTATATGTATATGATCTTTTGATACATGTCCTGATAATATTTCTACTTCATTATTTTTGCATACCATTCTTATTAGTTCTCTTGTCCTTTCAGCTATTTTCCCAACCAATACCGGTTTTCTATATTTTGTTATCCATACTATATGATATTTTAGATCATATGTAGCATGTGACGACTTTCTATAATTTTGCATATTTATCACCTCTAGTTTATTTTTTACTAGAAGTGATTATTTATTTTTATTCGTTGACCTAAAGGTTTCAGCTTAAGCTGAGGGATTTAACCCCATTATACAGACATTAAACTTTTATTAAAAGAGTATATAAAGCGCTAACGTCAATCAACAAATAAAATAACAAGCCAAGAAAAAACCGAGATTTACTCTCGGTTATATTTCATCTACATCCACGTATTTAGCTATTATATCGTCAACAGGAATTATCAAATACTCGGTATCGCCGTGCTTTATCTTCGTGCCAGAAAATTCTTTGTATATGACTCTATCGCCTATTGATATCTCGTCTGTGGCACCAGCTGCAAGGCCTTCTACAATTCCTTCATGAAGCTTTTCTTGTGCGTTTCTTGGTATTATTATGCCGCCAACTTTTTTGTCACCTTCAGCTTCTTCAAGCCTTATAAGTGCGTTCCCATTTACTGGTTGTATCTTTTCCATGTACATCATCCTTTCTCCATTATATTATAAATATTTTTTATCCTTGGATACCTAATAGTGTGTTTAATCTGGCCTTATCAAATCCCACTACTATTGTACCATCTATGTCCGTCTGTGGCACGCCTCTTTGCCCGCTTCTCCTTACAAGCTCCTCAGCAGCACCAGGATTTTTGGTCACATCTACTTCTCTAAATGGTATATTGTTTTGCCTCAAGTATGACTTTGTGGCACTGCACCACGGGCATGAAGGCGATGTGTAGACAATAACCCTATGATATTTTTTTGATCCATCGCTTGACTTTACAGGCGATGTAGTAAGCAACTTTTCGTAATAATCTTCTGATTGTACACCGTAGACTATCTGCTGTACTTTCCCATCGCCATAAGCAATTAAAGCAGGTACAGCAGTAATGCCAAATTCTGTATGCAATCCCACCTCTGACGCATTTACTGCATAGACTTTTACATCTTTGTTTTTATCGCTGAATTTCTTTAAATTATCTAACGCCTCTAAACTTTTTTGAGATTTATTGGAGTAAAACAACAGCATGAAGAAATCTGCTGATTTTTTTATGTCTTCAAATTCACTCCTATCCTTTATAAAGCTTAACATACGCAACACCTCTTACAATTATATATAAGTCGCGGGTTTATACCCCCCAATGGTAACTGGTTTAATCTACAATATATTATATTCACACTGCAGTAAAATGTCAACATATCAAATATCACGAGAAAAGTATATGTTTATATAAGCTAATGTATACTATCTATAAGGAAAGGAGTTGTTTTTATGAAATATAAAAGAGCTGAAGAAATATACAATTCTCCATCAAATTATGAAGTTATCTACGATGGTCAGGCAGTATGGATAAATTCTCTAAATCCCAATAAAAAATACGCTAATATCAAATTTTTGCACGATAATGCCATCATAGACGTACCTGTCGGCTTTTTGGTGGAAGGCAAAAAATTAAGCTAAAAATAAGAGCAGCTTTTTTCGATCGCAGAAAATAGCTGCTCTTGTCTTACGACATAAGTCGCTTTTCCCCTTCTAAAATATTTACCCACTCATCTTCCGTAAGTGTATCTAATGCCATTGGAAGAAGTATGTTCTCCTCTTTGAATATCATCTCTATTATCTTATTGATAAGCTTATTTAGCTTATCTTCAACTGCACCTTTTTTAGACTCATTGTATTCTTTTAAATCTCTGATGGTGGATTTTAAAAGTTCTCTAATCTCATCGTCCATACCCCACATGACACTTGGCGGGCCTGTTATTCCGTACTTCTCCAAATATGGGAACAAAAGCTTTTCTTTTCTTGAATAATGTTTATCAATATCCATGAGAAGATTTATACTTCCCAAAAGCTTTGATATGCTCTCTTGTGTGCCATTGCGTTTAAAATCCTCTAATGCCGGTCTTAAATTTTCATTTATGTTCTTTTCGATTGCTCTATTTTCTTCCTTAAATGTATGAACCGGATGTCCGGGTATAGTCTCAGGTTTCTTTACTTGTTCCAATGACTCTCTGAAAACAGCCGCATGAACATCGCAAAGCCTTTGAATTTCCTTCACCGAAAGTCCTTCGTTCATAAGCTCCTGTTCTATCTGAGACAATTCTGTATGCGTAATGCCGTCTATCTTCTTATTTAAACAGATGTCTCAGCTTAATTTTACCTCAAAATACAGTTATTGCTGTGATATAGATAACTACTTTAAAAATAATTTATCCTTGCTTACATGCTTTGCCAATCTATCGTACACAAATTCTTTCATGTACTTTTCATTTTTATATGTAAATACTCCATCCTTTACCTTCGTATCGTAGCAAAATACAAATGATGTTTCTTTAAGCTTTTCCACTTTTTTAGCCTGCTCCTTTACCATCCTAAATGCACCTATATTAAAGTCGTATATATCTTGAAGTGGCAATTCTTCGTACAATTTATCTATAAAATCCGAATATATCTTTTCAAAACCATCAACATACATGATAGGTTCTAACGATATTCTCACTTTTACTCCTTTTTCAATAGCCTTTCTTATGGCCATTATCCTTTTGTCAAGGGACGGAGTAGAAGTCTCATAAATCGAAATCACTTCCTGAGGTAAAAGGGACCACGAAAATATTACATTATTAGGAATCGCTGTAGATTCAAAAAACTCCGCATTAGCACATTTTGTCCTTATCTCCATCAACAAGTTTTCATTAGTCATCGCGTATGAAATCCACATAGACGCAAAGCCTGTCAACGGCTCAAACGCCAATAAGTCTGTCTCATATGATATGCTTAAATATATCCTTTTGTCACAAGAAAGTTTGTCAACCTCATCAAAAAAGTCTTCTAAATTGACAAAAAACACGATATTAGCCGATGGATACATGCCTTGAAGATAACAGTAATCACAAGAGTAAATGCAGTTTAAGACATTCGAAGTATGGTAAAACTCATCAATCCCAAAGTTTTCGCACATCTCAGAACCTCTGTATATAAAATCGTACCTTTTCTTTGCCAGTATTATATTTGGATATTTCTTTTGCATGACATAATTCTGCCTTTGCCTTAAAAACAAGTCGCTATACCTTTGGATTTCAACAACAGTACTTTTTTTCAATGCATTTAATATTTTCTCTGTAGTAGTGTAATTTAAAACATCTTTTTCAACGTAAACATGAGAAAACTTCATATGCCGCTCATCCTCTCAAAGTTTATAAAGATAAACAAAAAAGCGCCCATAGCGCCATTTAAACATCATTAAGCTTGTGTATATCTAAAAGCAGCTTCACATCTGCTTCTCTTTCAAGTATGTGATCATTCAAAACATCAAACTTTTTATCTATTCTCTTAAAATTCAATTCAAACTTGCCAAGTTGGCTTGTGTGCTTTGTGACTTCTTCAAATGTATGCTTTAAGATGTACTCAACATCACTTTGCTGCCTTTCAAGGTTGTATAGTCTATTTTCAACGCCATCAAGCCTCTTATCCATGCCGTCAAGTCTACTTTCAACACTGTCAAGCCTCTTATCCATGCCATCAAGTTTATTTTCAACACTGTCAAGCCTCTTATCCATCCCATCAAGTCTATTTTCAACGCTGTCAAGCCTCTTATCCATGCCGTCAAGTCTATTTTCAACGCTGTCAAGCCTCTTATCCATCCCATCAAGTCTATTTTCAACGCTGTCAAGCCTACTTTCAACACCATCAAGCCTTTTTTCTACGTTGTCTAATCTTTTATCCATATTGTCCAGTCTTTTGTCTACGTCGTCCAATCTCTTTTCAACGCTGACAAGTCTTCCGTCCATGTTTTCCAGTTTTACGTCAATCGAGTCAAATCTTTGAAGCACCAAAGTCATGAACTCTTCATTTGTCAAGGTTTTTTCCCTCCCCTTTTACCTTTGTGTCCATTATAACACACCCAAAAATCACAAGCAATGAAATAATTTGAGTAAAATTTTTTAGTTAATCGTTTATAAAAAATTTTCTATATTGACAAACTAATAGTGATAATATATCATATAAGTGTAAGGTGATTGTTAAATGAATAACAAAAATTATTTACATCATACGGTCCAAGATTCAATCCATTCAGGCAAATTTCCTATTAAAATGCTTGAATAATAAGTACAATCACCCCAAACACAAAGATTTATTGTTAATAAATTAACACGGAGGTGTTTATCATGGCAACGACAAAAACGGAATTAGACGTTCAGAAGCAGATAGATTTACTTGTATCAAGAGCACAAGAGGCTCAAAAAAAATTCATGTCTTATACACAAGAGCAAATCGACGCAATCGTAAAGGCAATGGCTTTAGCAGGTGTAGACAAACACGTAGAGCTGGCAAAGATGGCATACGAAGAGACAAAAATGGGTGTGTACGAAGATAAGATTATAAAAAATCTCTTTGCCACAGAGTACGTATACCACGACATAAAAAATGAAAAGACTGTAGGAATCATAAACGAAAACATAGAAGAAAACTACATGGAAGTAGCAGAGCCGATAGGCGTAATTGCCGGTGTCACACCTGTCACAAACCCGACATCTACTACGATGTTTAAATGCTTAATATCCATAAAGACGCGAAACCCCATAATATTCAGCTTCCATCCAAAGGCAATAAAGTGCAGCATCGCAGCAGCAAAAGTCATGTACGAAGCTGCATTAAAGGCAGGTGCACCTGAAGGATGCATAAGCTGGATAGAAACGCCATCGATAGAAGCCACACAGCTTCTCATGACACATCCAGGCGTATCTTTAATCCTTGCAACAGGTGGTGCAGGAATGGTAAAAGCAGCATACAGCTCAGGAAAGCCAGCATTAGGCGTAGGTCCTGGCAACGTGCCATGCTACATTGAGAAATCAGCAAACATAAAAAGAGCTGTATCAGACCTCATATTAAGCAAGACATTTGACAATGGAGTAATATGCGCATCAGAGCAGGCTGTAATAATAGATGAAGAAATAGCAGATGAAGTCAAAAAACTTATGAAAGAGTACGGCTGCTACTTCCTAAATAAAGATGAAATCAAGAAGCTTGAAAAATTCGCAATCGACGAGCAAAGCTGTGCTATGAGCCCTGCAGTGGTAGGTCAGCCAGCCACGAAGATTGCCGAGATGGCAGGCTTCAAAGTTCCTGAAGGCACAAAGATATTAGTGGCAGAATACGAAGGAGTAGGTCCAAAATATCCTCTATCAAGGGAGAAACTAAGTCCAATTCTTGCTTGCTACACTGTCAAAGATTACAACGAAGGAATCAAAAAGTGCGAGGAAATGACTGAATTTGGAGGTTTAGGCCACTCCGCTGTAATACACTCTGAAAACCAAGACGTCATAAATGAATTTGCAAGACGAGTCCGCACAGGAAGACTTATCGTAAATTCACCATCATCACAGGGAGCAATAGGAGATATATATAATACAAACACGCCATCACTTACATTAGGCTGCGGTTCTATGGGAAGAAACTCAACAACAGACAATGTAAGTGTCAACAATCTTTTGAATATTAAGCGTGTCGTGATAAGGAAGGATAGAATGAAATGGTTCAAGATTCCACCAAAGATTTACTTTGAAAGCGGGTCACTGCAGTATTTATGCAAGGTCAAAAGGAAAAAGGCCTTTATCGTCACAGATCCATTCATGGTTAAACTTGGCTTCGTAGACAAAGTAACTTATCAATTAGACAAGGCAAACATCGACTACGAAATATTCTCAGAAGTTGAGCCAGATCCATCTGTTGACACAGTCATGAACGGCGTAAAAATAATGAATTCATACAATCCAGACTTAATAATCGCTGTAGGCGGTGGTTCTGCAATAGATGCAGCAAAGGGAATGTGTCTTTTCTACGAATATCCTGACACAGAGTTTGAAACATTGAGGCTTAAATTCGCTGATATAAGAAAGAGAGCATTTAAGTTCCCAGAGCTTGGCAAAAAAGCGCTGTTCATCGCAATACCGACAACAAGCGGTACAGGCTCAGAAGTGACAGCATTTGCCGTAATAACCGACAAAAAGAGAAATATCAAGTACCCACTTGCAGACTATGAACTTACACCTGATATAGCCATAATAGATCCTGACCTTACAAAGACAGTGCCACCATCTGTAACAGCAGATACAGGTATGGATGTGTTGACACACGCCATAGAAGCATACGTGTCAGTGATGGCATCAGACTACACAGATGCGCTGGCAGAAAAGGCCATAAAGATCGTATTTGAGTACCTGCCAAGAGCTTATAAAAACGGCAATGATGAAGAAGCCCGCGAAAAGATGCACAATGCTTCCTGTATGGCTGGTATGGCATTTACAAATGCATTCCTTGGAATAAACCACAGCATGGCACACATACTGGGCGGCAAGTTCCACATACCACACGGAAGAGCAAATGCAATACTTCTGCCATATGTAATAAGATACAATGCAGAAAAGCCTACAAAATTTGTGGCATTCCCACAGTACGAATATCCAAAGGCAGCAGAAAGATATGCAGAAATCGCCAAATTCTTAGGACTGCCTGCATCAACCGTTGAAGAAGGCGTAGAAAGCTTGATCGAAGCTATAAAGAATCTCATGAAAGAGCTTAACATTCCGCTGACTCTAAAAGACGCTGGCATAAACAAAGAACAATTCGAAAAAGAAATCGAAGAAATGTCGGACATCGCCTTCAACGATCAGTGCACAGGAACAAATCCAAGAATGCCTCTCACAAAAGAAATTGCAGAGATCTACAGAAAAGCATACGGTGCATAAGTAATAAAAAAGAACGGCTTACAAGTTAATTAAAACTTATAAGCCGTCTTTTTTTATCTATATTTAATTCCCCATAAACATCTTTATGTCGTCTTCCACGTTTGTTATGCCGCCAATGCCGAAGTTTTCAACTAAAACTTTTGCAACGTTTGGCGATAAGAATGCTGGAAGTGTCGGTCCTAAGTGAATATTCTTTACCCCCAAGTACAGAAGCGCAAGTAATACTATTACAGCTTTTTGCTCATACCATGCTATATTAAATGATATTGGAAGCTCATTTATATCTTCAAGTCCAAATACTTCTTTAAGCTTAAGCGCAATCACTGCCAATGAATACGAGTCATTGCACTGTCCTGCATCAAGCACTCTCGGTATGCCGTTTATATCGCCAAGATTTAATTTATTGTATCTGTACTTTGCACATCCTGCCGTCAATATGACCGTATCTTTTGGAAGTTCTTTTGCAAATTCTGTGTAGTATTCTCTTGACTTCATCCTGCCGTCGCAGCCTGCCATTACAAAGAACCTCTTTATAGCTCCAGTCTTTACTGCATCAACTACTTGATTAGCCAAAGCCAATACTTGGTTGTGAGCAAATCCTCCTACTATCTCTCCACTCTCAATTTCAACTGGCGGTTTGCATCTCTTTGCATGCTCTATTATCTCTGTAAAGTCTTTTTTTCCATCTGGGCCAGCATCAATATGCTTTACACCTTCAAATCCAACGACGCCTGTCGTGTAAAGTCTATCTTTATAAGAATCCTTTGGAGGCGTCAAGCAGTTTGTTGTCATGAGTATTGGACCGTTAAAGCTTTCAAATTCTTTATCCTGCTGCCACCATGCATTGCCGTAGTTGCCTGCAAAGTGTGAATACTTCTTAAATGCTGGATAGTAGTGGGCAGGAAGCATTTCACCGTGTGTATATACATCAACGCCTGTTCCTTCTGTCTGCTCCAGTAGCTCTTCCAAATCTTTTAAGTCATGTCCGCTAATTAAGATACCAGGATTGTTTCTTACGCCTATATTTACCTTTGTGATCTCAGGATTGCCATATGTGGATGTATTTGCTTTGTCCAAAAGTGCCATCACATCAACGCCGTATTTACCAGCCTCTAATGCCAGTGACACATAGTCATTCGCACCTAAGCTGTCATCTAATGTAGCAACTAATGCTTTTTCGATGAACTCAGATATATTAGGATCTTTAAAGCCAAGGTTTGCAGCATGGAATGCGTAAGCAGCCATACCCTTTATGCCGTAAGTTATAAGTTCCCTTAATGATCTTATGTCTTCATTTTCAGTAGCAAGAACACCAACTGATAAAGCCTTCTCATCAAATTCGCTTTCATCTTTTGTCCATGTAGCCGCATCATGCAATCCGTTTAACTGTACTCCATTTGCGCTTAATTGGCTTTTTATGGACTCTCTTAAATTTAAGCCTTCTTTAATCTTTCCTGCAAAATAATTTTTATCAAAATTGACATTTGTTATTGTTGAAAATAATCCGTCGATGATGAATGAATCTGTGCTTTCACTGTTTAAGCCAAGTTTTCTGGCTTCTTGATTTACTATTGCTATCCCCTTTAATGTGTATATGAGCAAATCCTGAAGTCTTGCTGTGTCATCAGTTTTGCCGCACACACCTCTTAATGTGCAGCCAACGCCTTTTGAAGCTTCTTGACATTGGTAACAAAACATTCCCATATCATTTTCCTCCTTCATTTATTTCAATTCGCCGATGTGCGAATTGTATACAGTATTTCGTACGTTTATTATTATACAATTGCAAATCGACTTTTTCTGTGATAAATATCACAATAGCAAAAATATGAGGGGTTTTTCCCCTCATATTTTATTAGACAATATCTCATCTATTTCTTCCAATTCTTCATGGTTGAATTCCAGGTTGTCAAGCGCCTTTACATTCTCCTCTATCTGGCTTACTCGGCTTGCGCCAATTATAACAGACGTCACTTTCCTTAAGTCCCAAGCCAAAGCCATCTGTGCAATGCTCTGCCCTCTTCTATCTGCGATTTTTTTCAGTTCTCTTACCTTATTTATATTCTCCTCTGTGAGATTCCCTCTCAATGAAGTGTTCTTTTTAGCAGCTCTTGAATCGTCAGGAACTCCATTTAAGTATTTATCAGTAAGTAGTCCCTGTGCCAATGGACTAAATGCTATACTTCCGACGCCTTCTTCCTCAAGGACATCTGTAAGCCCATCTTCTATCCATCTGTTAAACATGGAGTAGCTGGGCTGGTGTATTAAAAGCGGCGTTCCAAGCTGCCTTAGGATTTCAGCGGCTTTCTTGGTATCTTCAGCATTGTAATTTGAAATGCCAGCGTATAAAGCCTTTCCTTGCCTCACAGCTTGTGCCAGCGCTGACATAGTTTCTTCTAATGGCGTATTTGGATCTCTTCTGTGTGAATAAAATATATCAACGTAATCTATACCCATCCTCTTTAAACTTTGGTCCAAGCTTGATAGCAAATATTTCCTTGAGCCCCAGTCACCATAAGGGCCAGGCCACATGGTGTAACCAGCTTTTGTGGAAATCAACAATTCATCTCTGTAGCCTTTTAAGTCCGTCCTTAAAATCTTGCCGAAGTTTTCCTCAGCAGATCCTGGAGGCGGCCCGTAATTGTTTGCAAGATCAAAATGTGTTATTCCAAGGTCAAATGCCTTTTTAACCATTTCTCTCATATTTTCAAACACATCATAACCGCCAAAGTTGTGCCATAACCCAAGTGAAATTGCAGGAAGCATTATGCCACTTCTTCCGCACCTTCTATATATCATTTTTTCGTATCTATTTTCGTTTGGTATGTAGGTCATTTTTCTCCCTCCTAAATCGGTTTCTATTTTAATTATATAATAATTATTATTAAAAACAAAATATTTAAAAGTTAATTTAATTTTTGTCAATTTAAAAATATGGTATATTAAATAAGTAAACTATTTGAAAGGGGAGCATCAAATGAATTCGATAATGCTTTATATAGGAGCCATTATTGTTGGACTTGCTTTAGGACTGCAGTCGCCGATGAATTCAGCTCTTGGCAAAATAGCTTTACCAAAAAACTCTGCAGTCTTAAATAATTTAGTTGGACTTATAATATTAGTCCTCATCAGCATATCAGACGGCAGTATAAGACAATTTGCAAGTTTATTTAAAGCACCAACATACCTTTTATTTGGTGGCGTATTAGGATCTATTATCGTTTTAGGGTCAATCATACTGATTCCAAAGCTTGGCGCAGCTACTTTTGCATCTATTATAGTCTCAGCACAAATGATTGCTGCTATACTTATCGACAATTTTGGGCTATTTGGTTTAGAAAAAACTCCTATCAATTGGTTCAAAGTAATAGGTGTTGTGCTTCTCATAATAGGTGTAAGGTTAATAAAAGCATAAAAAAACCTTATAGGTTTTTCTATAAGGTTTTTTACACTGGTTATCTTCTGTAACCTCTGTTGTTATTGTACTGCTGTTTTCTTGCTTTTCTGCATTCAGGGCATCTCTGAGGCTCATTTTCAAAGCCTTTTTCTTTATAGAAAGCTTGCTCGCCTTCTGTAAAGAGGAATTCCTTACCGCAGTCTTTGCATACTAATGTCTTATCAGCCACAACACTTTCCTCCTTTTTAAGATTTACAAGATTTAAACAAACCAAATTCCATCCTAAAAAGGGGAAATGTTGTTAAATCTCTTTTTTAACTACGAATTAAAGTATACCACGTTTCATCACAATATGCAATACTTTTGTTTATGAAAACCAAATATTTCTTATTCCTCGCTGGTAAAATAGTCCATAAACACCTTGTCAGCAGCGCTTACTTCCATTCCGTTAAAAACAATAGTCTTTTTGTCACCATCTTCTGATATGAGAGTAAGCTTAGAATCAAATGTCGCCGGTATGTTTTTGCTGGGCTTAAAATAGTACGGTTTATAGCCATCTTTAATAAGTTTCACTCCATAAGAAATCTTATCCATTCATAAAAACCTCCCGTACTATTTATGATGCCCACATTCTAAAAAACTATATTTTTTCGGTGGCAGCAATTTGCTCCAATGTTTCGTTGCTTTTCTCTAATTTTTTGAAAGCCACAGACAGCATAAGCTTTATCCTATTTAGCTGATTTACTTCACTTGCACCGGGATCATAATCAACCGCCACAATGTTTGCTTCTTTATAAAGCTCCCTTAAGGCTTTGATAACACCTTTCCCTGTTATGTGGTTTGGAAGGCATGCGAAAGGCTGTATGCAGACAATATTTGATATGCCTTCTTTTAATAATTCCACCATCTCTGCAGTAAGATACCAACCTTCGCCAGTTATGTTACCGAGAGATACTATAGGTGACGCCAACTCCTTTAGCTCATTGAGAGTCTTTGGAGAGATAAATCTTTTGCTTTTCTCTAAAGCCTTTCTCATCTCTTTTCGATAAAACTCAAGTCCTGCAATGCCGATATTTTGTAAAACTTGCCTTATCTTGCTGCCTGACAAATACTTATACTTTTCATTTGCATGATCCAGTATAAACATCAAGAAATCTATAAGATTCGGCAGTATCACTTCTGCCCCTTCTTTTTCAAGCACATCAACAATACTATTGTTTGCGGTAGGATGGTACTTCACAAGTATCTCCCCTACAATACCGACTTTAGGCTTAACAACATTATTGATCTCAAGATTCTCAAAATCCTGAACGATCTGATGGACATTTCTCTTAAATAACTTCAGATCCCCACTTTTTACAGACTCTATACACTTAGCCACCCATTTTTCGTAAAGTTTATTAGCAGAACCAGGTATTTTCTCATATGGCCTCACCCTAAGCAGCACATTTTGCAGAAGGTCACCATATACGAGGCCAATAAATGCCTTATTGAGAAGTCCCGGTGTTATCTTAAATCCCGGATTCTTCTCCATCCCAACAAAGTTCAATGATATGACAGGTATATTTTCAAACCCTGCATCTTTCAAAGCCTTTCTTAAAAAACCTATGTAGTTCGTAGCTCTGCAGCCACCGCCTGTTTGTGTGATTATGACAGACGTATTGTTTAAATCATACTTGCCAGATTTCAATGCTTCAATAAGCTGCCCAACGACTATTATAGAAGGAAAACACGCATCGTTATTGACATATTTAAGCCCTTCTTCGACAGCCGGTTTATCTATAGATGGAAGAACTTCCAAATTGTATCCCGATACATTGAAGGCTTCCTGCAAAAATTGGAAATGTATCGGCGACATCTGCGGTGCCAGTATAGTATGTTTCTTCCTCATTTCGTCCGTAAACAATACTCTCTTCATCGTATATGAAGTCTTGCTTCTTTTCTCATCTTTTCTCTCATTGATAGCAGCTATCAATGACCTTATGCGTATCTTTATAGAGCCTACATTTGTACCTTCATCTATCTTTATAAGCGTAAATATCTTTTCCCGTGAGCTTAAGATCTCCTGAACCTGATCAGATGTGACAGCATCGATGCCACATCCAAAGGAAGTAATCTGTACAAGCTCTAAGTTGTCGCTGTCAGCCACAAAGCTTGCCGCCGCATAAAGCCTCGTGTGGTACATCCATTGGTCAACTACTCTAAGTTTTCTCTCAAGTTTGCCTAAATGCGCTACAGAATCCTCTGTCAATACTGCCACACCTAATGACGTTATTATCTCGGGTATGCCATGGTTTATCTCTGGGTCTATATGGTAGGGCCTGCCTGCAAGAACTATTCCTCTTTTTCCCGTATCTCGCAGATATTTTAAGACTTCTTCGCCTTTTCTCCTTATATCGTCTTTTACTCTTTTATCTTCATCAAAAGCTTCTTTTAAGGCATCTTCCACTTCACTTTTTGATACGCCGAAAACTCTCAATTCCTCGTAGAGCCTTTTAGCAAGCCTCTCTTTGTCATCCAAAGCCAAAAATGGACTTAAGAATAAGATTTCTTTTTCTTTCAGCACATCCATGTTGTTTCTAATTACTTCAGCGTATGACGACACAATGGGGCAGTTGTAATGATTGTCTGCATCTTCATAAGCATTTTGCTCGACAGGTATACATGGATAAAATATCGTCTTTATGCCTTTATTTATCAAATTGACTATGTGTCCATGGACGATTTTTGCCGGATAGCATGCAGAGTCAGACGGTATTGTGTCCATACCTGACTCATAAAGCTTCTTTGACGACCTGTCAGACAGTACGACCCTGAATCCCAGCCTTGTGAAAAATGTAAACCACAAAGGATAGTTTTCATACATGTTTAAAACTCTCGGCATGCCAATGGTACCTCTATACGCCTCGTCTTCGCTTAATGGCTTGTATCCGAATATTTTCTTGTATTTATAGTCGTAGAGGTTTGGTATATCGTTGTTAGTTATCTCTTTTCCTGCTCCTCTTTCACAACGGTTTCCAGATACAAATACTCTGCCGTCATTGAATTTATTTATAGTTAAAAGGCATCTGTTTGTGCATTTATTGCACCTGCCGCTTGACACTTCCACACTAAAACTTTCAAGCTTGTCTTTCGTAAATATTGTACTGACTCCACCACTGTACCTTTCCTTTGCGATAAGAGCTGCACCGTATGCACCCATTAGCCCTGCAATCTGAGGCCTAACGGCGTTTCTGCCTGTTATTAGCTCGAAGCTTCTTAGTATGGCATCATTGAGAAATGTCCCGCCTTGAACGATTATCTTTTCTCCCAACTCTTTCGGATCTCTTATCTTTATGACTTTATACAAAGCGTTTTTTATAACAGAGTATGAAAGCCCTGCAGATATATCTCCTAATGATGCTCCTTCCTTCTGTGCCTGTTTCACCCTTGAATTCATAAAGACAGTGCAGCGAGAACCTAAATCAACTGGGTTTTGAGCTGCCAGTGCGGCTTTCGTAAACTCATCAATTGACATATTTAGAGATGATGCAAATGTCTCTAAAAATGAGCCACACCCTGATGAACATGCTTCATTTAGCATTATGCTGTCGATTATTCCGTCCCTTATCCTTATGCACTTCATATCTTGCCCACCTATGTCAAGTATGAAGTCGACACCAGGCAAAAAATGCTCTGACGCCTTGTAATGAGCGATTGTCTCTATCTCCCCTATGTCTACCATCAAAGCTGCTTTAATAAGGTTTTCGCCATATCCTGTTACAGTAGAATTAGCTATAAATGCACCTTCAGGCATCTTTTCGTATATATCTAAAAGAACTTTTATAACAGAATTTAGAGGGTTTCCTTCATTACTGCCGTAATAAGAATAGACAATTGCACCATCCTCATCTATCACAACTAACTTTGTAGTAGTAGAACCGGCATCTATTCCTAAGAAAAGACCCCCTTTAGCATCTTTTATGTCTTTCTTTAAAACATCAATGCCTTTGTGCCTATCTTTAAATTCATTGTACTCATTTTCGTCTACAAATAGCGGTCTTAATCTCTCCACGTCATTTTTCACTTTGTATGGAATCGTATGTACTTTATCTCTTAGA
The DNA here is from genome assembly GCF_000189775.2 of Thermoanaerobacterium xylanolyticum LX-11. Classification (NCBI taxonomy): domain Bacteria; kingdom Bacillati; phylum Bacillota; class Clostridia; order Thermoanaerobacterales; family Thermoanaerobacteraceae; genus Thermoanaerobacterium; species Thermoanaerobacterium xylanolyticum. The sequence goes on from NC_015555.1 coordinate 2,436,147, forward strand.
TCTTTTAATGTAGTTATTTCACCATTATTTGCAGAAAGTGCCGCACCTATTGCAACTGCCAATTGAGAATTTTCAGGAACAATAACTTCTTCATCTTTCAAGTTCAATGTTTCAATAAATCTCTTTCTCAACTCTGGAAGGAAATATAAAGGCCCACCCAAAAATGCCACGTTGCCTTTTATAGGCCTGCCACAGGCCAGACCACTTATTGTCTGGTTTACAACTGCTTGAAAAATTGATGCTGCTATATCTTCTCTTGCGGTTCCCTCATTTAAAAGAGGCTGAATATCTGTCTTTGCAAAAACGCCACACCTTGCAGCTATTGGATATATGACTTTGTAATTCTTGGCAAGCTCATTTAGACCCAAAGCATCAGTCTTTAATAGTGATGCCATCTGGTCTATAAAAGCACCTGTGCCACCAGCGCAACTGCTATTCATCCTCTGCTCAATAGTGCCGTCAAAGTATGTAATCTTAGCATCCTCGCCGCCTAATTCTATGACAACATCTACTTCCGGGAAAAACCTCTCCACTGTCTTAGTACCTGCAATCACTTCCTGCACAAACGGCATATTAAGCCATTCAGCTACTGCCATACCGCCAGAACCTGTTACAGCAGCAGATACAACAAGGTCTCCGATTTTAGAATACGCATCATCTATCAAGTTTACAATAGTATCTTTTATATTGGATAAGTGCCGCTCATATCTACTATAGATTATCTCATCATTTTCATTTAAGATAACTATTTTGGCCGTAGTAGAACCTACATCTACTCCTAAATAGTGCAAATTTCTATTCACTTCAATTTCTCCTTCAAATATATGTATTGTAATTATTATATAACAGATAGATTTACTTTTGAATACTTCTTAAAAATTATATTAGCACTATTTAGTTTAAAAACAAAATTTCTATTAAGATATTAAACCAAGCTGTATCTAAAGCCCAACTCTACTGTCTTTCTTAAATAATATCCATTTTCACCTGATTGAAAAACATTAAACCCAGACTTATTTAAGATACCTACCGTAAATATATTAGCTTTCATTTCTATCGTTGCGGTACCGCTTGCCTCAATTTCCTTTGAAGGAAAGATGCCAGTTGTAGAAATCGCAACTGCATGTGGATTTTTCAACTGCCAATCGCCATCATCGACTTTCTGCCAATACGTCTTATCGATGCTTTTTATCTGTCTTAAGCTGTCAGAATAAACTGTCAAAACCACGTAAAGCCTTGTTACTGCAGAATAATCTTTGCGCTCTTTGTAAATTGTCACTTTTGATACTTTATTAGTATAACTCGATACATCTAAAGGCTCTTCTTTTACGCCATAAGCTTCAATGAATTTTCCACTATTTTTGTCATAAACCTCAATCCTTGAAAATCCATCGGAATCCAACTTTGGCTTAGAAATATTGACATGGTCATGCGACACATCTATATGTCCATATTTTAATTGTATTGTCTTTACTAAAACATTGTTAACGTTTGTATCTTTAGTTTCTTTCTGAGAATAGACATTTGATAAGTCAAAAGCTATGACGATAAACAAAGCCACAGCGATAAATGCCAATATATATATCATTTTTCTCAATCATACCACCACCAAATATATATCACCATAATACAGGCCCCTCGCTAAAATGAAAGGCCTTTATCTGTTTATCTTTGAATTGTTTTTACTTTAGTCTAACCGTAAAATCGCCTAATATGGGAGAGCCAATCTGTGGTCCATCATTTACAAAAGAAAATATTTCGCAAACATTATCAGTAAATCTTTGGCTTTATTACATGCTATAACTTATATTTTTAAAAGCGCATATTAAAGGCTCTACAATTTATATCTGTACTTTCTTTGATCAGCAGTAATAAAAAATCGTTTTTAATTATACTCGATTAAAATCCAATTCTTACATTCGAGAACTTACCGGTAAATCTCTTATTTCATAATATATCCAATTTATAAATATGTCAATTGATCAAAAGTACTAATTTTTTTAATACTTTCGTACTAAAATGGCATTAATTGTATAAAAAAGTTGTAATGACCTCCTTCTTATAATAAAATAGATATGTAATAAAATCATATTTAGGAAAGGGTCATTATGAGCAATCTTTTATGGGTACTTGAATCAACAAAAAGCGATAAATTTCCATACAGGCTTAGTATCAAAAAAGACGATACGGTGCTTTTATCGCTGTTTGTGCAGAATAAATGGCCTGGTGCTGGAAGTCAGATATTTTGCCTTAAAGATACCAATGAACAATCCAATGATTATGAAGTCATTGAAAAAGTTCCAATTATATCAATTGATCGATATGGGAAGCGTCTATCTGTAGTTTTAGATCGTGGTGTAAATAAAAGATGTGAATTTCTCTTTCTTAAAAAGAAATACAAGAATAAAGAAGGGGAATACGAACAGATATTTTGGAGAACACAGCAAGGCTTAAAGGAGCACAAGCCTCGTGTTAAATTGACTGCAAAAGGAAACAATAATCTTCACATATTAATTGATGCAAATGAAAAATATCCCTGGAAATTTAACAATTGCATTGTTGAAAGAGTGCAGTTGCCAGCAGGTGATTACGCATTGTTTTACAATAACGAAATAGAAGCCGTCGTAGAAAGAAAAAGTTTTGAAAACTTTAGAGCCGACATGGCTAATTTGCCAATTTTGCATCAGAAGCTGGGTGAATTGGAAAAATACAAGCATTCGGCTCTTGTCATTGAAGCCAACTATTCTGATTACTTAAACCCTTACAAATTAGGCGTCTATACGCCATCGTATATGTCAAAGGTGATAGCTGAGATTTTTGCATTTCATCCAAAATTTCAAGTAATCTTTGCAGGCAATAGAAAATTGGCTAATGAATGGACATTAAGGTTTTTCCAAGCCATTATATCACACGAAAGCGAATCAATACCTGATGTAGTCGCAGAAGAAATATCAGATTATCAAACGAAGAATGACTTTACAGGTGGAATTTACTACGACATTAGAAAAGAAATTCTTGAAAATATTGATGGAGATTTTACAATAAGCGACTTACGAAATAGATTTAGTAATGCCTCCGACTCTACAATTAGAAAGGTACTAAACGACCTTAAAAAAGAGGGTTTAATAATTAATTTTGGTAGAGGTAAAGGCAGCACTTGGATAAAAGTAAAGCTACATTGACAATTTCTTCCTTTGCTTTTATCCCAGTTATCTTTAAGGCTTCTTTAATAAGCTTATCATCTATAACAATATTTGTATGCACAAATTATACACCTTCTTACATGAATTTTAATACACATATACTTTATGTCAACTGCACAAAAGCACATGTAAAATCACGCATGTTTTAAAACTCTATAGCATCACTATATGTTTAAATCTTTAATAAAAGATACAAAAAAATAAGATGCTATTGTGTAGTAACTGCACCTTGACTATTTTATATATGTAACCAAAAGTTTTAATATTTCTTCTGCAATTTTACGTTCCCTGTCAGTACATTTATTAAGCAATTCTATTAGCGCATCTTCTTTTCCATCGTTATTTTTATTTTCCGCTTCCCCTATCCCGAATAAAAGATAATCTGTACTTACATGAAGACTCTTTGCAATACGTACAAATGTCTTTAAACTCATTACTCGTTGAGCACGCTCTATATGCCCAATATACATAGCAGAAACGCCTACTGCTTCTGCAAACTGCTCTCTCGTTAATCCTATTCGTTCTCTTTCTGCTCTTATGCGCATTCCTACTTTTTTTAAATCAAAATCACCATTCACCTTTATATTCACTCAACTTCCACAAAAATTTAATACATATATATATTATTCTGTATTACAAACTTTATAAATAAACTAAAACGCACATATTTTTATTGCTTAATAGTTTACTTTTTTATATAATTGCCTTATAATTTTGTATAAAAGTGTATAGGGGAAAGGTGATATAATTGAAAATTATAGATTTTTATGTCATCATTTTATCATTTTTAATTACTCTAATTACTTACTATACTGCTAATAGTATTGTTTTTATACTAATACAGTTCTTTATTTGCATTACAATAAGTATTTATACATATGTACTTAAAAACAATGCAAGAATAGGCAAGCTAACCAGTTTATACAACAGGAAATATTTTGACTATATTTTATCGGATAAATTAAAGCGTTTAAGAGGTAGGGCTAATTTAGCTCTTTTGATTTGTGATGTCGATAATTTTAAATTAATTAATGATACATATGGACATGTAACAGGTGACGCTGTACTTGCAGAATTAGCAGATATTCTAAAAGCAAATATAAGAAAGAGTGATACTGCTTATCGGTATGGAGGAGAAGAATTTGCTATAATTATGCCTAATACAAATTACAATGAAGCAGAAGTGGTAGCAATGAGAATTAAAAAAGCGGTGGAAAAACATTTTTTTAAAACGAATGTTACTGTTACAGTTTCTGTAGGTGTGGCAGTTACAAATTATAAAGTAAGTGCTATAGATATTGTTATAATAGCTGATAAGGCGCTATATATAGCCAAAAAGCAAAAAAACACTGTTGTATGTTTACAGATGTGAAAAGCCTCACTTATGATACGTCTCACCCTTCATTATCTTGAATGCCCTATAAATTTGTTCTACTAATATAAGCCGCATGAGCTGGTGTGGAAATGTCATCTTTGAAAATGATAGCTTTAGATCCGACATAGATTTTATATCGTCGTGTAAGCCTAATGATCCTCCTATCACAAATGTTATATTAGAATTGCCCGCCGTCATGACATCTTCTATATAGCGGGCAAATTCTACCGAATCCATTTGTCTACCTTCTATGCATAAGGATATTATAAAGCTTCCTTTTCTGATCTTATCGATGATCTTAGAGCCTTCTTTTAACATAATGGCTTCTTTTTCTTTATCGCTTAAGCTTTCAGGGGCTTTTTCATCGTTTACTTCAGTTATGTTTATATTGCAGTATGGCTTCAATCTTTTGGCGTATTCCTGTATTCCATCTTCTATAAATCTCTCTTTTATCTTTCCAACTGCAATTACGTCTATATTCAAAATTCTCCCTCCATTATACGACAAGATACTTAGGAATGTCATCGCAAAAATCGCACTTATGAGGTGCCAACCAATCAGTAAATGATACATCGTCAAGCATGTATATATCTGGCGGTTGCTCATATACATCTACAAACTCTTCAATGGCATCCTCCAAATGTTTTTCACAAACAACATACATAACAATATTCTCCTCATTTTCCTAACGTTATTGTAGTCATCCCGATATTCCCCGTCAATGTCCTGTATTTCACACTTACTTTGTCACCTATATTTTTTGAATATATTACAGTTTTAAGCTGCACCATTGTATCAACAGGTTTACCATCAACCTCTAAAAGTATATATCCTTTTTTGATACCAGCTTTTTCTGCTGGCCCTGCAGGATCTATGTCAGCAACGTATATCCCTTCCGCTATAACTATATCTGCATTTATATAGCTGGCTATCTCTTTATCGTACCCTACTATTCCTAAATAAGGTGCTTTAAATGTACCTGTTGTAATCACTTTTTTAATGATAGGCTTTATAATATTGATTGGTATGGCAAAGCCCAATCCTTCCGCTGTCGTTACTTTCGCCGTATTGATGCCTATTGCATTTCCTTGAGCATCCACTAAAGGACCACCGCTATTGCCGGGATTTATCGATGCATCTGTCTGTATCAAATCTTCCATGATTTTTTGTTTGTTATTTTCTTCTAATGGCAGACTTCTATTTAACGCGCTTATTATGCCAGATGTCACTGTCCTTTCAAAGCGAAGCCCTAAAGGATTGCCTATGGCTATCACCGTCTGACCAACTTGAACCTTATCTGAATCTCCCAAAGGTATGGTTGGAAGATTTTTGGCGTTTATCTTGACAACCGAAAGATCCAATGTGGAATCAGACCACAAAACCTTTCCAGGTAGCGTACTTCCATCGCTTAAATAGATGGTAAGTTTCTTTGACTCTGGACTTGCCACATGGTTATTTGTAATAATGTATCCGTTTTTGTCCACAATAAATCCAGAGCCTACGCCTTCTACTTGTTTTTCCAACACGTAATACTGCCTTTCATACTCAATAGATGATATCCCTACGACAGCCTGTGTGTCTTTTTTGGCTACAGCTTCTGCTATCGTAGAAGGTTCTGCCTTAGGTATTATAACTTCTTTTTTCAGCGGAGCAGTATTGGTGTACGGTAGAGGTATCACCTTCCCCCACAGAAATTTTGGAGCAATGTATGTAAAAACAAGTGATGTAATCACAGCTATTATTACGACTGTCATAAGATAAGACGGTCTTTTTGCATTTCTATCATCGCCGCTTTGCATCATATCACCTCATAATTATCATGTGTATTATGAGGTGATTTATTCTAATTTATGTACAAAAATAAGTCCTAATGAGGACTTATTTTACCCTTTTTATGTCTGCGCCTAATTTTTGCAGTTTTTTCTCCATCGACTCATATCCTCTGTCGATATGGTAGATATTCTTAACCTCTGTAGTGCCGCTGGCAGCAAGACCAGCTATCACCATAGCTGCCCCAGCCCTTAAATCAGTAGCTGTAAGCGGTGCGCCAGTAAGCTTTTGAGTTCCTTCTATGACAGCTATGCGGCCTTCCACCTTTGCATTGACACCCATCTTCTTAAGTTCATCTAAGTATTTAAACCTGCCTTCATACACATTTTCGGTTATAACACTGACCCCATCCGCAAGAGCCAATAATACCGCCATAAGTTGTTGCATATCTGTAGGAAAACCTGGATACGGCTGCGTCTTAATGTCTACTCTTTTTAACCTGCCATCTGTGGTAACTCTCAGTTCTTCATCATACTCCTCGATTTTCACACCCATTTCAGACATCTTCGCAATTATAGACTCTAAGTGCTTCGGTATTATGCCTTTTACGATGACATCCCCATGTGTTGCTGCTGCAGCCACCATGTACGTCCCAGCTTCTATCTGATCAGGGATTACTGTATGCCTGCAGCCATGAAGCTTGTCTACTCCAATGATTTTTATGGTGTCTGTACCAGCGCCTTTTATATTAGCACCCATTGCATTTAGGAAGTTTGCTACATCAACGACATGAGGTTCCTTTGCACAATTTTCAAGTATTGTAGTGCCTTCAGCTTTACAGGCAGCCAACATCAAATTTATAGTAGCACCTACACTTACAACGTCAAAATATATATGATTCCCCACTAACTTATCTGCTTTTACCCTTATTATTCCGTGTTCTATAGTCGTTTTTGCACCTAACGCTTCAAACCCCTTTATATGCTGATCGATTGGCCTCACACCTATGTTACATCCACCAGGCATGGCTATAGCGGCCTCTTTGAACCTGCTTAAAAGAGCACCTATAAGATAGTATGAAGCCCTCATCTGGCTTGCCAACTCATGCGGCGGACAAAATGAATTGATGCCTTCAGGGTCTATCGTAATCTCATGCTCTTTTTTGATGGTTTTTCCACCAAGATATTGAATCATTTTGCTAAGCAGTTCTATGTCGTTTATATCTGGCAAATTGTCAATACTACTGGGAGTATCTGCTAAAAGAGCAGCAGGAAGTATGGCAACAGCAGAATTTTTCGCCCCACTAATCTCAACTGTTCCTTTAAGAGGTATTCCTCCATTTATAACAAACTTATCCACTGTTTAATCTTCCCTTCACAGAATCTAAAAAACTTCACAATCATACATATATACTTTAATACAATTTCAACAATTTTACAAGCATTTTTACGAAAACATCTTACGCAAAAAGAGAGGTAATTTTTACCTCTCTTCAAAATTACCTGTATACGCATTTATGTAGTACACCGTGTTTTCCGTCGTTATCCTCCACGTAGGTATTGCTTCGCCGGTATCAGCATTTCTCCAGCTAAAATAGTAAACTGGTCTTATGTCTCTTACTACGACGCTTTTACTGCCTTCATTCACATCTAAAAGCTTTAAAAGTGCGCTTATTGGAGGTATGATCTCCTTTTTGTCATTTTCTTCTCTTAAAGGTATGAGCCACGTCGATTCAAAGGAAAATGTATCGCCTGATATGACACCTTTCATGTAGCTTACATCGACATTAACCCCATTGTATTTTTCTGTATATTCAACAGTGTATTTATCACCATCTATGTACTGCCTTAAAATGGAATACTCCTCTTTAAGTTTCTTGTCATTTACAAAGGATGTTATGTAGCGAAAAGCTTCATCACTATTCATTTTGGCAAACTTTTCGTCTTTAACCTGAAAATATAAAAAGCCGTTTTTAACTTCTAATGAACCATTAGTAAATGTGTAAAGAGAACCATCGCCATTTGATACGTACTTTAAGCCTTTTAAAAAATTTTCATCTATGTATGCTTTGCTGTAGCTTTTAAGCTTTACCAGAAGCATAGGCATAGGATTGTAATCGTAAGGTATCTTAGCATTAACAACAATATTGTTTTCTCTTAAAATCTCCTTCATTTTGCTCATATCAAAAGAAGATGGAACAGAATTATTAGTTTCTGCTATACTTAAGTTTCCCATGTAAAGTATTAAATTTAGCACAGCAAATATAATAATCAAGATCGTTTTTGCTTTTGACCAGTCCATATTAAAACACCATCATCACATTATTTTCCCATCTAAAGCGCTGAAAAAATACTCATTTGCCTGAGTTTTTACATGCCAAGCAGGTATAAGCTCATTGCCATCAAAAACATACACCATATCTACAAACTGTACGTCATCTATTTTGTGGTCCTTCAAAAGTTTGCCTATATCGTAAAATCCGCCATTGTACTGACCTGCGTAGTAAATATTCATATAGTTTACAATCGCAGATTTAATTGTCCCATTTGATACAAATACATAAATTGGGTCTTTGATATCACCGTTTCTCAGTACATACATAGGGTAATCATAATCGTAATTGAAGGCAAAGCTGTAATCTCCACCGCTGCCACTGACGCCTGTCAAGTAAACATTTTTCTCATCTATGCCTAAGGTTTTTATGAATTCCACTGCTTTATCTAAAGACTCTACTCTACCTAAAGTTAATTTTGACGATGTGGTAGTTGTATCAAAATACTCTATTAATCCATTTTGGTAAAGCCTTAATCCTCTTACACCATCGGTGTATATGTACGAACCACTGTTTTCTTTTATCTCCCGCACTACAGATATATTAACAAACACATTTTTGGTAATAGTCCTATATACGGTGTCATTTTCAAAGCCTCTACTTACATATCTTTTTAATGGAAAACTTTTTACTGCAAATTTGTTTTCGCTGTATACATCGCCTGCGGTAGTAATAGAATAATTTATAGAGCTTTGAAATTGCTTGCTTATAAGGCTTAAAAAATAGCTGGAATTTTTAAGATCTATGGCATAATAACTGCTGTAATCCGTAAAGATGATCTGAGGTTTTACACCTAATTTTATGATTATCTCTTTTATCAAAGTGTCTTGCCCTATTTTCAAGATAGGTGAATCATTTAATTTTAGGGCATTTTTAAACAAATCCTCTGTTATGCCCTTCCCAAAATAAATATGCACAAAATCCCCTTTTCGGTTTAAGTCATTCTTAGAAAGTTGTAAAAGTGTTGTATTCTTAATCTCTTTTAAAATCTTTACCGTATTCATCCACACTGAATTTATATCGTTTGACGACGTTACATCCATAAATGTGCCGCTTGACTCTACAATGATAGAAGAAGGCCTCAATATATCGGATATATCTACACTTACTGGTGTAGACTTGGTCATAAAAAAGCTTTTCTGAGGAAAAGATGTCCAAAGTGTGTAACTAAAATAAAGGCTTGTAGAAACAAGCAATATGAGTACAGCAGTCTTAATATGCTCTTTCATAATCGCACCGCTTTATTTAAAAAGCTTATTCCACAAGCCTTCCAACGTATCAACCGTAATCTGGATAATGCCATTGTTGCTTTGCAATACTATATGACCCTTTACCACCTGCACCTGTCCGTCTTTGACAGCCTTTAAAGTTACGTAGTTGTCCCCTAAAGCCAACGTTATAAGCTTGGCAAAAAGACCAGTATCTCCTATAACCCACTTGTCATTTAAACTATCATTTAATATAAGCTCCACGTAAGTATCTGGCTGCCCATTGCCTGATATGACAAAGTATTTGTTGTTTGTGGTGACATCGCTTATATCTGATTTGACGGTGATCAAATCATCGGCAAACCCGTAAGTCATAAAAAATATCATAAACATCATCGTGGCAATAACAAGGGCTAAAACCTTTTTCAAAAGTACCACTCCTCATCATAAACTGACATAAATATATAAAATTTTGCACATGATACCTAATATAACCATTATTCTATATCTTGATTATAGAGCATCATTATTACAACAATGTTACACAAATATTAAAATATAGTTACGGTTTGACTAATACTTAAGTTTTACGGTTACAGTAGTGCCTACTCCAATTTCGCTTTCTATATTTATCTCTCCTCCATGAGCGGTGACGATCTCTTTTGCAATGGCAAGGCCAAGGCCAGTTCCTCCAAGCTCTCTTGACCTTCCCTTGTCAACTCTGTAAAACCTCTCAAATATCCTCGGAAGATCCTTTTTGGGTATGCCAATCCCATTGTCATTAACGACTATATATGCGTAATCGTCAAGGTATTTTGTAAAAACTCTCACATATCCACCCGGATTCGTATACTTTATAGAATTTGAAACTATGTTTAAAATCACTTGTTCCATCTTGTCTTTATCTATATTTACATTTCTTTTTTCTTCTCCTGCACAGAATAACAGCTTTTGATTTTTCTTCTGTGCCTCTATCTTTATTTTGTACAAAACTTCTTCCACAAATTCATTGAGATTTGCCTCAGTTAAATTTAACTTTCCATTTGAATCCATCCTTGATAAAAGAAGAAGATCTTTCACCAGCCTCGTCATTCTATCAACTTCTTTATCTATTATGTACAAAAACCTGTTCCTCATTTCATCGTCAACACCGTCATTAAGAAGGGTCTCTGTGTAGCTTTTTATGGTTGTAAGAGGAGTTCTCAATTCATGTGAAACATTTGCCACAAACTCTTTTCTCATGTTATCAAGGTTTTGCTGCTCTGTTATGTCGTGCAGCACAAATACATTGCCATCTATGTTTTTGTCTACTTTTATAGGGCTTACAAACGACTTTAAAATCTTGCCATTACAGAAAATAAGGCTTTCAGTGTTTTTTAGCTGTCCTTGGGCTATCTTCTCTATAGGTTCATCCATAGCTAACTTTTCGCCTATCATTTTTTCTGCAGCATCATTAAAAAGTATGATCCTATTTAAGTCATTTGTCGCAATTACTCCATCTGACATATAGCTTATTATGGCTTCTACTTTGCTTTTCTCATTTTCCATCTCATTTAGAGTAGTCTTAAGCCTTTTAGACATGAAGTTAAACATGCTGCCAAGTTTGCCTATCTCATCATCAGATCTTATGTTTATGTGAACGTCGAAATTTCCTTCCGCCATCTCTTTAGCGTACTTCGTCACTTCTTTTATGGGATCTGTGATGGTCTTTGCTAATATATATCCTAAAATGACGGTTATTATCACCGCTATAAATGTTGCACTTAATAAGATGAAATTCACATCAGACAGTGTATCGTATACGCTTTTTAAAGAACCGCTAACATATACAACTCCTGATATTTTCCCATCGCTGTCAACTACAGGCATGGCAATGCTTCTCAATTTGCCGTTTGAATTGTTGTCATTTGTAGTCTCCATCCCCTGTTTGCCAGACAATGCTTTTATGACTGCAGGTGTCAACATCTTACCTTTTTCTCCTGTAGAACTGGCTAAGATATTGCCGTATTTGTCAAGTATGTATAAGTATTTTATGTAGGCATTAGGTCCTAAATACATGTTTATTATATTGTCTAAACTTGTTTTGGAATTCATGTTGTCTTTCAATGTGAAGGCGATGCCTGTAGCCTGTGCTTCAATGTAGTTTTCGAAATTCGTCATGTGATAATTTTCTAAAGATTTGAAAAGGTATACCCATATTATCTCCATCGCCACCAGTATCAAAAGGCCATATATGAGTATTATCTTCCACTGTATGCTTTTATAGTTCACTTTCTTCGCTAAAATAATAACCAACCCCTCTTTTGGTATGTATATACCTTGGGTTTGCCGGATCATCCTCAATTTTTTCTCTAAGTCGCCTTATTGTAACATCCACCGTCCTTACATCGCCAAAGTATTCATAACCCCAAACCTTTTCTAAAAGCATCTCTCGCGAAAATATAAGCCCTCGGTTGGCTACCAAAAATTTTAAAAGGTCAAACTCTCTCGATGTAAGCTCGATGGGTTTTCCATTTTTCTCTACTCTGTATTTTGACAAATCGATGTTTAAGCTATTTACACTTAAAACATTTGACATAGTCTCACCATTGCTTATACCGCTTCTTCTTAAATTAGCTTTTACCCTGGCAATAAGCTCTCTCATAGAAAAAGGCTTCGTCACATAGTCGTCGGCACCCAGTTCCAATCCCAATACTTTGTCTACTTCCTCTTCCTTTGCCGTAAGCATCAATATGGGTGTAGTCATAGTCTGCCTCAATATCCTTAAAACTGTAAAACCGTCCATTTTTGGAAGCATGACGTCAAGGAGGATAAGGTCAGGATTTTTCTCTTGAGCCATTTTAAGACCTTCCTCCCCATCATATGCCTCTATCGTGCTGTATCCATTTTTTTCTAAATTGTACTTCAAGATCTCGACAATTGGCTTTTCATCGTCTACTATCAGGATTCTGCTCAAATGCCATCACCCCTTAACATTGTTGACAAATGTATCAAGCTTTAAGCCAGTCTCTTTGTAAAAGCTTGACTCTATACTCATTCCGCTTCCTAAATCTCTAAGCATCTCTCTTATAGTCTCCATGCCAAATTTATCGCTTATGGCCTTTGTCACCTGAAAAGCCCTTTTATACGCCAACATCTCATCAAGTGAGTCAAAATTGTTTTCCAATTGGTCAAAAGTATATGGTTTCCCATTATAGCTTAAGTCTTTGCCCCATTCGTATCCATCTTGTCTGTACTCCTCTAAAAGGGCTATGCCTTCTGTAAACCACGTCGGATAATTGCCTTTAGCGATGTCGTCTACAACAAGATGCGTAAACTCATGGACAACAGGACCTTCGTATTGAAAAACTTTCGTCACATCCTGCCCTGAAGGTATCCAAAGGGCTGGAGATTCTATGCTTATTACACCGTTTAAATATATTCCCATGGCATTTTCTCCTTTTGCAAGGGAAAAGTCCTTATTCATTTCATCAGGATTGCTATAAACTATGATAACCGACTTATCTTTAGGTGCATATCCTAAATCTTTTATGACGCCATAATAGTGCTTTTCAGCCGTATCTATGATAAGCGAAACGTATTTGCTATCTGAATCTTGATATCTAACAATAAAATGTTTGCTTTCCTTAGTCTTAAAATTTTTTACGCTTTCTTCAATCTTGTCTTTGCCAATCACCTTATAAACCGGATATGCCTTTGTCAATATGCTTTCATTAAACAATAAAGCCAACACAAAAGCAATAAAAACAATCGCCACAATGATTTTATTTTTCTTCATAGTGTATCACCTCACAAAATACTAAAAATATGTATATACTTAAATATATGAGGTAATACAATTACATTATAACCCAATGTCAAGCACATTGCAAAGTAAATTTAAGGAACAAAAAAGAGCCGTATTTCGGCTCTCATTTTAAGTACATCATAGGGTTTACTGGCACACCATTTTTTCTGACTTCAAAGTGAACATGTGGTCCTGTAGTATTTCCTGTCATACCCACTAAGGCGATTTCCTGTCCTTTATTAACCTTGTCTCCCTTTTTCACCAAAAGCTTGCTGGCATGGCCATAGTACGTCACATATCCGTTTCCATGATCGACCTCAACAAGATTTCCATAACCATTTTCCCATCCTGCAAATACGACAGTACCTCCATCCGCTGCATATATAGGATCATTCATAGATGCTGCTATATCTATGCCTGCATGAAGTCTTCCCCACCTTTGCCCGTACCTGGACGTTATCACTATATGCCCTCGTATTGGATAATCAAGAGCGATTGCAGTTGAAAGATTCTTAGTCCCTACAGATACAATCTCATCTGCTGGATCTTTTACCACCTCTTCGTTTATCACATCTTTTTCGGATATTTGCCCATTGTAATACTTCAAAACGGCAGTAACTATTTTGACACCATCTTCTCCATTTGCTACAACTTTGGAAGCGTTGGCAAACATGTCACCATCTTTTTGATAAACGGTTTCATGCGGAATGTCATCCATGTACACGATTTTTCTCTCTGATACTACAGTCAAAACAGGTTTAAGCTCTTTTACTTTTAAAATCTGCCCTTTAAAAATTGTAGTGGTAACCATAGGATTTAATTTATATATGTCGTCTAACGAGATGCTAAATTTTCTCGAGATTGACCAAAGAGTGTCATGGTCTTTTACAGTGTAAGTCTCAACATCATCACCTTCCAGCTTTTTTAAGGCTTCTCCAACTGTCTCGATTTTAACTGCAGGGCTATCTACCTCAACCAGTTTCACATCATTTTTGAAATAGACTTTCATAGACCCGTTTTTGTACTTGTCAAGGATATCATTAAGTACCCACAATGCGTCTTCTCTATTCTTTAGCGTCACTACATTAAAGCCGTCAACTACAATCGCTGTGGGTCTATCAATGCGCACAAATCTTCCCTGTTCTACGCTATATGCAAAATGATTTAAGCTTTGATCTTCCGTACTAAAAAATGCACTTTTGTCGATGCCAATGTAGAAAACTACGGCAAACAAAATCGTCAAAGTGGCAGTTAATATAAATCGCCTTTTAATTGAAACTTTTTTGATTAAGTTGCAACTAAAAGGGTTTGACTTATCTTCGTTATCCATCGTCTTCTCCTTTCATTTGCGCATAGATTGCATACAAAAATGCGTTATTATTTTTTGTTTTTTTGCAAATTTTATGCATATCAAACTTAAAAAATAGACAAATTTGTCGTAATATATATTATATTCTTTTAAATTGATGGTTATGACACATCGTGTTATAATTAAACTTGAGGTGGTGTACATGAGCAGATGTAATTTTTCTAATGATTTTGATGATATGGGAAGCACCCCCGTTAGCAATTTTTTTATAAATCATTATATGTTAGAAGCACCAGGTGAATACGTAAAAGTATACCTTTTAGGACTTAAATATTCATATTACAACCAAAGCTTCTCAATGGAAGAAATGGCAGATAAGCTTTTTATGTCAGAAAATGACATAGACAAAGCTTTGAAATTCTGGGAAAGATCTGGCGTAATTAGGCTTAGGTATTCTGACAACGAATATTACATAGAATATCTTCCACTTGTCAAAAAATCTGATGATGTACACACATTGTCGATTGACGATACTGAAGTCAAGCAGATGTTTGAAACGGTAGAAAAAATGATAGGCAGACCTCTTTCACCAACTGAGATGAACACTTACCTAAGCTGGGTTGATGAGTATGGATTCTCTCTGGAGATTTTGACAATGCTTATAAGTTACTGTGTGTCAAAAAACAAGACGTCTCTTAAGTACATGGAAAAGGTAGCAATTGCATGGCATGATGCAGGGCTTAAGACAGCGCTTGATGTAGAAGCATACTTAAAATCGGAAAGCGAAAAGTGGATAAGGTACAAAAAAATCTTAAGAGCACTGGGATTAAAAGATGACGATGTGATGGAAGCCCACAAAGCCATGATGGACAGGTGGATGGACGATTTAGGCTTTGATGTCGATGTCATCATAAAAGCGTGTGACGAATGCGTCTTAAAGATAAACGAACCCAGTTTTCCGTACATCAATCAGATACTCATCAATTGGTACAACGACGGCATAAGAACTGTAAATGACTTAGACAAAATAAAGAAAAAACCATACACTAAAAAGACTACTCCCAACTACAAAGTCCCTAAAAATTACTTCAATGGATACTCTCAGAGGACATACGATGTAGACGAGCTGGAAAAGAAACTTTTAGCTCATTCAAGAGGTGAATTTGGTGAATAACTTGGTTCAAGAGGTTTTAAGGGAATACGACATGTTGAGGGACAAGTCCTTGAAAGAAGCCCTCAGTAGGCGGGAAGAAGTCTACAGAAAGATACCGCAGATATCTCAAATAGACGATAAAATAAAAGAAATCGGCATCGAAATATCAAAAGCCATTTTTCTAAATCCCCAAAACCAAAAAGAATTTTTAGAAAACTTAAGGCATAAGCTTATCTATTTGAAAAAGGAAAAAGCTGGACTTCTTAAGCTTAATGGTTATCCTGAAACGTACATGGAGCAAGAATATGAATGCAACATTTGCAAAGATACAGGTTTTGTAAACAACAAAAGGTGCAGGTGTTTCGAACAAAAACTTATCAATCTATACTACAAGCAGTCCAGCATAGAAGAAATAACTAAGATCGAAAACTTTGACAACTTTGACTATCACCTTTACTCAGACAAACCATACAAAGGAAAAATGTCTCCTAGGGAAAACATTAAAAGCATAGTAGAAGTAGCCAAAGACTTTATCGACTACTTTGATGTGGAGAAGGAAAGCCTGTTTTTTTACGGGGACTCTGGACTTGGCAAGACTTTTCTTTCCCACTGCGTTGCAAAAGAACTTTTAGACAAAGGCAAAGTAGTCCTATACAGGACAGCTCCAGACCTTGTGGAAGGACTAAGACTTAATAAGTTGAATTCTGACAATGATTCGTACTACGAGTACACAGATTTGCTTAGAGAATGCGACTTGCTTATAATAGACGACCTGGGGACTGAACCTATTACGCCATTCAGCCTCCAGGAAATCTTCAGCATCGTCAACGCAAGGCTTTTGGCCAACAAGAAATTCATTATATCTACAAACTTGCCATTATCAGAAGTAATGAATATTTACCCAGAAAGACTGTGTTCAAGAATACTTGGGAATTTCAAACTTTTAAACTTCTACGGAGATGACATAAGGATTAAGAGAAAAACTATAAATTAATCAAGCCATTCTTCGAAAAATCCTCCTGTATCCTTTCCAGTCACACTGTCCACTACGTCTATAAGGTTCTGCGTAGTGGCATTTTTATATTTGTAATCTGAATAGTACTTATCTAAGACCTCTTTAAATTTTTCATCTCCTATAAGGTTCCTAAGTTCATTGAATACCATTGCCCCTTTGTTGTACACGATATTAGTGTAATCATTCCAATCCTTAAATTGCCCTAATGTCTTCACCATTCCATCATCTTTGTTGGTCTTGGAAAACTTATAAAATTCTCCTGAAATTATGGATTTAAATACCGCATCTGCAGTGGCTTTTCCGTAATACCGCTCAATGTACATTATCGTCGTATACTCTGTAAGCCCTTCATCAAGCCACGCTTCCCTTACCTCATTATTCCCAACGACGCCATACCACCACTGGTGAGCTGTCTCATGTGCTATAACGTATTCTAAATTAAACAAATTGTCTTTTGAATAGAGATCTTTTGATATAAACACCAAATTTGGATACTCCATCCCACCCATGTAAAAATCCGATTCTACTACGCTGTACTCTTTATACGGGTACTTGCCTATGTAGCTATTGTAAAATCTTATAGCATCCTGTGCGTACTTTAAGGCTTTTAATCCTGAATCTTCATCAAAGTAATATGACTTAACCTTAATGCCGTCAACATCTCCTTCCGCTACTTTAAATTTAGAGCTCATGACGACGGCAAAATCCCTCACATTTGGAGCATCTATAGTTAATACATCCATATCGCCTTGTCTCGCCTTAGACTTCACGACACCTGTTGTCGCCACTTCCATTCCTTTTGGCACAGCAAGTTTCACTTTATAATTTGATACATCGCTGTAAAATGGATCACCCAATGCATAGTAGGGATCATTGTTCCAGCCGTTTTGGTCGTACACCGACAAAATAGGATAAAAATTTGTCACCTGGATGGTATTGTTTCCATAACCAAATCTGCCGCAAGATGGAGGAATCTGAACTTTAAAGCCTATAGCGAAGCTTATCCTGTCGCCTTTCTCCAATTTTTTAGGGAGAAGTATCTTTAAAATCTCACCTGTTTTTTGATCAATGCTGTATGTAGCTTTTTCATTTTTACCAAAAGTCACTCCATTTATCTCTATATACCCTGGCTTAAATCCATTTGGATATGCCAACCCTATTTCTTCTTTTGTAAATGGAACTTTACTTTTATCTTTAAATGCGTTGGGATACAAATGCATGTACACCTCGCTTAAATTCACATCATATGTGTTTATAAAGTCTACCACTTCTGTTCCTATAATGGTCTTGTCTTTGTCGTTGTACTTAAGATCCATATTGTACACCGTCCTGTTGCTGTTTTTTATAGGGGCAAAATAGATAAGTAGCCCAATGGCAGCAACAAGAATTACCAGCCATATATATTTTTTGCTTTTCATTAAATCAGCTCCCCCATATTATTGTTCACTATATATTAATACGAAACCACAAATATTAGAACATAATTTGATTAAGCAAAACACATATTTACTTCCCCAACATATATTGATTATGAATCTAAAAGAGGAGGGATAAAATATGCACTTTATTTATTCACTGTTCATCGCTTTAGCCAACAACATAGACAACATAAGCGTCAGAATAGCCTACAGCGTAAGAGGAATAAAAATCACCGCAGTAAAAAATTTGTGGATATCCCTGATAACATTTATAATATCATCCATCGCCGCCATGTCTGGCAATATAATATCTGGAGTACTTAGTAAGCACATAAGCTCCATATTAAGCATGATTCTCTTTATCTCTATAGGACTTTGGATAGCTATTGAGCCATATTTCAAAAAAAATAGCAATAGCCCTTATGATATGAACGATAAAGCGAAAAACATATATGACATATTGAAAAAGCCTGAGGAAGCCGATGTGGATGATTCTAAAGACATTGACTTTAAAGAAGCTACATTTCTCGGCATTGCCTTGTCTATAAACAATATCGGAGGCGGATTAAGCGCTGGCATGATAGGCCTTAACTCCTTTTTTATAGGATTTCTGTCTGCTCTTATAAGTTTCATTGCCTTGTGGATTGGAAACTATGTGACAGACTTTTTAAATAGATGGAACTTTAGAAAAAAAGCAACAGTGATTGCAGGACTGATATTGATACTTATAGGCATAAAACAGATAATATAATCTTTATAAAAGGCATCGACAATGATGCCTTTTAAATTTTACCATGATAATCAAAGTGGAGTAGCAACAGATCCACAATATGGTCCATGGAAAACTACGATACATAATGCGTATAGCGCAAATAAAGATGCAAAGTTCTTCGTAAATGTAGGAGACCTTGTCGAGATTGGTCAATTGTATACACACTGGAATAACTGGTTTGATGCAGCAAAAGGCGTGATAGATACAATACCAGAAATGCCTGTTGAAGGCAATCACGAAACATGTCAATTATCAAACTACGATTCAGGCAAACCAAAAGATTTTGTAAATTTATTTCCAGTCCCACAAAATGGTCCCGACGGCTTAAAAGGGTAAATTTATTCTTTTGATTACGGAAATGCACATATAGTGATGCTTGACAGCCAAGAAGATGAAGAAGAAGGTGTTTCAGGCGACATATTAGAAACACAAAAAGCATGGCTTGATAAAGATCTAAAGAACACCAATAAAACATGGAAAATAGTCTTTTTCCATAAGACACCGTATTACAATAAAGCTACTCGTTCAAATGAACAGATAAAAGCAGCATTTCAACCTATATTTGATAAATACCATGTAGATGTGGTTTTTAACGGTCACGATCACGGTTATTCAAGGACATATCCAATCAAAAACGATCAATATGTAAAAAAACCTGCAGACGGAACTGTGTATATTGTTACAGGAAGAAGTGGCAACAAGTATTATCCAGATCTTTCACAGAAAGTATGGGATGCATTTTTCTACGACCCACAAGACCAGCCAAATTACATTTTATCTACAATTAATGGCAATACGCTTACAATAAAAGCTGTAAAGCAGGATGGAACACCTATCGACACGTATTCAATAACGAAAAATCCTAATGGAACAGAAACAGATTCTCCAGAGACTGTCGTTCCAACAAAATACAATGCAACTATGTTGGCTATATATGGCAACATGCTTCAGCAGCCTTTTATGCCATCAAATCCTAAACAAATAAACGGCAAATGGTACGTACCTGTAAGAGCGTTTATGCAATATTTAGGCAGCAACGTAGACTGGAACACAGATGGCACAATAAATATAACATATGGAAAAACACAGGCAAACTTGAACATAGGCAGCACTAAAGCACGATTAAACAACAAAACATTGGAAATCCCAGACGCAATAGTATTAAACAATGGCTTAACGTGGATATCGACAGATGATTTAACAACTCTCTTTGGCTTCAACTACAAATACGATTCAAATACAAACATGTTGATGTTCGTCAAATAAATTTTGGCAAGTCCTGTGTTTTTATTAGTAAGACGACATTCATCTATTCTATAACTTAATGCAGAACTCAACCACCACCTGCTAAAGCAGGTGGGTTGGATATGCCGCTTAAGCAGCTTAAAACTCGCCTAAAGTAAAATTATCATTCTTTTGATTTTCTTCTATGTCTTGATTTTGTATATACTCTATTATCACTTCATCTGTTACATTGCCACTACTTGCTGCAAAATATCCTCGTGCCCATAAATGTTGTCCCCAAAATTGTTTGTTAAGCTCCTTATTCTCCATTAGCAGCTTTCTCGAACTATATCCTTTTATATATTGCACTAGCTTACTTACTGACAAATGTGGTGGTGCCGACACTAGTATATGTATATGATCTTTTGATACATGTCCTGATAATATTTCTACTTCATTATTTTTGCATACCATTCTTATTAGTTCTCTTGTCCTTTCAGCTATTTTCCCAACCAATACCGGTTTTCTATATTTTGTTATCCATACTATATGATATTTTAGATCATATGTAGCATGTGACGACTTTCTATAATTTTGCATATTTATCACCTCTAGTTTATTTTTTACTAGAAGTGATTATTTATTTTTATTCGTTGACCTAAAGGTTTCAGCTTAAGCTGAGGGATTTAACCCCATTATACAGACATTAAAAAAGCAGCTATTTTACCATATCCTTATTTTTAGCATAAAAAGCCGCTTTGGCCTATCCCGCCTTACGGCTTTTTTAATGAGCTTTTGCTATCCATAATACTTTATCTATCTCATCTTCTTTTATCGTTTCAGTTTCACCATCATCAAATTCAATTTCATATGCTTGCAGTAAGATACCTGCAGGATATTTATGAACCACCGTCCCCTCTCGTCCGTCTTTTAATTTTACAACATCTAACTCATCTATTTCCATATTATTACCTCAATCAACATAAATTGTTGTCACTCGTGATATATCTGAACCTTTATTTATTATCCGACAATTTTATTTTCACAGTTTTACCATTAGATCCTTTAATCATCATAGTAATTTCATATGATTTACCATACTCTAATTCACCCTTAGGTACAGCTGGGTAATTATTAGGATTATCCTTAACGACCTTGATTAAATCTTTATAATTGTCTTTATTATATTCCCACGCCTTCTCGAAAACAATAACTTTATCTTTGCCCCTAAGATCTATAAGATGTTTTTTATTTAAAGCATAATCCGACATTTTATTTTTGTTTCAATTCCACTATGGTTAGATTAAATCGAGCCTTGACAGTAGAGGAAGCGAACTTAATCCACATGTTTCAATTCCACTATGGTTAGATTAAATCTGAAAGTATGCCAGATAAAGACGCAATTCTTATTATAGTTTCAATTCCACTATGGTTAGATTAAATCGACGAAGCAGTAAGCAAGGTATATGAAATACGGGACATTTGCACTAAAAAAATAAAAGAAGAAATAGACAGGTTTCAATTCCACTATGGTTAGATTAAATCCAAAAATATGAGAAACCTAATACGACAGCACAGATATTCGTTTCAATTCCACTATGGTTAGATTAAATCTTGCAGCTGTTATTGCTAATCCAATGATAGCAGTAGTTTCAATTCCACTATGGTTAGATTAAATCGGAGCTGCGGCTGGCGATATTTTATTAGGTGCTCCGTTTCAATTCCACTATGGTTAGATTAAATCTACTCGTCGGCACACTTGCAGGAATAGCATTTCCATGTTTCAATTCCACTATGGTTAGATTAAATCTCTCCAACCGTGCAAGAACAGATGCAGAAATAGCACGTTTCAATTCCACTATGGTTAGATTAAATCCAACATAAATGTTAAAAGACAATGCAGGTATACCTGTGTTTCAATTCCACTATGGTTAGATTAAATCTTGCAGTTGTGGCTGTTGCTGCTGCATAAAATAGGTTTCAATTCCACTATGGTTAGATTAAATCATTCCTTTCGCCAGCTCTACTAAAATCAATACTTTTGTTTCAATTCCACTATGGTTAGATTAAATCCTAAATCACTTTTAACACAACTAAAATCAATATCCAGTTTCAATTCCACTATGGTTAGATTAAATCTATGTAATATAATTTACTAAAACTTCGCACATAAATAATTACTCTGTTCCTTGAAAACTTAATGCTTTGCCAGAAAAAAGTAATAGTAATTTACACAATTATGCACACTTCGGAAGTCTTTCCTTAAGTTCTTTGGGAATCGCAGCCATAAAAGCATCAAGTAATTGGTCCAGCTGTTCTGAAGATAACGATAGTTTATCTGTTATTGTATCTATGAATACTTGCATAAGTAGATGAAAAGCCTGAATCAGCGTAATATCGGACATTTCATCCTGTATGTAGTAAAATATCTCTCCCATTGTTCGTAAATCTGATGATCGACGGTTCTCTAGTGCAAGCATCATGTATCTGGTAAATACGATTGCTGTATGTGCTGTCATCGCATCGTAAGATAATGAATTGCATTCCTTGCTGAGCTTCAAGTATGATTTACACACTTTGAAAAAGACTTCTATATCCCAGCGCTTCCCGTATATACGAATGATTTCGTCCTCGTTAAGGTTCATATCCGTGGTAATAAGTGCCAGATAGTCTTTTCGATTATTCCTGTTTCTGACAAATACAATTCGAGCAGGAATAGATTTTCCGTCTTTTTCAATGGAAACTTCCACGGATAACAGGTATCTAGACCTGCCTCTTCTTTTTCTGTTCTGCTTGTATATTTCTGTTAACGGCTGCATTATTCCATTATATAGGTAATGCATCTTTGATGTTTTCTTTGCCATTGCAATAACATCATAGCCTATTTCTTTAATAGCAATCAAAGAAGAGGGAGAACAGAACCAAGTGTCAAACAATACATAAGATGCTGGAATCATTGCTTTTTTAGCGGTCTTTATTAATTCCAGAGCTACGGCTGTTGCTTTAGTTTGGGATAGATTCCTTCTTAAATACCCGGCGGAACGCTTGTCCACAGGTATAGCTTCATTGATACGATTCTTTTGATTCTCAGTAGATAAAAGACATCCATTGACTGGGATAAAAGTATTTCCATCTGACCATCCGAGTGTAAGTAGGCGAAAGCCATATTTGTATGTTTTCTTAGCATGGTCATATACTTTTGCTAGTAGTTCTACTTTTTTAGAGCTAGAGCGTTCGAATAAAGAGTCATCAACAATAAGAACATTTACGCGTTTGTCACTTGTTAACCCAGTAATTGTCTCATTTATAATCTGTGCACTAAGCCAAGTGGTAAACCGAATCCAATTAATATGAATAGAGTTTAAGAATCTGTAAACCGTGTCTTTCTTAAAACCAACCTGATTTGTACCCATTAGCATATTCATATACATAGATCTATTGGTAAAGATCATACAGAATAAGTACTCGAAAATAGAAATAACGGGAATACCCTTGCTTTTGTAAGCATTCGATAACCTTAAAGCAGCCGAAATTCTATATTTTTTGAAGAAACTTTTAATCGAAGTAGAAACCTTATTATCAATTTGGTAATTTTGTGTTATACTATTCATAGCATGAGCCTCCAATTGGTTTATTTTTTGATAATTCAATTATACCAAAAATGGAGGTCTCATGCTATTTTATAGCCAAATAATATTGAATTATCAAGGTACAGAGCTACTTTTATAAGTGCGAAGTTTGAGTAATTTATGTATAATAATTTTTTTGTGGTTTCAATTCCACTATGGTTAGATTAAATCGTAAATATTATAAATGGTGTAATTTCTTTTTTTTCAAGTTTCAATTCCACTATGGTTAGATTAAATCATATATTGCATTAGCGAAAGCAGAATTAAACGATGAAGTTTCAATTCCACTATGGTTAGATTAAATCTACCTATTTGTTGTTCGACAGCCATTACAACATTTTGTTTCAATTCCACTATGGTTAGATTAAATCCTATTACTTTTGCCAAACTAACCACCTGCCTTTTCTAGTTTCAATTCCACTATGGTTAGATTAAATCTTCCTGAAAATAAGTAATTACTACCGTTAACATATGTTTCAATTCCACTATGGTTAGATTAAATCTACCGAAAATTTCTGACGTGATCTCATGTACTTTTCGTTTCAATTCCACTATGGTTAGATTAAATCCCTTCTTGTATGACCTGACCATTTTGATCTGTAACAGTTTCAATTCCACTATGGTTAGATTAAATCAATTTCTATGAGACATTAGAAAATTTGCATGAAAAAGTTTCAATTCCACTATGGTTAGATTAAATCTAACCTTAATAGGTTCTATGTGATGTACTGTATCGTAGTTTCAATTCCACTATGGTTAGATTAAATCCTGGTTAGTTACAATAGTAGCACCAGTAGCAAGCATGTTTCAATTCCACTATGGTTAGATTAAATCTACCGAAAATTTCTGACGTGATCTCATGTACTTTTCGTTTCAATTCCACTATGGTTAGATTAAATCCCTTCTTGTATGACCTGACCATTTTGATCTGTAACAGTTTCAATTCCACTATGGTTAGATTAAATCAATTTCTATGAGACATTAGAAAATTTGCATGAAAAAGTTTCAATTCCACTATGGTTAGATTAAATCTAACCTTAATAGGTTCTATGTGATGTACTGTATCGTAGTTTCAATTCCACTATGGTTAGATTAAATCTGCGCTGGGTGCAGCACAACCTAATTATGCAACTGGGTTTCAATTCCACTATGGTTAGATTAAATCGCCATTATGGCTATACATCAGATTATATTTTTTACAGTTTCAATTCCACTATGGTTAGATTAAATCTAAAAACGCCTGTGCAAGTACATCTTTAGCTTTAAGTGTTTCAATTCCACTATGGTTAGATTAAATCGCGGATATTGTGTGCGGACAGGCGAAAATAAAGTTTTGTTTCAATTCCACTATGGTTAGATTAAATCAAATGCAACAGTATTGTTGATTGATGACTTATACAAGTTTCAATTCCACTATGGTTAGATTAAATCTAATGGTTTTACTGTATCAACTTTTATGAGATCTGCGTTTCAATTCCACTATGGTTAGATTAAATCTTTGGCAGCAACAGCAATAGATTTTACTACAGCATGTTTCAATTCCACTATGGTTAGATTAAATCGTTTGGAAAAGAGAAATATTGATGATGGGTATAAATTGTTTCAATTCCACTATGGTTAGATTAAATCAGAATCTGAAGCAGTTACACTTATAAATTCAACAAAGTTTCAATTCCACTATGGTTAGATTAAATCAGCAAAATGCTCTGGTATTGGAAGAGATAAATTATGTTTCAATTCCACTATGGTTAGATTAAATCCATATATAAGAGCGGCGAAACCGCCGTCATGGCTATGTTTCAATTCCACTATGGTTAGATTAAATCTTTTAAAAGTTCTTTTCTGAAATGCCTCACTTATGCGTTTCAATTCCACTATGGTTAGATTAAATCCGGAACGCTTGAATTAAAAAGCGATGTACATGGGCTTGTTTCAATTCCACTATGGTTAGATTAAATCGAATATAAAGATAAAGCTGATTTTACTACATTTGACGGTTTCAATTCCACTATGGTTAGATTAAATCTTTTAAAAGTTCTTTTCTGAAATGCCTCACTTATGCGTTTCAATTCCACTATGGTTAGATTAAATCGCTGCATCTGTCGGAAGTATATAAGCTATAACCTTCTTGTTTCAATTCCACTATGGTTAGATTAAATCTAATAATTTAGGTGCAAAAAATGTTGTAGATTATTTGTTTCAATTCCACTATGGTTAGATTAAATCTACGAAATGCAAACTTAGAGAAACATTTGTTGAACTGTTTCAATTCCACTATGGTTAGATTAAATCTTACGTCAGAGAATTCAAAGCCTCTTGTAAAGTTTTTGTTTCAATTCCACTATGGTTAGATTAAATCTACCTTTAAAAACGAGGGGATGGTGTCTAAATTCGCTGTTTCAATTCCACTATGGTTAGATTAAATCTGTTTTGTAGATACAGCGACTTGGGGATTGGATTTGGTTTCAATTCCACTATGGTTAGATTAAATCAACTGCTATACTGTTTTTCAGCTTTTGAATTTTTTCGTTTCAATTCCACTATGGTTAGATTAAATCTCCTCGTTTAATTCTTCTGTGCTTTTCTCTACCATAGTTTCAATTCCACTATGGTTAGATTAAATCCGGAGCAGAACTGGCACAATATGGCCTTGCGACATTGTTTCAATTCCACTATGGTTAGATTAAATCTATTCGATGATTTAGGTATGCCGTCAATAATGGTAGGTTTCAATTCCACTATGGTTAGATTAAATCTGTTTTGTAGATACAGCGACTTGGGGATTGGATTTGGTTTCAATTCCACTATGGTTAGATTAAATCTTTTGGCGTAAACGAACGACTTATAAAATATAAATTGTTTCAATTCCACTATGGTTAGATTAAATCAATTTGTATCAATCATACTTAGAAGCAAGGAAATGCGTTTCAATTCCACTATGGTTAGATTAAATCGATATAGTAATGCAGTTTCAGTTCATGTTTTACATACGTTTCAATTCCACTATGGTTAGATTAAATCAATTCAATATAAATTGTACCGCCTACCTGCTTTGTTGTTTCAATTCCACTATGGTTAGATTAAATCCAAGTATACAAAAAACATCCATTTCTAAAAGAAAAAGGTTTCAATTCCACTATGGTTAGATTAAATCTGGTCTAATCTTGCAAGTGCGTTTCTCACATGAGCGTTTCAATTCCACTATGGTTAGATTAAATCTGAAGGAGGGGGAGGCAGCGTAAAAGAGACAGAACAGTTTCAATTCCACTATGGTTAGATTAAATCAATCAATTCCTGGCATGTTTCACAGACTGCATTCGTGTTTCAATTCCACTATGGTTAGATTAAATCTCTTTATACTCTCTCGTAGTACCGCCGAAATACCAAGTTTCAATTCCACTATGGTTAGATTAAATCTCATTTATAGCATTTTTAATTTGTTCATTTTTTGTGTTTCAATTCCACTATGGTTAGATTAAATCAGCAACTGGATCATCAAAGTTAAGAGGTGCTAAGTCGTTTCAATTCCACTATGGTTAGATTAAATCGCCCCAATTTCATCGGCTATAAAAGCCGAAGGTCTTAGTTTCAATTCCACTATGGTTAGATTAAATCATCTGTTTTTGCCTTTATTTCATCTGCTGTTACATCGTTTCAATTCCACTATGGTTAGATTAAATCTTTTCTTATACCTCCACTATCCTGGTATATTTTGCAGTTTCAATTCCACTATGGTTAGATTAAATCCCTAATAGTTATGTCGTGAAATCAGGCGATACGCTTGTTTCAATTCCACTATGGTTAGATTAAATCCCAGAACAAGTAATAAATGGCACTTGGGGTGAGATAGTTTCAATTCCACTATGGTTAGATTAAATCCTATTTCATCTTTTACCGCATGCAGGTACTTTTTATCAGTTTCAATTCCACTATGGTTAGATTAAATCATATAAGAATTTTAGGCAAGGTAGTATCTTTTAAATGTTTCAATTCCACTATGGTTAGATTAAATCGCTCTTGGCAATATGCTTAAACTGCTTACAGATTAGTTTCAATTCCACTATGGTTAGATTAAATCCTATTTCATCTTTTACCGCATGCAGGTACTTTTTATCAGTTTCAATTCCACTATGGTTAGATTAAATCATATAAGAATTTTAGGCAAGGTAGTATCTTTTAAATGTTTCAATTCCACTATGGTTAGATTAAATCTTTCTCCAGTTCTCTATCATGTTTACACACTCATAGTTTCAATTCCACTATGGTTAGATTAAATCAAACATTGGAGGAGTTAAAAAAAGAATATAAAAAATGTTTCAATTCCACTATGGTTAGATTAAATCGATTTCGCAAATAATGAATTCCTGCTTAAAGATGGCAGTTTCAATTCCACTATGGTTAGATTAAATCTGCTTAAAAATACAGATCATTGCAAAAGGATCACAAGTTTCAATTCCACTATGGTTAGATTAAATCTAAAAAGTACAAGTCAGATTACAGAGCCATATTGAATGTTTCAATTCCACTATGGTTAGATTAAATCTAAAAGCAGCTTTAAATAAAATAATGGCTCAAATTGGTTTCAATTCCACTATGGTTAGATTAAATCTTTAATAGACAGAATATTGATAGAGCAGGGTTCCGAGTTTCAATTCCACTATGGTTAGATTAAATCCTTATGAAGTGGCATTAGATGTATCGAGGTTTGGTACGTTTCAATTCCACTATGGTTAGATTAAATCCGAAAAAGAGATGATTAAAAACATTCCCGGGAGGCAGGTTTCAATTCCACTATGGTTAGATTAAATCTATGCTTTTTGTTGTTGCTCGTAAATTTGCAAATCCGTTTCAATTCCACTATGGTTAGATTAAATCTCAAGAAGATAATCAGTTCCAGAAGATATAACATAGTTTCAATTCCACTATGGTTAGATTAAATCAAAAATATTATGGTATTGATTTGTCAAGTGAATCTTAGTTTCAATTCCACTATGGTTAGATTAAATCTAAATCTTCTTTTGATGCTACAGTTGTTTCTTCTTCGTTTCAATTCCACTATGGTTAGATTAAATCGAGAGGCGTAAACAATGAAGTTTGCAAAAAAGTCGTGTTTCAATTCCACTATGGTTAGATTAAATCGTGATTGCTTTCCAGTGTGCTGCCGGTGCTCCTTTGTTTCAATTCCACTATGGTTAGATTAAATCTAATAACGCTCAAACAAATGGCAATATACAAATTGGTTTCAATTCCACTATGGTTAGATTAAATCTTACAACTACCACATAAAAGGATTTTTAAAAAACGCGTTTCAATTCCACTATGGTTAGATTAAATCAGGTGTTATGACTGTTTTGTCTATGTTAGTAGGTGCGTTTCAATTCCACTATGGTTAGATTAAATCTTAAGCGCCTTCTCTATTGGAGGAAGTTATGCCAAAGTTTCAATTCCACTATGGTTAGATTAAATCTTAGTAATGTAAAGGCAAAGTAATGCAAAGCGCAGCAAGTTTCAATTCCACTATGGTTAGATTAAATCTTAAAGGAGTTGGGTTTATGAGCAAATATATCGATGGTTTCAATTCCACTATGGTTAGATTAAATCTTACAAAACAAGAATAGAAGGGAGACCTTTATACACGTTTCAATTCCACTATGGTTAGATTAAATCTATCATTTTCTGTATTAAGCTGTTGTCATCAAGCGGGTTTCAATTCCACTATGGTTAGATTAAATCCCATCAGATATAGCAGCAATTGTGCAGCGATATAGAGTTTCAATTCCACTATGGTTAGATTAAATCTGCATCTTCGCATGTGGAATACCAACTGTTTTCTTCGTTTCAATTCCACTATGGTTAGATTAAATCTACTAAAGCGAAAAGCGAAAGCTTGAAGCGGTAAAGGTTTCAATTCCACTATGGTTAGATTAAATCTACAAGTTATAGCTAAGGCTGATGGGCCTTGGACAAGTTTCAATTCCACTATGGTTAGATTAAATCTGCTGGGTTATCAACGAGACTATATTCGCTTAACTTGTTTCAATTCCACTATGGTTAGATTAAATCCAGGAAGGTAATTATTTATCACCATTGCCACCTTAGTTTCAATTCCACTATGGTTAGATTAAATCTAATGCACCAGCCAATAGCAGTAGGCAAGACCATTCACGTTTCAATTCCACTATGGTTAGATTAAATCGAACTTGGATTTACAGAAAAAGTTAACAAATCATCGTTTCAATTCCACTATGGTTAGATTAAATCGCGATACGTATAGTAGTATCGTATGCAGAAAATGAGTTTCAATTCCACTATGGTTAGATTAAATCCACTGCAAATTTCTGCGAGTTTTTTCCAAGCTACAACGTTTCAATTCCACTATGGTTAGATTAAATCGAATTAAAAAAGAAAATAGAAGAAGAATGTAAAAAGTTTCAATTCCACTATGGTTAGATTAAATCAGATGACTGAATAAATACTCTTTCGCCGATTTCTTCGTTTCAATTCCACTATGGTTAGATTAAATCCCTGATTTGTAGGCAACAGAATTACGAGTGAAGGTTGTTTCAATTCCACTATGGTTAGATTAAATCAGCAGTAATAGGAACAGTTATATATATGATTGTTAGGGTTTCAATTCCACTATGGTTAGATTAAATCACCCGCATGACTGTAAGGCTGTATTGGTTACATCGAGTTTCAATTCCACTATGGTTAGATTAAATCGAATATTCAAAAGCGTATTTGAGAAACAAAGCAGAATCGTTTCAATTCCACTATGGTTAGATTAAATCATAGCTATCTTTTAATACATCTATCCTTTCGTCTTCGTTTCAATTCCACTATGGTTAGATTAAATCGCCTTTTTGTATTTGTGATATTTTGCCTTTGCTCCCGTTTCAATTCCACTATGGTTAGATTAAATCGAATTTTGAAATCGCCACGTCCTGAAGATCATATAAGTTTCAATTCCACTATGGTTAGATTAAATCCATTTCCTTTCCCAGATATTAGAATTTGTCGAGACTCGTTTCAATTCCACTATGGTTAGATTAAATCTTGTTTGTCCATTGTCAGGTCATTTTTCTTAGCGATGTTTCAATTCCACTATGGTTAGATTAAATCGTGCTTTCTTTTGCTGCATTATTTACTTTAGCATTTTGTTTCAATTCCACTATGGTTAGATTAAATCTTCTTGTTTTTGACGATATTTGTAAGTCGAAAATTTGTTTCAATTCCACTATGGTTAGATTAAATCAAAGCCTAAAAATATAACTAAAATTCCGATTGCGTAGTTTCAATTCCACTATGGTTAGATTAAATCGGTGAAAGAGAAAAAGGTGGTTATTCAGAAGAAGAAGTTTCAATTCCACTATGGTTAGATTAAATCTGCTGTAAAAACATTACAGCAACAATTAAATCAATTGTTTCAATTCCACTATGGTTAGATTAAATCCAATGGGGCAAAGATATGATAAATGGCTTTATAAAGTTTCAATTCCACTATGGTTAGATTAAATCGATAAATATTTGTTAGGTTATCATGCTATCATTTGCTAGTTTCAATTCCACTATGGTTAGATTAAATCCATAATCAACTATGTCACTAAATTTATATATTTTGTCGTTTCAATTCCACTATGGTTAGATTAAATCCTACATAGCTTGTCGTCATATTATCCCATATCACAAGTTTCAATTCCACTATGGTTAGATTAAATCAGGGCCAGATTCATATTTAGCAACACAAGAAATTATGTTTCAATTCCACTATGGTTAGATTAAATCTTGAAGAGGAGGAAATCGAAGATGAAGAGGATTAAGTTTCAATTCCACTATGGTTAGATTAAATCAATAACTGAAACAAAAGAAGCCTATTATGATAATAAGTTTCAATTCCACTATGGTTAGATTAAATCAGAGACATAAAGAGATTTAAAGTAACGCCAGATATGGTTTCAATTCCACTATGGTTAGATTAAATCTTAAACGACAAAGTTGTTGTTAGAAAATGTTTGTTGTTTCAATTCCACTATGGTTAGATTAAATCTAACGCCACTTTCAATGTCAATTTTTTCATCGCCTTTGTTTCAATTCCACTATGGTTAGATTAAATCTGCTGTCAAAAGTCCTTTTGCTACCGCCTGTTTTACTGTTTCAATTCCACTATGGTTAGATTAAATCAAAAGTTTGTATGTATTGGCTTTTTTGTTTGCTCCAGTTTCAATTCCACTATGGTTAGATTAAATCAGACTATAAATGGATACCAGAAGAAGGCGAAGAAGAGTTTCAATTCCACTATGGTTAGATTAAATCCTCTCTGGCAAGTTCATCGAACCAATCATCGTCTATGTTTCAATTCCACTATGGTTAGATTAAATCTGTTTGTCCATCGCATTGAAAACTTTGTGTAATACTGTGTTTCAATTCCACTATGGTTAGATTAAATCTGTATTCCTACAATCTTTGTAAATATCTTTGTAAAGTTTCAATTCCACTATGGTTAGATTAAATCTACCGTTAAATATACTTCTTATTCCAGAAATTACGGTTTCAATTCCACTATGGTTAGATTAAATCAAATTTGCTTCTCAGAAATCAGGGTATTGAATACGCGTTTCAATTCCACTATGGTTAGATTAAATCGATATGAACTTGACAGAATATTTCAGCGTAAATAAATGTTTCAATTCCACTATGGTTAGATTAAATCGAACTGTAAG
This sequence comes from Thermoanaerobacterium xylanolyticum LX-11, assembly GCF_000189775.2. Taxonomy (NCBI): domain Bacteria; kingdom Bacillati; phylum Bacillota; class Clostridia; order Thermoanaerobacterales; family Thermoanaerobacteraceae; genus Thermoanaerobacterium; species Thermoanaerobacterium xylanolyticum. The sequence goes on from NC_015555.1 coordinate 2,469,062, forward strand.
GTGAGAGAAAACAAGAGGACAAGCTAGTTTCAATTCCACTATGGTTAGATTAAATCCCTTCAATACTTTACAGAGGGCAGCGTACCAGAAGCAGTTTCAATTCCACTATGGTTAGATTAAATCACATTGGCTCACCTGCTCTTATTGTTCCTAATATGTTTCAATTCCACTATGGTTAGATTAAATCCAAAAAGCAGATGTTGTTATTTTTACTGACAAGGACGTTTCAATTCCACTATGGTTAGATTAAATCCTCCTACAAGTATAAAACCTTCTTCTTCGCCTTCTTCGTTTCAATTCCACTATGGTTAGATTAAATCTTTCAGAAAGTCTAAAAGAAATAGTCAAAAAGTACAGTTTCAATTCCACTATGGTTAGATTAAATCTACTGTTATTAATATTCCTAGAGCATATATTTTAAAGTTTCAATTCCACTATGGTTAGATTAAATCTAGGAGAGTGATTTGTTTTGAGTGTTACCTTGTATACGTTTCAATTCCACTATGGTTAGATTAAATCGGATATTACCTTTTACAGTTTTTACTGTCACTGAGTTTGTTTCAATTCCACTATGGTTAGATTAAATCAGTTTATGCATCTGTTATTGATTCTACTTATGCTAAGTTTCAATTCCACTATGGTTAGATTAAATCCCACGAAAATTGCATGAAAATACTTTCCCGCTTAAATTCAATTTAACACAACATGAGTTATTTTTCAATACTTTTTAAAATTCCAGTCCGTTTATTGACATTGTATAAAAATTCAATTTTCATCGTCTCTCCCTTTAGTAACAAAAAACAATAATCTTTTACATTATCAATTTCTTTGTCGACCTCCTATGTTTTTTACATCGAGAAAGGTCGACAAAGATTGCTCTTTTATAATTATTCATTTTATTTTTTGTATCATTCCAAATCCAGCACTGTTCTTTTCCCCTAATCCACATTCGTATGCTACTTTTATTAAATCGGGATTACCTGACATCTTAAAAGGTACCATATATCCTTTAACATAAACATTTTTGAATTTTATTCTCTTCCCATTAGGATTTTTCATATAATAATTTACATCAAAATCTATATTTATATTTAAATTATCTGGAAGCGTGTTATATAAAACATAGTATTTCTCAATCAAATTATTTTTTATATTTTCAATAAATTGAGAATCATGTAAAGGTAGATTTATACTTTTCCTCTTTCCATCAATTTCAATAGCGGTAGACATAACTATTGGAGATAAACATATAAATTTATCTTCTCTATTACTGAATTCCGGTTCTTTTAACATCTCCACACTCTTAATCCTAAATTGGTAATCTTGTAATTTTAAAAACTCATTGTTTAATACTTCTGTCACAAAATTTAACATAAACTCTTTTTTGGGAGAGGTTATGTATAGGTATGTTTCGTCCAAAAACATTATCTCATCATCGATTATTTTGAGCTTTTTACTGCGCAATTGAGAAAAAGTAAATAATTTAAAAACCTTTTTCCCATATTTATATCCTTTTTCGTGAAGGTGTTCCGCAAATTCTCTATTCGCTTTTTTTAAAGTGTTATATACCCATCCAGATAAAAAATAATTATAATTTATATTTAAGCTTTTATCTTCCTCTGGTAATAATGTTATTTTTATCCTCAATCGTACCACCTCACAAAATATTATCAGTAGAATTTTTCTCTATTCCTATGATTCTTTTTGATAGCCACTTTTGAGAACTTGCTGTATATATCAAAACCGAGTCGCTTTCTAAATCCAAATGTCCTTTAAACCATAACATAATTCTATTTAATTGGGCTTCTGTTAATTCACCTTCAAATACTGAATTTTGCACCCAATTTAGATAAGTTTTCAAATATTTATTTACTTTTGCAACCTTTTTTTCATCAACATCATAAACTATAAGTACATACACTTTACCACCACATTTTTAATGATTCATATTTTTCTTCGTCTAATAAATGCTTAATAATTTTATAACATTCAAGTCTTATCAGTCTTCTATAGCTTACGCTTCTATTTAAGCCAGGATGTTTAATAATAGTCCCCAATTTTTCTTCAAACTCTCTTTGAAATATAACTCTACCTTTCTCATTCAAATAACACAGCTCTAGATCCTGATCAAAATGCTCTTCTCTTATCATTTTTTGATTTATCAAGCTAAAAATAATCCTGTCTATAATAATGGGCTTAAATATTTCGCTTATATCAAGACTTAGAGAAAATCTCCTTTCGCCAGGTTCATGTAAATAGCTTATAGTGGGATTTAGCTGTGTATTGTAAATCTCTGTAAGAACAATAGAATACATCATCGAATTTCCAAAGGAAATCAATGCATTTATAGGATTATCCGGAGGATTCATCGTTCTATTCTTAAATACAAATTTTCCATCAATTATTGTTTCAAAAGCAGAATAATATATATTTCTAATCCTGCCTTCCACACCCATTAGCTCATTTATTGTCTTTATATCCTTTAGGTTTTTTCTCTCGTTTTCAATCCTCTCTACAAATTCGTCTAATCCCTCTTTTCTATTGGCGTAATACTTAATGTTTTTTAATATATTATGACTGGCGCCATTTATAATTTCCTTTGCGATATTAAGTCTCTCCACATCATCTTTGTATTTTTCCACTTGCTTAACCAATAAAAAGCCTGAGGGCAAATGTTCTCTTGGATAAAAACTTCCGGAATAATAGCCGTAATAATTAAATACGTGCACTGTTATGTTGTTTTGTGCTAAAAAATTGATTGCTTTTGTATTAAAATCTATTTCTCCAAATAAAAATATTTCTTCTACATTATTTACAGGTATAAACTTTTTCCCAAATGTTTCACTTTCAAAGAAAATGGTATTGTCTTTCCTGCTAAGTCGTCCACTTGTATTTATATATATGCTTTTTTTCATAAAATCACCTTCTAACTAAAACACAATTCATAATAGCTGCACTTTGTGCAAACCCTACTTTTTACTATCGCCGGCGGTTTATCTGCAGATTTTATTTTATTGATTTCTCCAATTATCTTTTTTATTTCATTTTCATCTTCTTCACTAAGATTAATTTCTTCTTTTGAATGGTTATCCATATAATGTATGACACCCTTAACATTTTCCATTCCTTTTGTCTTTAAATAATAAATATAGTATAAAACTTGGTATTTAGTAGCTTCTTCCATAGCCTTACTCTTTTTGGTTTCATGTATTTCCATCTGATTTTTAATAAAATCGATTTTTATCCGTTCATCCAGCAAAATTTCTTTGTCTTCTCTTTGAAAACTTTTCTCGTGAATTGCATTCCCTATGTCAACATAATCTGAATTATGTTCCATGTTTATTCCATGTGTGAAAAGCCATAATTTGTGTTTACAAACAAAATAATAATTTATCTCTGTACCTGTGACTAAATCCATAATATCACCTTATCAATTTCATGGTGTAAATATATTATCATAAGTATTGCCAATGAGAAGCCCTAAATCTTTATCATATTCGCAATATACAAAATCCACATCATAACCATTATTTTCAATAAGGCCCTGTTTTTTTAAAGATATATATCTACGTTGAGAAATTCCAACCATATACCCAGCCGCCTCAAAGTATTCTTTGTTTTTGACTTTATCAATGTATTCTTCTTTAAATATATACGGAACAACCTCTCTATTGTCAAACATCTCATAAAATTCTTCTTTTAAATGTTTATTTTCAATAAAAGGATATAACTGACTTATAACGCTTTTAAAGCTTTCTCTTGCTTTTAAAAATTCTTTATAATCTTTATCATCATAACCATTTTTATAAGTCTCATTAACCAAATTTTGTATTAAATCTTCACTTAGTATATTACAATTACTTAAAAGCTCTAATGTTGTATTTACAACCTTTTGATTTTTGTAAACAAATTTATCTTCTTCAGATCCTTTGGAAAAAATGTAAACTGGCGATGCATTCTTTATCCCTTTTCTGTTTACTCTGCCAAACCTTTGAATTAGTGCATCAATAGGAGCAGGTTCAGTATATAAAATATCAAAATCTATATCAAGAGAAACTTCAATTGCTTGGGTACCCACTAACAATTGAACTTTGTTTAAACTATTTTCTATCCTTTCTCTATCCTTTAAAACAAATCGTGAATGAAGGAGAACACTTTTATTAGTGTATTTCTTTAATTCATTATAAATCTTTTGTGCACGATCAACTGTATTGCAAACAATAAGAACTTTTTTATCTTCTTTTATGTCTTTAATTATTCTGCTTATATTGAAAAAAACATCTCCTCCAATAACAGAAACTTTGTGTCTTGCAATTGCTTTAATTTCTTCTTTATTCGGCTCAATTAGGCTTTCTATATTTAATTCTTTCATGAAAAGTTTCTTCAAAAATTCCGGCAAAGTAGCTGACATAATAAAAATTTCCGCTTTATACTCTTCTTTCAAGTATTTTAAGCTTTCCAGTATTAAAGCGGTCGTATGTGGATCATAACTATGTACTTCATCCACAATAAAAAGTCCGCCAGCCATTTCTCCTATATGCTGTTCAAATCCAGTAACGCTAAAAAAGTATTTTAATATTTGAAATGGAGTCAATACTTTATATGGTTTAAAAATTTTTTTAGATAAATCATATTTTGTTTTAGCCTTATTTACAGCATCAAAATAATCTTCTCCTGATTTCGCAAACTCTTTATATAGAAAATAAAAAGCCTTCCCATGAAGCAAAGCCACACTTTCATCTCCAAAAGAATTTTTTAGCCGATTGTACATAGCATTAATACTTGCAGTATAAGGCAATACATAAAATACCCTTTTCCCCTTTGATTTGTTTTGATTGTAATTGCTCCACAATAGAGAAGCTTCAGTCTTTCCATACCCAGTTGGTGCAATTAAAACAGCAGATCCTTTTGTATTCATAGCTTTTAATTGAGTATCTTTATATTTGTCAAATTTAAACAACACTTCCATATCTGAAATTGCTTTTATTATTTCTTCCTGAGAAGCTGATGATAAATGGTCACAAGCAGTCAAAAATCCTCTTAAAAATAACTTTCTTTTATTTTTCACGACTTTTTTATCTTCATAATCATTTAAGTACTCTCTAACAGCAAAGTAAAAAACATCCTGTATTTCTTCAATAGATTCTACCTGTTTTAATCTAATTTCATATCCCAAATATTCTTTGCTCCACTCTGGCACCTCGCCTATCATATATTGCAAATACTTTATGTTACCATCTAATTCTTTCAACCTTTTTACATAATTATCCTTTCCTGATATCGTCAGAGTAGAATAGCTTTCCTGCAGTTCGTATAAATCTCTATGATGTGTGATAATCGCAAGAGCTATATCTTTTCGCACATCATCAGGATAAGAAAGGCATGAGATAAAGCCTGCTGATATTATCTCATGCCTGTAACCCCATGGCTTTCCTTCTTTTAGCATCCTTTGAAATCCTTCTGCCGCCTTCCCAAAATCGTGTAAAAATATTGCTGTAAATAAGTACTCGTAAAATTTTTCTTCATTGCAAATCTCAACAACTTCTGGGTAGGCATTTTTTAGACTTTCGAAAACTTGAAGTGCATTTTGTGTATGTTGAATAAGTGTTTCTTCTCCATATTTGCTACTTTTGGCTAATATTTTCTTGCCCATGTAAATATACTCCCCAATCTAATTCATCATCGTACCAAAAATTATCTCCATTATATTCGATGAAATCTTTTAAAATATAATACGGTTTAATGCCAATCGCTTCCCTTGGAATAGTATTTGAAAAATACATAGGCAATGCTTGAAGAGGACCCCAGATGCCTTCCTCTTCAAAAGGTACCACTGTACCTCCAACCTTTTTATTACCATGTTTTTGCATTAAATCTACTTCTTTAACTTCCTCCACCATCATCAAATCAGAACTTCTCCCCAAAAGAAGTGGATACTCGGGCTTTTTAAAAATTTCTTTAAAGCTTAAATCGGTCAGATACACATACAAATCTGGATTCAACAAAAATTCTCTTTTATAAACATTAGATTTTGCACTATTGTCGCTTGAAAGCATGTATATGGTTTCTAAATCAACTCCTTTTGCTTCGCTTCTCATCACATAACCTACTTTTGTATTTAAAGGTGTTACGTATTCTCCTTTTGCTGCAGAAATAAGTCCATATATAGTAGATACAGGAGGTACTGGCAAAGTAGGCTGATACCCTGTTATAAAAATTGGATATCTAAATGACGCAGTCCAACCTACAAGATGCACTCTCAAAACTTTCATGTTGCATCACCTCTTATAAAAACCACTAACCACTTGCTGAAATTTTGACACCGCCTCATTTACTGTTAAAAGATGTACTTTAATATTTTTTAATAACGTATCATTCAGTTCATTAACCATTCGTTTCAAATCTTCATTGTACTCATCCATAAATCCTTCTCTTTTCCCAATATAAACATCAGAAATAATATTTTCCCTATAATCCACGATAACCTCTTTTAAAGCTTTTACATTTATGGCAGCTTCTCCTTTGTCATCAACGGCAATATTCATGAATATGTTATTTCCGCAATTTAGGATAGCCAAAACTAAAAATTTTGGAGAAACATCTGTCAGATGTGAAGTTTGCTTAGCTCCACCAAATATATAAGGCAGCACTCCTATTAAATCGCTTGCTCTTTTAGCCCTTACTTCCAGTGGTAACGTCACAATCTTTCCATGCTCTTCAACAAAACAATTATATTCTTCCCACTCTTTTTTATAAGCCTCTGTTATATTCATATAACCAGTTTTATTTTCACTGCTAAATCTGCCTACAGAGTCTAAATCAAGAGAAAAAATTCCTTTTAATACAGTTGAATAAAACTCATGTTCATACGGAACAGGATCGCCCTCATGTCTAGCCATGACGCCAAAATCATTCACAATATTAACAGGTGTAACAGAAATCAATGGCGAACACTTAAAAGGTGATATTCTTGTCAAAGTTATACCTGATTTTTTCCCTATTGCCCGCATATATCCAAACACATCATCATCCGGGTATTTGAAAGGATCGGCTGCTGTAAAGGCTATTTTTGCTTCCCTTTCAATAGGCGATAATTCCCAACCAAAAACATTTTCTAATGAACTTCTCATCCAAAATCTAAAAGCTTGTCCCGAAACGTATACATATTCACCTTTACCTCTTCTTATTTTCTTTACAGCGATTGTATTTTCTGTCTTGGCTCCAATATCTGGTCCCGCATTATTCAATGCTGAAGCCGGAGCATCTATTAGCATAAAGCCATTTACATTATTCATAAACCAATTCCTCCTCATTTAAATCATTTCAATATCTTCATCTTTGCTTATAGTCTCATCTTCTTCAACTAAATCCTCTTTTATTTCCTTATCATTATTAATTAACCAATCATGTAGTTGTTCATAAAGCCTAAAAATTATGAGATCTTGCGTTTCTCTCCAAGATAAATTTCCCTCAGGGAAAAGATACTTTTCGTATTCATCAATGGAAAATAAAGGCTTCTCAAATCCAGCACTTATACGTTCTTTAATTATTAACCGCAAAACATTTCTGAATTCACCATAATTCTTTGCATTCTCAAGTTGGATAAGTCTTTTAATATTCCCTCTAATTTTTATGACATTAGCAATATCATCAGCAACTTTTTTTATTGTGTCTAATCTTTTAGCTTCCATTTTTCTCACTTCCTTCATGTAATATTCAAGAAAGCCCCACTTTATTAAAGTTTTCCTCTCATTAACATCCACAAAATACCTTAAAATTGACTGTCCTCTTAAAAGCCTTTCATAAACATCATTGTGTAAATTTTTATACTCATCTTCCTCATCTAAATTAACCTTTTTTGTTGTAAAGTATCCTCTCTTTATGACTTTCTTCCAATTATCTTTCTCTTCATGCTGAAGAGCATAAGCCAAAAATTTAAATATCTCATCCGGCATATCATATATTGATAAGTTATCAAGTGGTGGTTGATTAAAATTAGTAAAATAATATAGTCTTATATTGGTATTTTCCTTATACCACTCTCTTCTATCATAGGTTAGTATAATGTCTGTAACCAAATGAAATAAAGCATTTACAGGATTTGTGTATCCTTCGTCATTACATCCAGTGTAATTCTTTGTAGCTTTTTGAATATCAATAAATGATTTGCATTTCTTAGCATAAATTCTCTCTGCTTCTTTATTATTCGATTGAACACATACTAAATTGCCACATTTATAAAAGATAAGCGGAGAAAATTGAATAGCTAAAGCACAAGCAGAACAATAATCAGCTCCACCCTTACCGTAAGAAAAGAAATTCATAAAATCGCTCGTCCCTGTTAAAGGCACTTGAGTTTTTGTAAAATGCCTCTTTGAATCTCTTTTTCCACAAGCAATACAATTTCCACTATTCCCTAAGACCAAAACTTCAGATAATAACTCATTAAGAAGCTTATCATATTCGCCTTTTTTGTCTTTAACACTTGGATTTGTCAATTTACTATTTGGGAAAATAGAATACATTATCTTGTTCCAACTTTTTTGAACATATAAATCTGTTAACTCTGCAAATAAACTTCTTACCTCATAATCCTCTATCTCTTCCGGTTTTCCCTTGTCAAGCCATACCAACATGGCGGTTATACCAGCATCCACAAAAGGATTCCCCGTATATGTAAATATATTGTTCATCAATCCACCCCCTTCTAATACATACTCTTACACTTTTACCTTATATATTCTACAAAACCATCAAAAATCCTCCAAAATTTCCAAGTAAAATTTATAATTTTGATATAAAAAGTCGAAAGTATAAAACTAAAAGGAACATCGCTTAGTATTGATTTAAAACAATTTTTGTGATACAATTCAGTTTAGTTTAATAATTGTTTTTTTCGGTTGAGCAAGATTTTCTTGCTTCAAGATTTTTGGCTTCTAGGGTGGGAAGCTCATCGTCATGATGAGTTTTCTGCCTTTTTATTTTTGTTACATGTATAAAAATAAAGAAAGGTGATTTACATGATTAACGCTATTTTGTTTGCAATACTATTAATAATACTAACAGTGCCTTTTTTTGTAAAGGCAATAGAAGATAATATTGAATATTTTCTATTTGTCATGGGCATCATCGCAGTTACCGTATCAGGTGCAATGTCACTTGATCTTTTATCACATATATTAAAAAACCATCTTTTGTACATTATAACGGCTGCCGTTTTTATCAGCGGACTTTTATTTGAAATTTTTAAAATCAAAATCAAAGAATTTGTAAAATCAATTTTAAATCACATATCGCTTAAAATTTTTGTTTTTATGTTAATAGTCGTATTAGGACTTACATCAAGTATTATAACTGCGATTGTTGCTTCATTAGTTTTAGTTGAAATAGTTCACATCTTGCCAATACATCACAAAGACAAAGTCGTCATCACTGTAATCGCATGCCTTTCGATTGGCTTAGGGGCAGCATTGACACCTGTAGGAGAGCCTTTATCCACATTGGTAATCTCTGCTTTAAAAAAAGACTTCTTCTACCTTCTAAGAACGATTGGCATTTACATCGTACCTGCAATTTTTGTAATGGGTATTTTAGGCGCCTTTTACGTAAATAGATTTGCAGATAATGCGAAACCAAAGCAAGAGGAAGAATATTTTAAAGAAGAAGAAATGGAAATTAGACAAATAGAAAATATTAAGTTTATCGTCATCCGCTCAATAAAAATCTTCATATTTTTATTAGCTTTAGAACTTTTAAGTGCCGGATTTAAGCCGTTGGTTGACAACTATGTAATGCACATGAACGTTCGACTTTTATACTGGGTAAATATGATTTCAGCAGTATTAGACAATGCCACATTAGCAGCAGCGGAAATAAGCCCTGCAATGGATCCCGAGCACATCCGCGCTATTCTGATGGGACTTTTAATAAGCGGGGGCATGTTGATACCCGGAAATATACCAAATATTATATCTGCAGGAAAGCTGGAAATAAAAAGCAAAGAGTGGGCCAAAATAGGGATTCCCATATCTATGGCAGTTTTAGTTGTTTGCTATATATTTGTTTTCATTTAGCTGCTTCTAATATTCACCAAAAAAGGTATGCTAAAGTCAAGCATACCTTTTTCTTATCGTTTATCACGCTTCTTTTTCGTCTGTGTCAAATACACTAAGCTCTTTTAATTGTGCAAATTCGAAAATTGTAAGAGGCACATCTTGCAAAACCTTTATACATTCCTCAAAGTTGTTTCTCAAATTTATATGGCGCTCAGATAAAATTGCTTCAAGTGATCTATTCTCCCATTCAGCCCATTTTACAAATCTTTCCCTTTCTCTTATATATTGTCCTTTAACTATATCATCGGTCACCTTGCTCATAACTTCGTCACAGATGAAAAAATTACAAACATAATTGCGGTAAACTGGTGGAAGTGTGCAGCCAAAACCGCTTTTCACAAAAGGACAAGCTCTAAAAAATATCGTCTTGTCTTTTATTCCAATATCATCATCGTTTGTCTTTATATACTTTTCATATCCTTCCTTGTCAAAATACCCTTTTGCGTGAATGTAATAACTATACACTACTGTTCCTGGATTATCAATTATCCTGTTTAGCACATTAAGGCCTTCAGTTGATTTTACCATTCTATGAATATCAACAAGCTCAAACTTCGGAAAATACGAACAGCATCCTCTCATCTTAATGCTGCAATAACTTATACCCATTTTGCTTTCGCAGTGATAACATGATGTGCATATATAGCGAGCATATCCATAAGAATCAAATCGTTCTAAACGGATTTTATCCATTGTATCACCTTTTTGGTAAATTTATAAAAAATTGAGGGTGAGTATTGCGCTCACTCTCAATTCTATACAGCATATTAGTTTTTCTTCTCTGACTTGTCTTCTTTCTTTGCTGTGCTTATGCCAAAAATTCTGTACAGCGGGCAAAAACCAAACGCAGCCGTAAGTATAGGTATTAGTCCAAGGAGTCCCCAGTATCTGGCATTGCCTTTTAAGATAAATAACAAGAGTAAAAGAATTATTCCGATTACATATCTGACTATTTTGTCAACACTGCCTACATTGGATTTCATGCTAACACCTCCTTTTTCCCTTATCTAATTATAATTATAATCCAAATATTAGAAAAAAACAAATAAATTGCTTGCACTTGTTTGTGTCAAGTAGTTGTTGGCAAATTTTTTTCTTTAAATTTTATCCGCATAATGTTTAATATGTTGTGAATTTTCATGCAACTATTTTTACTCCATTTTTATCTTCATATTACACCTTTTATATGACTTTTAATTCACTTAAACATTTGTATCTGAGTATTTCTCTTATTGCTTTTCGACTATTTGTCATTGCACAACCTTCAAACGGCATACCGCCTCTTTGCATGTGATATGTCTTTGCTTTTTTCTGCTTTTTGTTTACATCCGCTGCTGATAATTTTATTTCTTCTTTTATCTCTGCTAATTTTTCTCTGGTACTATGTCAAGAAAAAGTACAAATTAAAATGAGCAAGTTATTCCTTAGTATTTTCGTACGTATTAAATTATGAATTTCAAGCAGAGAATATCTTTATGCATATTTATTACTTACCCAATTAGTTTTATTGCCTTCTTCAAGTATTGTGCTTCATACTGATCTGGCGATTTATAGTCGCAGTGGCTATGAGTTCGCACAGTGTTATAAAAGGTCTCAATATATTCAAACACTAGCTTTCTAGCATGATCATAATCTCTGATTTTATATAGATTTAGCCATTCACGTTTAATTAGTGAATGAAAGGACTCTATGCAGGCGTTATCCCAAGGACACCCCTTCTTCGAGTAACTGAGTGTTTTTTGATGCAGCTTTCTGGTATTCCTTCGATACATACTGACTTCCACGATCACTGTGGATAACTAGTGGGTTAGTTAACTTTCTAGTTGCCTTTGCTTTATTTATGGTATCTAAAACACATGATACCTCTAGTGTTTTGGAAAGTGTCCACGCTATAATTTTCCGTGAATATAATCCATGATACTGGTCAGGTATACAAATCCATCTACAGTCCAGATATATGTTATATCAGTACACCAGACTGCATTGGGAGAGTCCGGATTGAACTGTTGCTGTAAAATGTTCTCAAGAGAACTACTGAAGTTTGAGTTACGTGTTGTAACTGTATAAGGCTTGATATACCTTGCTTTTAAGCCTATTTCCTTCATATATTTACCTACAGTTCTTTCTGAGATGACCTCCCCAGCTTTATGTAGTTCCTTTGTAATTTTTGGAGCTCCGTAAATATCATGAGACTTTGCATGGATTTCACGAATTTTGTCCTGGACAGATTCTTTCCTTAGCTGCTGTTTTGATGGTTTGCGCTTTAACCAAGAGTTATAACCGGACCTGGAAACGCCTAAATAGCGCAGCATTCCGCTGACAGAAACGCGGCGTTTCCCTTTGGAAGCTTCACACTTGCGATAGACTTCAAGATAAATCGCCTCTGTCATTTTCCCAGAATGCTGATGGCTTTTTTTAGTACATCAAGTGCATCCTTTGCATCGCGTAATTCTCTCTGTAGCCTAGCATTTTCTTTTTCTACGTCAGAAGCATAGTTGCCAGAACCACGAGTTGGGATTGTTCCGTTATTGGTGCTATAAATCCTAACCCACTTGCTAAGAGTGCTATAACCTACGCCAAGGTTTTCTGCACACCCTCGAAGTCCTAAATCCTTATGGTCAAAGTAATACTCGACAGCTTCCTCCTTAAATTGTTGATCATGTTGTTTTGCCATGAGAAGTTCCCCCATTCTTTCTATATTTATTGTAATACTTGTGCGGAACTTTCTCAATTCAACTTGTACTATTTATATTCTACCATCAATTTTTTTGATATATGCCCTATTGTATCCATTTTTAAATACTCATCTAAAAGATAAACATATTCTTTTTTTCCTTCACTATTTATATGTTCATAAATTCTTTTATCAAATTCAACAGTGCCCATAATTGTCTTTATGTTTGTATGCTTTTTACCTTTACACCTATATTCTTTTTTGTCCCTTTTTTCTAGTAACATATCATCTATTTCCATAAGGATTTGAGCTATTATTTTGCAAGCTTCTTCGCAGACTAATTTGTAAATTTTTACTTCTAAATCCTTGAAATTTATTTCATTTTCGTTTAAACTTAATTTGAACATGTAATCACCTCTATAACGCTTTTTTGTTTTTTCTATTTAAACATTATAGCGGATGATTCATGTAAGTGGAAGGTATCTTTTGGATGCCTTCCTTTTTCTATTTTTTACCGCCTACTAAAATTATACACTAAGAAAAGACATTAATTGTAGGTGTAGACATTGCTAAAGAGACACATCACGCTAGAGCTTTTGATTTTAGAGGAATAGAATACGGTAAGCGTATTGAATTTAGCAATGACATTGATGGAATGGAAAAATTCTTTAAATGGGCTGTAGAAATTATGAATAAAAGCAACAAAGAGCATTTGATGGTTGGTATGGAACCAACGGGACATTATTGGCTTTGCTTTGCACAGTTTCTTAGAGATAAGAACCATAAGGTGGTATTGGTAAATCCATTCCACGTAAAAAGAAGTAAAGAATTTGATGACAACTCGCCAACTAAAAATGACAGGAAAGACCCTAAGACAATTGCAATGCTAGTTAAAGATGGAAGATATGTTGAACCTAATATACCTGATGGTATATACAGCGAGCTTAGAATTGCAGTAGACATAAGGGAAATGCTTACAAAGGACTTAAACAAGATAAAAAACCGGGTTGCAAGATGGCTTGATATATATTTCCCTGAGTTTAATAAAGTTTTTGCAGATTGGGAAGGGAAATAACATTAAAGGAATTTCCAACGCCTGTAAAGATAATAGGTATTAGAGCTGAGGAAATACTTGCAGCTTGGAAGAAAGAAGTTAATCGTGCTGTAGGTATAAAGAGGGCTTTAAAGCTTATAGAAGCTGCGAGTCAAAGTGTTGGTAAAAGAGATGGCATTGAAATGGCAGAGATAGAGATAAAAATTATACTTGAACAGTACGAAATGATAGTAAAGCAGATTAAAGAAATAGAAAGCAAAATAGAAGAGCTTTTTATGCAAGTACCTGATGCTAGTGAAATGCTAGGTATAAGAGGTGTAGGAGTAATAACAGCAGCAACATTTATTGCTGAAGTTGGCGATATAACAAGATATGAGCATCCAAAGCAAATCCAGAAGTTTGCTGGTTACAATCTGGTTGAGAATAGTTCAGGGCAGCATAAAGGGCAAACCACCATAAGCAAAAGAGGAAGAAGGAGACTAAGAAGTGCTTTATACAAAATGATGATGCCCATACTTGCAAACAACAAAGAATTTCAGGAATTACACAAATACTACACCACAAGAAAAGAAAACCCGCTAAAAAAGAAACAGTCCATAATAGTTTTATGCTGCAAGTTGATCAGAGTATTTTTTGCCATACTGAAAAAAGGAGTAAAATACGACGGAAATAAGATGTTAAGAGACATAAAAAGACCAGAGATTAGGAATGCTGCATAAATTGCACCGCCGTGGTGATGATACACCGCAGTCACTCGTCAGTCAAGGGCAAGGACCACGTCTCAGCTTTGCTGCGTTTCACTTCACAAAGCTAACCCTTGACAGCCTCGCTCCTGCGATGGTTTGAATAATTAAGCGGTGCCAAAAATAAGACAAATAAAGTTAAAAACTCAATTTAAAAATTCGAAGATTGACAAAGAGAGCCGGAATTGTCAGGTTGGTAATTTCACCATAAGGGCATAAGACCCAGCAATGGAGCATAACTGACATCCACCTCATGTAAGGCAGAACGAAGGAATTAAGGACAAAGATCCTGTGAGACATGGGAGGGTATGCCACATGAGCTTAAGTGGAAACCATAGGCCAAAATATGGAAAAACAATAGAAGCTTATTTAGGTTACCTACCACATGTAAAATTCATGAATAAATAGCATTGATATACATGAGGGCTTCTTTGAAGATTGTGAGAATCTGAGAATGAGTGAGATATTAAAAGAAAATCAAAGATTATAGAGGGAGGGATTTAGATGAATAATATTAATGTGTTGAATTTTTCTACTAGCGATGAAAAATTTAAAGCCAGTGGATTGGCACCGGTCATCGGATACGAACCGTGGTCACTTAGAACAATTGAAAGTGTAAAGCAATCAATAGCTGAAGGAATTCCGGTATTGATCAGGTTGCATTCTGCTGCTGATTATCCTTGCGTAAACTATGAGCAGGGTTATAAACTAGATAGAGAATCACATGCAGTCATGATTGTTGGTTATGATGATGAAGAAGAAATGTTTGATATTGTAGATCCTTGGCAGAAGGCATGGGGAGGTGAATATGGCGGACTTGAAAGACTCCCTTATGATGAAATATTTAATGTATGGACCGTTAACTGTTCATTGGATAAGGCAACCAGATTGTCACCACCGACAAAAGAAGTCGAAAAAATTGTTGATGAAAATGGCAATACAAGTGTAAAGTTGATGATTGGATATTACATTCCCAAAGGTTACATTATTGACGAGAAACAGAATGCGTTTACTTCTTTCGATATTATCGTCAAGTATGAATATGAGGGATTGGAAAAAAAGTATGAGCATCATTTAAAGGGCAGGTGGAATGTTGGCGAATTGGCAGAAATAATTACACCGATTGGGAAAAATATATCCGGGAATGTTAATATTGATTTTCATATTACAGCTACAATTGAAGGCGAACGTCCTTATCATTATAAGGATAAGATAGAGTTTTCTTTCACTGAGAATATGTATTTTGAAGAAATAATGTTCAATAAGCAAGGTATCCAGAAGAATTTGCATGTAAACAAAAAAAGTTTTGCATTTACATTTAATTAATTCATATAAGAATATAAAGCAAATATATGTTAGTTTTGACGCATTTTAGACCGGCAAGTCTTATGACGCATTTTATTTGATATTGTAAAAAATTACTGATATTTCACGTATTTTTGTATACCCTTATATATAAGGAATGGATTTTTTTTCGGTCAGTTGGAGCTCTGTATCCAACTATTGCCGATATAATTCCATCCTTTTTTATTAATATCTAATATGTATTGGTGCCTATAATGAAAACATGACTCTAAATTAATTCGTGTTTTGTCCATATTTAAGTACAATATAATATTAAATTGAAAGGAAGTATATTAGAATGTTTCGCTCTTATTTAGTTTGCAATAAAAATACAAATATTAATATAGATGTTGAAAATGACTGGAATATGAAGATTCCCGGATTAGTAAAAGTTCCATTTTTTGATTCTGATGAACCTAATGTTGGCTATGTTGTATACTATTCAGAAGTTAAGAGAGTATACGGGATAATTAAATACAACGTTTTTACTGGAGAGAAGATTTGGGAAAATAGCGTAATTAATGGTGGGTATGGAACATCATTGGTTTGGAGAAACCTTGTAATTATACTAAAAGGTTTTTGCGGAATTGCGGCATTTGATAAGTTTACAGGTGAGTTTGTTTGGGAAGTCAAATGTAATGCTAGAGTTAGGACATCCCTAAATATTTCAAATGATTCATTATGGTTTGCTTCGGGTGGAGTTATTAACCAAGTTAATTATAATGGGAAAATATTGAATACCATTAAGCTTGACGGAGCATTTTTCTTTGGCACTATTTCTTTAAAGAATGACCATATTATTAGCATCGGAACTAAATTTGATGAGAATTCGCAATCATCAAGGTTATATATATGGGGTATAAATATAAATGGTGACATTTTATTTGAAACTGATCTGGGAACAAGTCATGTCATAAGCTCAGATACTTCGGGGTTTTGACTGGTAGATGATGATATATTCGCAACTTGTGGAGAATATATATTTAAACTCAACCACCACCTGCTAAAGCAGGTGGGTTGGATATGCCGCTTAAGCAGCTTAAAACTCGCCTAAAGTAAAATTATCATTCTTTTGATTTTCTTCTATGTCTTGATTTTGTATATACTCTATTATCACTTCATCTGTTACATTGCCACTACTTGCTGCAAAATATCCTCGTGCCCATAAATGTTGTCCCCAAAATTGTTTGTTAAGCTCCTTATTCTCCATTAGCAGCTTTCTCGAACTATATCCTTTTATATATTGCACTAGCTTACTTACTGACAAATGTGGTGGTGCCGACACTAGTATATGTATATGATCTTTTGATACATGTCCTGATAATATTTCTACTTCATTATTTTTGCATACCATTCTTATTAGTTCTCTTGTCCTTTCAGCTATTTTCCCAACCAATACCGGTTTTCTATATTTTGTTATCCATACTATATGATATTTTAGATCATATGTAGCATGTGACGACTTTCTATAATTTTGCATATTTATCACCTCTAGTTTATTTTTTACTAGAAGTGATTATTTATTTTTATTCGTTGACCTAAAGGTTTCAGCTTAAGCTGAGGGATTTAACCCCATTATACAGACATTAAGCAGTCCTGCGAAGAACTTGGAAGAACTCAAGAAATATGAGTTAAATCAGGACATAGAGTTAAATTTAAAGGAATAAATAGTAAATTGGTCACTCAATTGGCAAAATCAATAATCTGCAGTGTCTTTCTAAAATACGGAAAATTACAGAAAGGATATGATGGCAAGTGTCATATGATAAAAAAATGAATGTACTAAATATATATATAAAAGATTTGTTTAAAAAAATTGGAATTATTAAGATACTGCTTTATTGCATGGTCATGTTATTGTACTATTCACTATTTTCCTTACAGCCTTATTTTTTGCCACGGATATATGAATCCACAGTTGAAGGTAAATATAAACTAAATTATATATATTTATTGTTGACATTTGTAACCTTTATGTCAACGTCGATGATGAACTATCCAAATAATTATTTCCTACAATGCATTAGAAAATATACGAAACAATTAATTTGGGAACGAAATAAAGAAAAGAATTATTTGTATTTTATTAATAAAGAAGTTGGAAATATACAAAATTTGATATCAGAAGTATCGCGCTCAGTACGTAATATACAGTATGAAATCATACAAGTTATCATAAAATCTATTGTAATGATCATTATTTACACAATTATATTATATAGTTACAAGCACAATTTTGTCTGCTTCGTATGCTGTATCTTATTTAATATTTTTTCTTGTGTCATGTTTACTGTCAAAAGAGAATAAAAAGGGCATAAAAGAAGTATTAAAGTCAAGTTCAAAAATTAACGCATATACAATAGATTATTATAAAAATATTGATACTATTATTACAAATAAATCTTTTGGTCTAGAAAATTCGATTTATGATAAATTGCTTGATGATGAAAAAGCATCATATTATAATCTTCAAAAGAAAATTGATAATTCGCATCTATTACAACAGGTCATTTTGACAGTGATAACTCTTATGCTGTTAATTATAGAAGCATATTTCAAAAGAAATTTTGTAGCTGATATATCGTTTCTTTTAATACTAATTTACTCAGCTTTTAATCTAAGTAGCTTTGGAAAGGCATTCTTGTCGCTACTTGAATACAAGGATAGAATCAAAGTCGCTTTAGAAATGCTGGAGTATGGAAAAACTGACAAAACAAGTTTACGTAATTTTAAAGAAATATCAGATGATAAAGCACCTTGCATTCAATTGGTAAATCTGTCTTTTTCTTATAATAATAAACCTGTTATTAAAAATATTAATATAAGCATCAACAATAAAGATAAGATTGCAATTATAGGGAAGAATGGTTCTGGAAAATCAACATTACTTAAATTAATAGCAGGTCTTTTGACTGATTACCAAGGTGAAATAATCTGGAATAAGAAAAGTAATCTAGATTTTAACGAAATACGTTATTATTCTCAGTCTGCTAATCTCTTTGACCGTTCAATCTATGAAAATATGATTTATCCAAAGGAAAGTTATCCTATAGAAGAAGTAAAAAAATTAGTTAAGAAATTAAATTTGAATTCTTTGGTAACTAATGAGGAGGATTTATTAAACAAAACGCCGGGAGATTTCGGAGCGAAGTTTTCGGGAGGAGAAAAGCAGAAAATATTGATAGCAAGAGCTATTGTTAATAAGGCACCAATTGTTTTATTTGATGAAATAACGGCATCTTTAGATAAACAAACTGACACGCTCTTCACCAAAATACTGAATGAGTACTTTGAAGATAGCATTGTAATTTGTGCAACACATAAAAAAGTTGGCATTGAGGCATTTAATAAGGTGTATGATCTGGATGCTAAATAAATGTGCCGTATTTTTCTATGTATTTGTCAAATGAAAGTTACGCCAAATTTTAATCGTATTTTCCTCTACTTAATCTCTACTTAATAGTATAAAAAATCAAGCTGCGACAAAATCATTTCAAGTCTTGTTGCTGGTTGAAATTTTATTAATTCCTTGAAGGAAAATAAACATACTTGTCGAATATAACAAGTAAGTTCACCTCTTTTGTTAAAATTGCTTTACTATAATGATACCAGAAAACTAGACAGACAAAAAGTCAAAAATAAGTTAGAATATAGTTATGAATAAGAGAAGAAATTTTACACCAGAACAAAAAGCAAGAATTGTATTAGAGGTATTACGAGAAGAAAAAACGCTTAATGAAATAGCTGCTGAATATGAAATACATCCGAATATGATTAGCCGCTGGAAAGCAGAATTTGTCAATAATGCAGCAAAGGTATTTGCCAAAGAAACCGACGAGTTAGAAAAGGTCAAAAAAATATATGAAAAGGAGAAGGAGGAATTATTAAAACAAATAGGGCAGCTCTCTTATGAGAATGTCTGGCTTAAAAAAATCTGGTCAATTCTAAATCTCGTGAAGAACGCATGAAGATGATTGATATGGGTGATAAAAAGCTTAGTATTAGCAGGCAGGCTGAGTTCTTGGGTATTAATCGTACAAGTCTTTATTACAAACCTGTGCCAACAAGCGATGAAGAATACATGATTAAGCGTATCATTGATGAAGTCTATACAGCCCATCCCGAATATGGCTATCGCAGAATGACAACTATACTAAGGAGAGATTATGGAATTCTTATCAACTGTAAAAGGACTCGCCGTTATATGCGAGAAATTGGCATACACGGATTCTGCCCTGGACCAAATCTTAGTAAATAAAGCAGCATGGAGCACCAGAAATCATAAACAGTGACCAAGGTTCACAGTTTACATGTGAAGACTACATAAACTTACTGAAAGAAAATAGCATAAAAATATCTATGGATAGTAAAGGCAAAGCATTGGACAATCGCTGTATAGAACGATTTTTCAGAAGCTATAAGTGGGAGAAGCTTTACCTGGAAGACTGTGAAACTGGGCATCAGCTAAGAAAAATAACACAAGAATATATTGAATGTTACAATAACAAGAAACCACACCAGTCGTTAGGCAATAGAACGCCTGCTGAATATTACTATAGCAAATCTAATATTCTTGTGCAAGCTGGTTAAGTCTGCCACATTTATCACATGTTCCCTGTGGTGAGCTTCTCATTCCATGCCTTGATGCATCAGTAGTAGACAACATTGTGAAACACCAAAATGTTGATGCTTGACATAGCTGTCTAACATGGTATGCACTCATCGTAATAAGGTTAAACACTTAAATAACTTCAGTTCATGTATCTAACTTACATTTTATATAAAATTATCAAAATAAAGGATGTGCAAAAATCTAACTTAGGTTTTTAAAAAAATTGTCTTGACAGATGGGGGCATTATAACGAGTTATCCAAAAATGAAATGAAGGGTGGAATTGCAATGAAAGTGTCAGATGTATTAATTAAATGTGGTTTGGCTATATATGCTATTAGCATTTTTGTGAATTTTACTATTTATAAAATACCTAAAATACCTATGATTATTATCTTATGTGTAGCTAGTGTTTTGATTTTAATGGGCTGTGTGTTTCTTCGTATTGGGAAATAAATCTGAAGTTTTGTTATCTGTCCTAAAATTTATTTAGAATCTAATTTTTAATTTATGTTTTTAATTTATGCCATAGTATAACGTTGGAAATTAGTTTCCGAAATCACTCGTGGTTATATCTTAATTATAGCAGGAAATAAAGTCATCAAATAATACATACTGTTAAACAGCAAGATATCCCATCCTGAAAAATTGAGATTAAATAAGCTGATTTATCATAAAAAAGTATAAAGATTAAACAATCACTAAACATTGTTTTTACTTAAAAATTCACATTATACAATCTACAAGATCATATTATTCTAGAATCATATACATATAGCTGTAAGTATATTTATTTTTGGGTTTTACGCTTTTTGGGTAAATGCCATTTTGAATGTATCTTCTCCCCCGGATTGAACCGGGAGAAAGTTATTTTATGGCACCAACCCTCTCCGAAGTGCTCAGGTTGCACCCCTGCATTTCCCTATCCCCTCCGGAGAAGAAGATACACTCATATATACAATTATTCTGTAATATTTATATCGCTCTGAGCTCTAAATACTAGCTCACCATTTATAGTTTTTTGACTTTCTTTAGCTCCTAAAATCATTGACATTTCTACAAGTAAATTAATTTTTCTTAAATATCCATTTGTACTTGAATATATTAATTCAATTGCGTCATCAGTAAATATTGTTTCATTGCAGCCTGCACATTTTAATCTGGTTGTTATATATTCTTTTGTTTCATCTTTGTTTAAACCTTTAAATGAATAGTTTAAGACTATTCGCTGCCTTAATGCTTCATGTGCTTGTCTATTCAACTGTATAATTAATTGTGTCTGTCCTGATAATATAAGCAATGCATAATTTTTTGTATCCATGTCAAAATTAAATATAATGCGTAAATCGTCAAGGATCGAGTTGCTTATGAACTGGGCCTCATCAACAATGATAACAGGAGTTATGTTCTTTGAATGATAACTTAATATTACATCCTGTATCTGGCGAAACATATCACATTTTCTATGCTTTGGCATTAATCCTAAGCCGTCGGATAAATACCTGTAAAAATCCATAACTGTAAGTATTGATATCGGTATGTATACAACCTTGTACATATTAGGATTTAAAGAATTTACAAAGCTTTTTAGTGTATATGACTTACCAGATCCAGGATCTCCTGTTATTAACCCAAATCCCTTTTTATCTTTTAAAAATTCTAATCTGCTCATTGCTTGTATATAATCTTGTGATTTGTAGTGATATTTTACATCACAGTCTTTAGAAAATGGATTAAATGTTAATCCATAATATACATTAAACATCATTTTTCCTTCTTTCTATTTACAGAGAAAAGTCTATTTCTTTTCTTCTTATCTTAGAATTATCAATTTTGTTTACGGGATGTATTGTTTGTAAGAGTTTGCCGTCTTCGCTGAAAATATATGCTTTATCAAGTGATTTTGGATAATATCGTATATTTACATAATCACCGATATATTGCATTGGTACTTCAAATTTAATTTTTTCTATTGATATTGTGGCATCTTTAATTACATGTCTTTTGACTCTATACAGAAATATGTTATCAAGCTCTTCCTTAGAATTTATGAATTTCATCGTGTCAGTATATTTAATAAATTTCTCTATGGGCTTCATATTTGTTGATGAATGTACTGTTTGATGATATATTCCTTCAATATATTTATTCAAGTTATCATTCAATTCGTCTATAGAAGATATTTTCTGCCAATCAAATCCATACATCCATTGGTCTTTTAATGTTCTGAAAAACCTTTCAATTTTTCCTTTCGATTCTGGCGAATACGGTTCAGCATAACATAAAGACGTTCCTAATGAGGCACATATTAAATGCAATTGTTCGCTTTGGAATACCTTGCCGTTATCAACAAATAGTTTTTTAGGAACACCTCTTTTTGAAACAGCTTTTTTAAATGCATCAATAAGTGATATTACATTATCTGTATCATAAAATTCTGCATGTGTTATTAACCTTGATGAATCATCCAGAAAAGCAATAAGGTACGTCTTGATTTTCTTATCGTTTATAATTAAGTATGGACCCATAGATATATCAGATTGCCAGCAGTCATTAGGATGCTCCATTTCAAAGGCTCTCCTGTCTTTTATGTTTAATGCTGATGTAGATATTTTACTTTTGCGAAGATATCTTTGAATTGTGGATAAAGATACCTTATCAAGCTCGATAAACTTTTTAGCTAAAAGTTCATGATAGATTGACTTAGCTGATCTTCTTGGATTATCGAGTTTTAGATTTTTAATATAGGTTTTAACATCATCAGTTAAAACTCTTGAAGCACCTTTGTCACATCTACTTTTAGGGTATAGACCTTCAAATCCATATTTTCTGTAGCAGTAAAGCCACGTCTTAATTGTATTAGGAGAAAATTCTCTTTTGCCTAATGAAGGCACATCATAAACTTTAGAAGTAATTACCTCCCTCTATAATCTTTGATTTTCTTTCAATATCTCACTCATTCTCAGATTCTCACAATCTTCAAAGAAGCCCTCATGTATATCAATGCTATTTATTCATGAATTTTACATGTGGTAGGTAACCTAAATAAGCTTCTATTGTTTTTCCATATTTTGGCCTATGGTTTCCACTTAAGCTCATGTGGCATACCCTCCCATGTCTCACAGGATCTTTGTCCTTAATTCCTTCGTTCTGCCTTACATGAGGTGGATGTCAGTTATGCTCCATTGCTGGGTCTTATGCCCTTATGGTGAAATTACCAACCTGACAATTCCGGCTCTCTTTGTCAATCTTCGAATTTTTAAATTGAGTTTTTAACTTTATTTGTCTTATTTTTGGCACCGCTTAATTATTCAAACCATCGCAGGAGCGAGGCTGTCAAGGGTTAGCTTTGTGAAGTGAAACGCAGCAAAGCTGAGACGTGGTCCTTGCCCTTGACTGACGAGTGACTGCGGTGTATCATCACCACGGCGGTGCAATTTATGCAGCATTCCTAATCTCTGGTCTTTTTATGTCTCTTAACATCTTATTTCCGTCGTATTTTACTCCTTTTTTCAGTATGGCAAAAAATACTCTGATTAACTTGCAGCATAAAACTATTATGGACTGTTTCTTTTTTAGCGGGTTTTCTTTTCTTGTGGTGTAGTATTTGTGTAATTCCTGAAATTCTTTGTTGTTTGCAAGTATGGGCATCATCATTTTGTATAAAGCACTTCTTAGTCTCCTTCTTCCTCTTTTGCTTATGGTGGTTTGCCCTTTATGCTGCCCTGAACTATTCTCAACCAGATTGTAACCCGCAAACTTCTGGATTTGCTTTGGATGCTCATATCTTGTTATATCGCCAACTTCAGCAATAAATGTTGCTGCTGTTATTACTCCTACACCTCTTATACCTAGCATTTCACTAGCATCAGGTACTTGCATAAAAAGCTCTTCTATTTTGCTTTCTATTTCTTTAATCTGCTTTACTATCATTTCGTACTGTTCAAGTATAATTTTTATCTCTATCTCTGCCATTTCAATGCCATCTCTTTTACCAACACTTTGACTCGCAGCTTCTATAAGCTTTAAAGCCCTCTTTATACCTACAGCACGATTAACTTCTTTCTTCCAAGCTGCAAGTATTTCCTCAGCTCTAATACCTATTATCTTTACAGGCGTTGGAAATTCCTTTAATGTTATTTCCCTTCCCAATCTGCAAAAACTTTATTAAACTCAGGGAAATATATATCAAGCCATCTTGCAACCCGGTTTTTTATCTTGTTTAAGTCCTTTGTAAGCATTTCCCTTATGTCTACTGCAATTCTAAGCTCGCTGTATATACCATCAGGTATATTAGGTTCAACATATCTTCCATCTTTAACTAGCATTGCAATTGTCTTAGGGTCTTTCCTGTCATTTTTAGTTGGCGAGTTGTCATCAAATTCTTTACTTCTTTTTACGTGGAATGGATTTACCAATACCACCTTATGGTTCTTATCTCTAAGAAACTGTGCAAAGCAAAGCCAATAATGTCCCGTTGGTTCCATACCAACCATCAAATGCTCTTTGTTGCTTTTATTCATAATTTCTACAGCCCATTTAAAGAATTTTTCCATTCCATCAATGTCATTGCTAAATTCAATACGCTTACCGTATTCTATTCCTCTAAAATCAAAAGCTCTAGCGTGATGTGTCTCTTTAGCAATGTCTACACCTACAATTAATGTCTTTTCTGTTATTTGCAATATCTTTAAATTTTGGTTATACTTCATATTAGGTACCTCCTTGTTATTTTGAGAGTCGTGTTCATGAACAATCGACATCTTGTATTTTATCAGGAGGTACTTTTTATTTCAAATCTTATATTTTTTTATTACAGGAATGCTCCATTATTATTAAAAATATCATTAATTAATTTCATAAAATAGCAAAAATCCTCAGCAATAAACAAAGAGATGTATTTTAGGTATTTGCAAAACCTCATAATGCCTTATAAAAGTGAAATTTCGCTTATATTGTGAATGTCAATAGAAATTTGAGCTAAATGCTAATGAATTTTTGAATCATTACTAATGGACTTTTCCTATGGTTGATATGTGAGTTTTAAAAATAATATTTGCTTTTATCTACATATAATTAATAACTCAAACTTCGCACTTATAAAAGTAGCTCTGTACCTTGATAATTCAATATTATTTGGCTATAAAATAGCATGAGACCTCCATTTTTGGTATAATTGAATTATCAAAAAATAAACCAATTGGAGGCTCATGCTATGAATAGTATAACACAAAATTACCAAATTGATAATAAGGTTTCTACTTCGATTAAAAGTTTCTTCAAAAAATATAGAATTTCGGCTGCTTTAAGGTTATCGAATGCTTACAAAAGCAAGGGTATTCCCGTTATTTCTATTTTCGAGTACTTATTCTGTATGATCTTTACCAATAGATCTATGTATATGAATATGCTAATGGGTACAAATCAGGTTGGTTTTAAGAAAGACACGGTTTACAGATTCTTAAACTCTATTCATATTAATTGGATTCGGTTTACCACTTGGCTTAGTGCACAGATTATAAATGAGACAATTACTGGGTTAACAAGTGACAAACGCGTAAATGTTCTTATTGTTGATGACTCTTTATTCGAACGCTCTAGCTCTAAAAAAGTAGAACTACTAGCAAAAGTATATGACCATGCTAAAAAAACATACAAATATGGCTTTCGCCTACTTACACTCGGATGGTCAGATGGAAATACTTTTATCCCAGTCAATGGATGTCTTTTATCTACTGAGAATCAAAAGAATCGTATCAATGAAGCTATACCTGTGGACAAGCGTTCCGCCGGGTATTTAAGAAGGAATCTATCCCAAACTAAAGCAACAGCCGTAGCTCTGGAATTAATAAAGACCGCTAAAAAAGCAATGATTCCAGCATCTTATGTATTGTTTGACACTTGGTTCTGTTCTCCCTCTTCTTTGATTGCTATTAAAGAAATAGGCTATGATGTTATTGCAATGGCAAAGAAAACATCAAAGATGCATTACCTATATAATGGAATAATGCAGCCGTTAACAGAAATATACAAGCAGAACAGAAAAAGAAGAGGCAGGTCTAGATACCTGTTATCCGTGGAAGTTTCCATTGAAAAAGACGGAAAATCTATTCCTGCTCGAATTGTATTTGTCAGAAACAGGAATAATCGAAAAGACTATCTGGCACTTATTACCACGGATATGAACCTTAACGAGGACGAAATCATTCGTATATACGGGAAGCGCTGGGATATAGAAGTCTTTTTCAAAGTGTGTAAATCATACTTGAAGCTCAGCAAGGAATGCAATTCATTATCTTACGATGCGATGACAGCACATACAGCAATCGTATTTACCAGATACATGATGCTTGCACTAGAGAACCGTCGATCATCAGATTTACGAACAATGGGAGAGATATTTTACTACATACAGGATGAAATGTCCGATATTACGCTGATTCAGGCTTTTCATCTACTTATGCAAGTATTCATAGATACAATAACAGATAAACTATCGTTATCTTCAGAACAGCTGGACCAATTACTTGATGCTTTTATGGCTGCGATTCCCAAAGAACTTAAGGAAAGACTTCCGAAGTGTGCATAATTGTGTAAATTACTATTACTTTTTTCTGGCAAAGCATTAAGTTTTCAAGGAACAGAGTAATTATTTATGTGCGAAGTTTTAGTTAATAAAATCAACATTTGCAAAGTGACCATCTGAGTAGTATTCTCAAACATTTCTGTCCATCTTGAAAATTCAAGGTTTGTAGATACAATTACACTTTCTTTTTCACTACGATTCGAAATTATTCTGAATAATAAATCAGCTTGGTTTCTATTAAAATATAGATATGAAAGTTCATGTAGAATCAATAGGTCCCACTTTTTCAAACTGTCTTTCAAGTTTTAAAAGCTTTTTGTACTCTTGTGTTTCTGTAAGTTCTGTGATAAGATTGGCAACGGTATAGAACTTTACGTTATCTCCCTGTTTACAAGCCGTTAGCTCTAAGCCTATTGAAATATGAGTTTTACCTGTGCCAATGTTTCCTATCATAATGACTCCCTTCTCCCTCCCTCTCGTTTTAGTGTGAAATTTTCTTAGACGAAAAAGCAGGAAAATAGCGGTAAAATGTAGAAATAAGACCTCACCATCCTCCCAAAAGAATAAGTTAGAAAACAAATAGGACAGTGAGGTCTTATGGTAATAATTCAACATACACTTCGAAAATTCCTGCTTGTTATAGAAAAAAATTTGAATCACTTGATGGAAAATATACCTATTTGGAATTTGAAGAAGAACTAAAAAAATTCTAAATGAATTAGGAAAAGAGATTTGTGCCGATGTACTTCATAAACTTGATCAAAGCATATATAAAGATAAAAGTAAGCTCAAGGATGTCATATTAAAACAGCAACATGAAAACTTAAAGCCAATATAACTACAAAAACAAACAGTGTATAAAGCAAAACAAAAACATAAAGCCCGAAAGCTTTCATTTAGAAGGATTATAGGCATTTTTATCCTTTTTTGCTGCGAAAGTACGGATATAATTCTTGCATATTTATAAAAAATCGAAATAAAATAAGGTATCCGCCATTTAACTGATACCCCTTCATTTTCACATTAGCACTTTTACACTTTTTATTTTTTAAGCACTTTTCAAGCACTTTTTTTATTTAGAAATCCTAAAATATGGAGCTGGCGAAAGGAATCGAACCTTCAACCTGCTGATTACAAGTCAGCTGCTCTGCCGATTGAGCTACGCCAGCATTTATCGCCCTGACATTTATGTATTATACCAGGTAAGATTGACTGTGTCAACACCTTTTTTAAAATTTTTATGCGGAACTGATGGTTATTTCATCAGTTCCTCTCTTATTATCGTCTTCTCCCTTCCGGGTCCTACAGATATTATAGAAGCATTTATCCCTGTCAATTCTTCTATTCTTTCTACATATTTCTTTGCGTTTTGAGGCAAGTCCTCAAATCTTTCTACATTTGTGATGTCTTCAGTCCATCCATCCAATTCTTCGTATACAGGCTCACAAATAGCTAAATCTTTCAGGCTGGCTGGAAATGTGTTTATTATCCTTCCATTTAACTTATATCCTACGCATATCTTTATCTTTTCAAATCCAGTGAGAGTGTCAAGCTTAGTAAGAGCAAATGACCTTATGCCAGACAGCTTTATGGCATAATTTACTATGACAATATCAAGCCATCCACATCTTCTCGGTCTTCCTGTCGTTGTACCATATTCGTGTCCTTTTTCTCTTAGAAGTTCACCTTCTTCATCCAAAAGCTCTGTTGGAAATGGTCCTTTTCCAACCCTCGTCGTATATGCTTTAACAACACCAACTACATCATCTATCATTGTTGGGCCAACTCCTGCTCCAACTGTTACTCCACCAGATATGGGGTGTGATGCTGTCACATAAGGATATGTTCCTAAATCTATATCAAGAAGCGTTCCTTGTGCACCTTCAAATAATACTTTTTTGCCTTCTTTTATTAAATCATACAATAGTGAAGTCGTATCTACAATGTACGGTTTAAGTATCTTTGCGTATTCAATGTATTCTTCGTATATTTCTTCGAAGCTCATTTCAGATGCACCGTATATCCTTGTAAATATATCATTTTTCTTTCTGAGATTCATCATCAATTTTTCCCTAAACACTTCTTGATCTACAAGATCACAAGCTCTTATCCCTATTCTCTCCGATTTATCCATGTAACATGGTCCAATTCCTCTTTTTGTTGTGCCAATGTCGTTCTCGCCTTTTGAAGTTTCTTCTAATTCATCAAGTTTAATGTGGTACGGAAGGACTATATGTGCTCTATCACTGATTTTGAGGTTTTTTACATCTACTCCTTGATTTTTCAGCTCATTCATCTCAGAAATCAAAGAACCAGGATTTAAAACGACGCCATTTCCTATAATGCAGATCTTGTCAGGGTACAAAATGCCAGAAGGTATTAAGTGAAGTTTATACTCAACACCATCCTTTAAAACTGTGTGCCCTGCATTGTTTCCACCTTGATACCTTACGACCACATCAGCCTTTTCAGCAAGATAATCTGTTATTTTTCCTTTTCCTTCGTCTCCCCACTGTGAGCCTACTATTACAAGCGTTGACATTATTTTGCCCCTTTCTCTACTTTACTCTATTTAAAATTTCCCTCGCCACAACGATACCTGACACAGATGCTTGTGCAAGTCCTCTTGTTATGCCTGCACCGTCACCGGCAGCAAACAAATTTTCTATCTGAGTCTCAAATTTATTTGTAAGTTTCACCCTTGAAGAATAAAACTTAACTTCCACACCGTATAAAAGCGTATGTTTCGAATATATCCCTGGCGACACTTTGTCGAGAGCCTTAAGCATTTCCACTATAGACTGGAGGAATCTATAAGGCAATACGAGACTTAGATCTCCAGGTGTAGCATCTTTAAGAGTAGGTTCTACAAGCCCTCTTTTAAGCCTTTCCGGAGTTGACCTTCTCCCCGACAAAAGATCTCCAAGTCTTTGCACGATTACACCATCTCCTAGCATATTAGCAAGGGATGCGATGTACTTTCCGTAAGCTATAGGTTCTTTAAAAGGCTCCGTAAATTCTTTGCTTACCAATATGGCAAAGTTTGTATTGTCTGTCTTTATGTCTTTATAGCTGTGTCCATTTACGGTTTTTAGGCCATCGTTGTTTTCTACTACTACTTTCCCATATGGATTCATGCAAAACGTCCTAACCCTGTCATCAAATGATTTGGAGTAGTATATAAACTTTGACTCATAAACGACATCGGTTATATCCTCCATCACAACAGCAGGAATCTCTACTCTCACACCAACATCAACTGCATTGTTTTTAGTCTCCAACGACAATCTCTCAGATTCCTTTTTAAACCAGTCTGCTCCTTCCCTTCCAGGCACTACTACCACATACTTTGAGTAGTACTTTTCGCCATCCTCTGTGACGACGCCACACGCCTTGCCACCGTCTGTCAATATTTCTTTGACCATCTTTTTAATCTTTATCTCTATTTTATCCATCAAGTAATCTTCTATATTTTTTATTATGTCGTAGCACTTTTCAGTCCCTAAATGCTTTATGACAGCAGGGATTAACTTTAAGTCTGCCGCAGCAGCTCTTTTTTCTATCTCCCTTATTTTAGCTTTATCAGTGCCATGTACTTCTTTCGTGCCTCCAAAGTTTACGTAAATATCATCCACATACTTTATAAGCTCATTTAACTCACCTTTTGGTATATATTCATCCAATACTCCACCATAATCAGATGTCAAAGTCAGCTTTCCATCGCTAAATGCACCTGCACCACCTATACCACAAGTTATAGAACATGGTTTGCAGTTTGCACACTTCGAGCCATACTGGCTTATGGGACAAAGTCTACCTCTTATGTTCCTGCCTTTTTCTAAAAGCAATATACTAAGTCCACTATTTTCTTTCACCAATTCCAGGGATGTAAAAAGTCCTGCCGGACCGCCTCCTACTATTATTACATCATATGATTTCATTTTGAACACTCCTTTTTGATAGTATAACAACATCCCCTTTAGTATATTATCAGATATTCTAATTTTAATCAACTAAATTTACGAATTATAATCATTATTTTTTTTATAATGTTCGTTTTTTGCCGGTTTTTATTTTGATTTTTCGGCAAAATATTGATAAAATCTCAGAAACTTTTCCCCGTTAATAGAATAAAGCCAAATTCATCATTTTTTTATAGCTTAAAATAATATATAATAGTCTTGTGATTTCAGATATGAAAGGAATGTGGACAATTGAACCATGAAGATCTCCTAAAATTCGCTGTAATAGCCGGAAAAACAATACTTGAAAACGGCGGTGAAACGTATAGAAGTGAAGACACCATAGAAAGGATGCTTAATAATAAAGTTGAGAGAGTAGAGACATTTGTAACCCCTACAGGAATCTTTGCTTCTATTGAAAACAACGGAAAAATAGAAACAACGATAACAAGAGTCAAACAGAGGGATAGCGACTTAAACAAAGTCGCTCTTGTCAACGATTTGTCCAGAAGATTTAGCAAAGAAAGTTTAGATACACTCGACTTTTCAAAATACACAGATGAACTTATAAAAATTAGGTCAAAAGGCAAATACAGCTATTTATTGAGAGTTTTCTTTGCAGGCGTTGCTGCAGCATCATCTGGCATGCTTTTAGGCAGCACCATAAGGGATTTCATTCCTACGTTCATAACAGCTACAATGCTTCAGTGTATTGTAACGTATTTTGAAGGGCTGCGCCTTTCTACATTCATAATAAACATCATAGGCGGTGCTTTTGCCGCATTATTAGGTTTAGCATTTTCTCACTTTGCAATAGGCACTTTAAATGGCATAATAATAGGGTCAATCGTCACATTGCTTCCGGGGGTAGCCATAACGAATGCAGTCAGAGATGCTATATGGGGTGACTTGGTTTCAGCCGTGTCAAGAGGCGTTGAAGCCGGAATGTCTGCCATAAGTATAGCTGCTGGAGTAGGATTCGTTCTAAATATTTGGTACGTGATTGGAGGCAAATTATGATACAGCAGATTTTCTTTGGATTTTTAGCAACAGCAGGATTTGCATTTTTATTCAATGTGCCACTTGATGCCATCGTAGTATCGGGACTTTCAGGTGCAGTGGGATGGGCAGGTTACCTACTTGTCATGAAGATATATCCTTCCATCATCGCCGCTACATTTATAGCATCGCTTTTTATAGGCATAATGGGGGAAATATTCGCTCAAAAGAAGAAGTACCCCACCACCATATTTGTCATTCCAGGCATAATACCTCTTGTTCCTGGTGCGTATTCCTACAAGACTGTCCTTGCCATAATCCAGGGCAATAATAAACAGGCCTTTGATTTAGGCCTGCAAACCATCGGCATCGCTTTGGCAATAGCCGCCGGACTTATGTTTGTGATCTCATTTTCCAGGATTATGAGACGGTAATCTTTGAAAGCTCCTTATCAAGCTCTCTTACAGTGGATAATAAGCCCTCAAGATTATCCTTTATGTCTTGTATGAACTTAGACTGCTCCTCTGTTGATGCTGATACTTCTTCTGTCGATGCAGCAGTTTCCTCTGAAACCGCAGATATGTTTTCAATAGAAGATATTATTTCATTTTTGTACTCAGTAAGACCTACTACAGCATCATTCAAGACTCGCGTATTTTTCGTTATTGTATCGATAGAGGACTTTATTTCGTTAAACGCTTGTGCTGTAGTTTCAACTTGATCTGATTGCTCATCTGCTATTTCTTTAACAGCGCTTGCTTGCTGCACTGTAGCATCTGTCTTTTGTTTTATAGTGCTTATTATCTTTGCTATCTCAGCCGCAGCTTCTCTTGACTGTTCAGCTAAGTTTCTCACTTCTTCAGCAACAACTGCAAATCCTTTGCCTGCTTCACCAGCTCTTGCGGCCTCAATGGCTGCATTCAAAGCCAGCAAGTTTGTCTGATCGGATATACCTGTAATTACTTCTATGATCTTCTCTATCTGCCTTGAGTTAGACTGCAATTCATTTATTTCTGTCACGACACTATCGATGGAGTTTTTCGTCTCTGCCGTCTTGTCCTTAAGTGACTTTATGGTCTCTATGCCGTTTTGACTTATTCTATTGGCATTGTTTGTAGACTCTTCAACAGCTTTAAAGTAATTTGCAGATTCGTCTATGTTTTGACCCATCTTTTGAGCCATTTCTGCTGCATTTGAAGCATCTTTCGCCTGTTCAGAAGAACCTTGTGCTATTTCTTCTACTGCTTTGGCTATCTGAGTAAATGTATTGTTTGCTTCCTCTATTGACTCTGTAAACTTGCTTACTGTAGCTTCTGCACTCTTTGCAAATTCAGTGACATTTTTGATTATGCCTTTAACCTTATCCACCATCTGATTGTAGCTTTCTATCAAAGAGCCAATCTCATCATTGCGGCCTTTTGCAACATTGGCATTGAAATTGCCGTCTGAAAGCTTTTTAAACCCCTCTTTAAGTCTTGCTATAGGCTTCGTAATCGTAAAAGATATGTATATTGAAAATAATATTGATAATAAAAGCGATGCTGCAGCTACAAAAATAAACACACCGGCACCTTTGTCATTCAATACGTAGTGATATGTTCCTGCAAGAGGAATAAGATCTACAACTATAAAAGAAAGCATCAGTCTCCAAAATACACTTCTCATTCATATACCCCCTAACTTATATTATTTCCCCTACTTTGAAGAGCTTTTTAGGCTATCTACCTAAAAACCTCATCAGATAGACAAATAGCTGACCGCCTAAGTATATGCCTACAATTCCTGCAATACCTGGAAGAACGTTTGGCGCAGGCAATGGCAGCTTTAAAAATGAGAAAACCACGCCTACCAAAAAACCCGTAAATAATGCTAAAATCGACGCTTTCAATTTAACACCTCACTTCTCATTATCGACATTACTCTTACAAACTTTAGAGCTTTTATATTATACCACAAAAATTATTTACCTACACAACATTAGTTTTATTAAAAAGCATACGCCACCATCTGTATTGAATGCTTCTATGGTGCCTTCATGCCATTCGATTATAGCTTTAGTTATAGCCAGTCCTAAGCCTGTCTCACCTTCATCACCTTTATAAAATCTCTCAAACATGTTTTTTAGCTCTTCTTCAGTAAACTTCCTTCCGTCGTTTTTTATCTTTACCTCCACATAATCCTTTATCTTCTTTATTTCTATATCAATAGACGTCTTTGCATACCTTACGCCATTGCTTAATATATTCATAAAAGCCTGCATAAGCTTTGTTCTGTCGCATTTTACATTTACATCGTCGCCACTTAAACTTATTTTTATGTTTTTCTTGTTTAGCTGAGGCATTATCTTTTCTATACATTCTTCAAAAATGTCCTTTAAATACTCTTTGTGCTTTTTTATGCCTTCTTGATTTGTTTCGATTTTTGTAAGGTACATCAAGTCGTTTACTATATCTCTCAGCCTTTTGCTTTCATCTATGATTATATCAAGTGATTTTGGTATATCGTCTTTTTCTATGACACCATCTTTTATGCCTTCTGCATAACCTTGTATAGACATAAGTGGAGTCTTTAGCTCATGTGAAGCATTTTGCAAAAACCGCCTCTGAGATGTGTAATAATTCCTAAGCTCCACAGACATTTCATTAAAGGCATCTGCCAAAAGTTTTATCTCCCCATCTGACTTTATGTTTACCTTCTCTCCAAACTTCTTATCCTTTATTTTCTCTACCACTTCTGTAAGCTTTGCAATAGGGGCAGAGATTGACTTTGAAAGAAAGTAGCCTATTATCAATGATACAATGCCAGAAAGCAAAATACCCTTTAGCAAGACACCTACTATCTGAAGGGATGCTATCTTTATGCCTTTTACAAGCGTGTACATGACGATAGAGCCGATGACTTTTCCGTTTAAGTTGCTTATTATTGGAAAAACTGCAGCTACCACATCTGTGTTTCCAATCTTTATGCTGTTGTAGGAGCCTTCTTTTGTTATTTTGTCAAGTATTGCGTATTCTATCCTATTCCCTCCGCCGAAGGGATTTTGCCTTGATGAATACACAATATCGCCGTTTAAATCGACAACTATAAGGTCGCCATCCAAAATCCTTCCTCCCACCCAAAACTTAGGCATGTACCTTATGGATTGCAGCGCCTCTGGAGTGCTTATCCTTCCATTGTAAAGCCGCTGAATGACAGTTCCTTGCCTTATGAGGTTTTGCCTGGCTTCATTTATCAAAAAATCCCTTATCATCAGATTAAAAAATACACCTATTATAGAGAAAGAGATGAATACCAGCATCATATATGAAATTATAAGTTTAAACCTGATAGACATCACGATTCCACCTTATACCCATATCCCCAAATAGTCGATATGTTAAATTCACACCCATAACTTTGCAGTTTTTTCCTTATCCGTTTCACCATGTCGTCAACAGCCCTCGTCTCAGTGAAAGAGTCGTACTTCCATACTTTCTCTAAAAGCTGTTCTCTTGTGAAAGCTTTATTGGCATTTTGGGCCAAAAATTGTATAAGCTCAAATTCCATAGAAGTAAATCCTATTTCTTCGCCATTGTATATTACTTTCCTCTCATCAGGCACAATGACGATATCCTTTATCCTTATCTCATCGTTTCTCTTAGGCATTTTAACCCTTCTAAATACAGATTTCATCCTCGCTATAAGCTCTCGCGGTGAAAATGGCTTTGCAATGTAATCATCTGAGCCTAATTCCAATCCCAATATTTTGTCCAAATCTTCATCTCTCGCTGAAACGATTATTATCGGCACGTCGCTTTTTTTCCTTATCTGTCTGCAAAGCTCATATCCATCCATGCCTGGCATCATTATATCCAATATAAGCATGTCAGGCTTGTCTTTTTCAAAGTTATCTAAAACCGCTTCAGCATTTTCAAATGATTTTACAGTATATCCTTCCTTTTCGACGTACTTAACCATGAGATCTCTTATATTTTTATCATCGTCTACTATATATATAAGTTCTGGCATATTACCACCTCACATCTAATTTAACATCATAAAATATCAAAAACAATATCGTATACTATATATTTTAATCATATTGTGGCAAAAAATAAAAGGCGGTTTCCCGCCTTCTTTGCTTATCTTATATTTTAAATAAATGAAAAAACCATGAGGATGGCAGTCAATGATATCAATACTATTGTGGTAGTCCATCCTATTAAATTTTTCACTGGGCTATTTACGTATTTCCCCATTATCTCTTTATTGTTTACAAGCAGCATCATGGAAATCAAAACCACTGGCAACAAGATTCCATTTAAAACCTGCGTCCATATAGTGATTGTAATAAGCGGCGCATGTGGAATCAATATAATCGCAACGGCTATTATAATTATGGCTGTAAAAAGCGTATAAAATTCTGGCGCTTCATCAAGCCTTTTGTCTATGCCTGCTTCAAAGCCAAATGCTTCACAGATGTAAAATGCCGTGGCCACTGGAAGTATAGCGGCGGAAAAGATAGATGCTATAAAAAGCCCAAATGCGAATACGCCTGATGCCAGCTCACCAGCCAGCGGCTTTAAAGCCATGGCTGCATCCTTTGCCTCATTTATTTTTATGCCATTCACATTGAGAGTCGATGCACAGGCAACTATTATGAAAAAAGCTACGACAACTGTTGCGATACAACCTATCACAACGTCCCAGATTGTGTACTTATAATCATCTATCTTTATGCCCTTTTCTATAACAGATGATTGCATGTAAAATTGCATCCAAGGAGCTATCGTAGTACCTACAATTCCTATTACCATACTTAAATAATCTGTTTTAAATGACATGGTGGGTTTTATAAGGGACTCACCTACAGCCTTCCAATCTGGATGTGACAGAAGGGCTGATATGACGTATGACAACAAAAAAACGCTAAATATCAAAAACACTTTTTCCGCTACAGTATAATTACCTTTAACGATCAAAAGCCATACCGCTAAAGCAGCCAATGGTACCATTATATACTTGCTTATGCCGAAGATTTCCATGCTGCCTGCCACACCGGCAAACTCCGTAGCAGTATTTCCAATATCTGCAATAAGCAGTCCGAGAAAGATGAAGAACGTCACTCTTACGCCGAAGTTTTCCCTTATAAGATCTGCCAACCCTTTTCCTGTCACGACGCCCATCCTGGCGTTCATCTCCTGAATGACGATTAAGACGATAAATGACGGTATCAATGTCCAAAGCAGTTTATATCCATAGGTAGCACCTGCCACAGAATACGTGGTTATGCCACCTGCATCATTGTCGACACTTCCTGTGATTATACCAGGCCCCAAAATTGACAAAAATATCAATAAATTAGTCAAAAAAGTTTTCCTCTTTGTCACTTCCCACTACCTCCTTGCAAATGTCTTTCCACTTCTCATAAGTTCGTATATTATATCATTTATAAGGACAGTGCCTAATAGCTTCATATCTTCATCTACAACAGGAATCGCTACCAAATTGTACTTCGTCACTGTCTTTATGAGGGATTTTA
Organism: Thermoanaerobacterium xylanolyticum LX-11; assembly: GCF_000189775.2. Taxonomy (NCBI): domain Bacteria; kingdom Bacillati; phylum Bacillota; class Clostridia; order Thermoanaerobacterales; family Thermoanaerobacteraceae; genus Thermoanaerobacterium; species Thermoanaerobacterium xylanolyticum. Next base: position 2,506,671 of record NC_015555.1, read on the forward strand.
TTGAATCCATATCACGAGCATAGATGATGTCTTTATTCATAATTTCATTTAATGGGGTGTTAGGCTCTGAAATCACCAAATCTCTAAGTGTAACCGCACCTAAAAGCCTGTTTGACTCATCAACTATATAGATGTAATAAATGATATCTTCGTCTGGTTTTAAAAGCCTAAGCTCCCGTATTGCCTCCTCAACGGAAAGCGTATTTTCAAATGCCACAAAGTCAGTCGTCATCAAGCTACCAACAGCGTACTCAGGGTACTCCATCAGCTCCCTGACTTCCAACGACGCATTGTTCTCCATCTCATTTAAGAGCTCTTCCACTTTTTCTTCATTCAGATCGTCAAGTATGTCTGCAACTTCATCTGCAGGCATTTCTTCCAAGATGTCCGCAGCTTTAGAAACAGGCAGCTCGTTTAATATGCTTCTTTGAGTATCTGTCTCCATTTCTTCCAGCACATCTGCAGCTCTTCCATGCTCTAAACTGGAAAATATATCTATACCGGCCTTTAAATCCAGATCTTCTATGATGTCCGCAAGGTCAGAAGGGTGAAGTGTTGCCAATTTATGATACGTCTTTGACAACATTATGTTTTCTCTTGAGCGAGTAATCGTCTCTATATCTTCCCAAAGTATAAATTTACTGGATATTGTTTTACCAAATCTCTTTAAAATCTTCTTTAAAGGCTTTGCAAAGCCAAGTCGTCTCAATATGCCTTCAATGCCTATATCGACAGCAATCGCAAACAAGCCTTTATCTAAAAGCGCCAACCTTATGTCATTGACTCTTACTACTTTTCTTCCATTTACGTCGATAATCTGCTTATCTAAGACATTTTTCGACAAGTACAAAATATCTTTAAGGTTATGTGCCTCTACTGGATTAGTGCACATAAGTTCGTACTGCCCAAATTTTTTCGTTATCTTTATGTTTTCCCACTTGTACTCTTTGACGCCAGACTTCGTCTTTACCAACATGGATATTGCAATCGGATGCGTCAACGCCGTTGAAACTCCAATATCCTTAAGCTTACCTAAGATCTCACCGTTTTTAAGCAATATCTTATTGCCTAAAATCCTGCTTAAATAAAGGCTTAAAATTGGCATTTCACTACCTCCTTTTCTAAGGGAGGAGTTTTAAGGTAAGATAGACTCCTCCCTCATATTCTTTTTTGAATTATTAAATTTTATTCGCTTATGACTATAAGGGCCAGAGTCCATCATTACCACCTGCCTTTAAAAAATTTAAGCCTTTTACAAAACGTAAAAGGCTCTAATCTCAACACACTCGTTGGGTTTTAGCACTATGCGGCATAGGTAGTACCGGCTGAATTAGATTAAACCTTGTAACGGTAGAATCTGTTGACCCATTGGCATCTCTCGATGTTTCCGGGCATCAGCATGTATCCGCATAGGAGCCTCACTTAACGAACTTTATTCAATTGCATATAAATTATAACACACATTGAATATAACTACAACAAATTTATGACAAATTTTTTAATGCATTTACATCTTTTATTACTATAGCATGTCTTTCAAGCTTTATGACACCTTCTTTGTCTAACTGGCTTAAGATTCTTGTCATATTTTCTCGAGACGTGCCTACCATGTTAGCAAGATCTTGTCTATTTAGGTTTAATTCTATTGCTATCCCATCTTTGCCTTGTATGCCTTTTTCTCGGGCAAACGTCAAAAGAATAGAAACCGTCCTGCCGAGAGAATCTTTAAGCGCTAAGTTCTCTATTATGACCGCCACATTTTGGAGTCTTTTTGCCATGAGTTTTATTATGCCTAAGGCTACTTCATTGTTGCTCAATATCAAATTTTCTATGTCTTTATTTTTAAGCACAATAATCTTTGAATCCTCTATGGCCTCTGCAGTGGCTGGATACTTACCACCTATAAACAGAAGGGATTCAGCAAAAATATCTCCATCCTCCATTATTCTTATTATATGTTCTTTTCCCTGTTGTGATATTTTAGATATCTTGACTTTGCCTTTTTTTACAAAATAAATGGCGTCACCTTCATCACCTTCGTAAAAAATGACGGTGTTTTTTTTGTACTCCTTCACCAAAGCTATTTTACTGATCTCAAATAGAGATTTCTCACTTAAGACATTGAAGTACGGTATCTTTCTTAAATAATCGTAATCACCCATAAAAATACCCTCTTGACTACTCTGTCCTGTATTTATCTATGCTTACAAATTTCGTGTACTGGCCCATCCACAGAAGCTCTATGGTACCTGTAGGACCGTTTCTGTGCTTTGCTATGATAAGCTCTGCGATGTTTTTCTTTTCAGAATCCTTGTTGTAATAATCATCTCTGTAAAGAAACATGACTATATCAGCGTCCTGCTCAATTGCACCTGACTCTCTTAAATCGCTTAAAATTGGCCTGTGATCGGATCTGGCTTCAGGTGCGCGAGATAACTGCGAAAGTGTTATTATAGGAACTTGCAGTTCCCTTGCAAGGCCTTTTAATGACCTTGATATTTCAGAAACCTCCTGCTGACGGCTTTCCGAGTTTCCCCTTCCTTGCATAAGCTGCAAATAATCTATTAACACTAAAGACAAGCCCTTCTCCAGCTTCAGTCTTCGACACTTTGCCCTTATGTCCATGACTGATATACCCGGTGTATCATCAATGTATATTGGGGCTGTGGAAAGAGGAGCCATTGCAGCAGCAAGCCTTGGCCAGTCGTCGTCATCTAAATTTCCCGTCCTAAGCTTTTGACTGTCTATGTTTGCCGTAGAGCATATTAGCCTACTTACAAGCTGCTCTTTAGACATCTCAAGACTGAATATGGCGACGGGTTTTTTAAGTGCCAATGCAGCATTTTCCGCAATATTTAATGCAAACGACGTTTTGCCCATAGATGGCCTTGCAGCAAGAAGTATAAAATCAGACGGCTGAAAACCAGACGTCTTTAAGTCTAAATCAGGAAAGCCAGATGGTACCCCGGTAAGATGTCCTTTATTTTTATAAAGATTTTCTATGTTGTAAAATGTGTCCATCAACACATCTTTAATAGGATAAAAATTTTCGGTATTTCTGCCTTGTGCTATGTCGAATATTTTCTGCTCAGCCGTATCCAACACATCGTGAAGATCTCCACCCTCATAGCTTAACTCCATTATCTCTGATGATGCTTGGATGAGACGCCTCAAAGTCGCTTTCTCTCTAATCATCTTTGCGTAATACGACACGTTTGCAGTAGTTACTATGCTGGATGACAAATTTGTTATGTAGTCAAGCCCGCCTACAGCCTCCAGCATATTTTGCCTTCTCAGCTCATCAACCACCGTAACCAAATCGACAGGTATGTTCTTTTCAAACATATCCATCATTATGGTAAAAAGCTTTTTATTTGACTCTTTGTAAAAATCATCTGCTTTTACTATCTCTGATGCATCGATTATGGCATCTCTGGACAAAAGCATTGCACCTAAGACAGCCTGTTCTGCCTCTATATTTTGAGGAGGGATTTTATTCCACTCCATCTCATTCCCCCCTTAAAGCATCCAAAACCTTGTGTATTTTCCCCACCAAGTCTTGAATAAACTGGAACAATTATTGTCCTACAACATCTACTTTTACCTTCGCTTGTATGCCGGGGTATATTTTGATGTCTACATTATAAGTGCCGATTGTCTTTATAGAATCCGCAAGATTTATCTTCTTCTTGTCAATATCGTATCCTTTTTTATTAAGCTCGTCTTGTATGTCTTTTGATGTTATAGAACCAAACAATTTGCCGTTTTCGCCTGTTTTAACTTTAAGCACGATAGACTCTTGCGAAAGCCTTTTAGCCATCTCTTGTGCAGCTTCTACCTCTTTCTGCCTTTTTTTCTCCTCCGCTTTTTTCTTTTCGTTGAGAACATTTATGTTTGACTTCGTGGCATCTATAGCAAGTCCACGAGGCAAAAGATAGTTTCTACCGTAACCATCGCTTACATTTACTACGTCACCTGCTTTGCCTATGCCCTTTACATCCTTTTGCAAAATCACTTTCATCACGACTCACCTTCCTTAAAATATTCATCTATGGCTTTCTTTAAATCATCTACAACATTTTTAAGAGGCTTTTTGACCTGAGCCCCTGCCACAGTTAAATGACCGCCGCCGCCTAATTTTTCAAGTATTACCTGAACGTTTATATCCCCTATCGATCTTCCGCTTATGGCCACATCGTCATGCCTTTTAAATACTACAAAAGATGCCTGAACACCTTTTATATTGAGAAGTTCATCTGCAGCTTGTGCAGCAATGACATTGTCCGTCTCATCAGGGCTCACTGCAATCGCTATTCCTTCTTCTGTTATCTCAGCATTTTTTACTATCGTAGATTTTATTATATACGATTTTAAGTCATTTTGAAACAGCATCTTTACAGATATAGTATCGGCACCCTTTCTCCTAAGATAAGATGCGGCCTCAAATGTCCTTACGCCTGTCCTAAATGTGAAATTTTTTGTATCCACCGTAATTCCTGCTAAGAGGGCTTCCGCTTCTATCGGTTTTAAATCAATCTTGTCCTTTATATACTGTGATATCTCAGTCACAAGTTCACATGTCGATGATGCGTATGGCTCAAGGTAAATAAGCAATGCCTTATCGATAAATTCTTTTCCTCTCCTATGGTGATCGATGACTACTATCCTGTCCACCATATTTATCAATTCAGGGTACGTGAGGTAGCTGGGTCTATGAGCATCAACGACGATAAGAAGCGTCTTTGGATTAACCATATTCTTGGCATTGCCTATATCGATAAAGGGATTTGCGTACTCTTCATCTTTCTCTATCTTCTCTAAAAGGGTTTCTATCGCTGGATTTGACTTGTCTAAAATTATCTTTGCATCTTTTCCAAAAGAAACAGCACACCTGTACATGCCTATTGCAGCACCTAATGAGTCAAAATCCATAAAATTGTGCCCCATAAGCAAAACATTTGATGAATCTTCAATAAGCTCTCTTATGGCATGTGCCACAACCCTCGCCTTTACCTTCGTCCTCTTTTCTACAGCCTGTGTCTTTCCTCCGTATATGAGGATTTTTTCGCCTTTTTTGATTACAGCCTGATCGCCTCCTCTGCCTAATGCCAAATCAATGGCAGAAACTGCGTACTCGTTTAATTTTGCAAATTCCGACGAATCCGCACCAACACCTATGCTTAGTGTAATGGGTATTTTATTTCCCACATTTATATCTCTTATAAAGTCAAGTATCTCAAATCTATTTTCTTCGAGATTTTTCAAATCCGCCTCTTGCGTCACAAAGATATACCTGTCATTGGCGTACTTTATTATATAGGCATTCATGGATTGAATCCAGATGTTTAATCGCCTTTCTATTTCTGCAGTTACAACAGGCTTATTTAAATCATCTGCAGACTGCAAAGCTTCTTCGTAATTATCTACAAGTATGTAACCTAAGACAGGTTGAGATCTTACAAGTCTTTTCGATATTTCCATGTAATCAGTCTCGTCAAAGATGAAGACATTGTAGTAATTTTCACTGTCTTTAGATTTTCTTTTTCTGGTTTTAGAGATTATGCTTATCATGTAGTAGTATTTATTGTCAATCCTGAAGTGGTACTTTTCATCCTTTTTTGCCTTCGCGTATTTTAAAAAAACATTGTTTATATCCTTTTTATCCTCAAAAGTCTGGGCAAAGCAAGAATTGTACCAGACAATGTTCCCATCTTCCCTCATCAATGCTACAGGTATAGGCAAAAGCGGCAGTACATTTCCTGATGCCTTATCGACGCTAAAAAAAAGCCTTTCAATATACTTATCAAATTCCGTCCGCTTCTTTTTTGCCCCTCTATATTCCTGGTACAAAATGTACGCTAAAAGAACCATTGATACAATGCTGATGTAGACATTATAGTACAAGAATATAAGAGTAAGCACCATTGATAAAATGATGTTTAATAAACTTACAGAAGATATTAACTTGTAATTCTTATTATCAAACATGGATACATCCCCTTAAATCAGGATACAAAAACCTTATCACGTAAATCTTCGCAAGTTCATGCTTGTATCTATGACCCCCAGTAGCGTCATCAGCGAAAAAGTAATCGGGAACATAAATAGTGCCACTAATATCACATCGCTTATTAAGGAGCTTACATTAAATCTCTTTGTCATAAAGTATTTTACATATGAAAGACCGCTTACGGTAAATCCTATAGATAGAAGCAACAGTAGATTAGATGCAACAACACTTGAATTTACAAAATACTGATACAAAAGAGCACCTATAAAAATCCATCCCGTCATGTAAGGCATCCTCCAAAACATAAACGGAGGTAATTTCTTTACTTTGCCTTCCCTTGCCATTATCCTTGAAAGAAGCATGTAGTTGGCTAAGACGATAAGGACAATCATTATGACAAAGATAGATGGCATAAGCTCTTTTAAAGACTCTAATGTATAACTTATCATGTTTCTTATGTAAGCTGCATCAGGTGAGTTTTTGTAGATGTCCAATATCTGATTTCCAATCTGCTGGTAGTCATATAAAATGCTTTTTATTACATTTATTCTAAATAATTTAAGGACATACAATGCTCCTACAAAGCCTACCAAAGATATTGCACCAGTTTCAATCACCACATCCTGAGGAGTACTGCCATTTTTAATGAAATATCCCATTGCAATCCCTATAGCGCTTAAAGCCGCCACAATTGAAGCTGTGATTATGTCTGTAAACAAAAATGTAGCAATAAAAATTAAGACTGTAGTTAAGATGCCATACAGCAAACTATTGTTTCTTATTACAACCACGCTTACAGGTACTGACACAAAAAACAGTATGAAAAAAAGCGGCGGTACATATGACCCAATCAAAACCATTATAACCGCTACAGCCACCATTAAAGCTCCATTTACGATGTTTTTGCTGCTCATTTTTTATCCTCCATGAAAGTCTTACCTTTTCTTAATGTGCTCTGCAAGTTCTCTGTAATTTTGCACATCTTCTTCTATTTCTGCCGAAATAGACCTTATCCTCTTCAAAATTTCATCATCAATTTCTTTAAAATCATACCCCAATTTATTGCCGAGAAGATACCCTATTATTATCACATGACATATATCATCTATCAATTCCTGAGGTAATTCGTCATTATTAAAATTTTTAAAAACTGATGCAGTTTTCGATAAAAGCTCAACTTTTAAATTTTCCAAACTCTTAATATTTCTCATTATATCAAAATTATTCTCCATAATATCCCACCTTAAACACATGAAAAACAAGAGAGGGTTTGACCCTCTCTATATTATATCATTATTCGGCTGTATATGGTAGTAGTGCAATCTGTCTCGCTCTTTTTATAGCAACTGTAAGCTGTCTTTGATGTATAGCACAGTTTCCTGTTATTCTTCTCGGAAGTATCTTGCCTCTTTCAGTTATATATTTGCGAAGCTTTCCAACTTCCTTGTAATCTATATAATCTATCCTGTCAGCGCAAAAAGCGCATACTTTTTTCTTAGCTTTTCTATTTTTCCTCTTTTGAGCGGAATTTTCCTTAGAATTGCTGTTGTTGTTTGACATCATCTACCCTCCTTAGAATGGAAGATCATCTTCTGACTCTACCGGACTGAACCCATCAAAATCGCCGCCATCTAAGTCGATATCAAAATTATGAATATCCTTACTTAGATCTGGCATAAGATCGCTACCGCTGGATTTATTTGAGTCCAAAAATTTGACTTCGTCTGCCACAACTTCCGTAACCCAGTGGCGATTGCCGCTATTATCATCCCATGTGCGAGTTTGAATGCTGCCGGACACAGCCACCAATCTTCCCTTTTTAAGATTATTTCCACAAACTTCTGCCAGCTTTCTCCATGTAACGATGGGTATAAAATCAGCCAGCCTGTCTCCGTTCTGCTGCGTGTAATTCCTATTGACAGCAAGTGTAAATGTGGTCACAGGAACCATGTTTGCAGAAGCATACTTAAGGACAGGATCTTTAGTCAAACGGCCTATCAATATAACCTTATTCAACATCATTAACCCACCTATCGTTCATTATTTATCAACTTTTACGATTAAGTATCTCAATATACCGTCTGTAATCTTGTATACTCTTTCAAGTTCATGTGGGACATCTACATTGCTTGTAAAGTTCATCAATACATAATATCCTTCAGTTTTCTTATCGATTTCATATGCAAGCTTTTTTCTGCCCCACTCATCAACTTTAGTAATTTCTCCACCTTTTTCTGTTATGAGATTTTTAAATTTCTCAATTAAAGCAGGTCTTGCCTCGTCATTTACATCTGGAGAAATTATGAATATTGTTTCATACGCTCTCATTCTTTCACCTCCTTATGGACTTTACGGCCCTATTGGGCAAGGCGGCAATCCATATTGTTATTTTATCATTGTTCATTTGGTTTTTCAACAGTTTTTATCACTTTTTTCATTCCTTTTTCAAATTTGGGCCTGGGCATTAAAACCATCCTTCCGCACTTTAAACACTTTATCCTTATGTCCATCCCAACCCTAAGCACTTCCCACTCATCGTTGCCACAAGGATGAACTTTCTTCATTTTTACAATATCACCTACATTAATCTCTTTCGGCACTGACATCACCCTTTTTATTTTTGTCTTCGATTGACACATTCATGTGAGGATATGGCAAATCAATGTTGTAGTCTTTAAAAAGCTTCTTAATCCTGTACCTTAGATCCCTTTCAACAGCCCACTGCTGCATTGGCTTTGCCATTGCTATTACAGTTATTTCCACTGTGGAATCTTTAAAGTTTGTTATTCCAAGAACTTTTGGACCATCTAAAAGGTCGGTTCTATCCCTTTTCATTTCTTCGCATATCTCATTAAGAGCTTCTATGACCCTATCTACATCTTCTTCATAAGATACGGATACAGCCACAAGAGCTCTCATAGCACCTTTTGAATGGTTTGTCACAGATGTTATCTCTCCATTTGGTATGATGTTTAAATCACCCGAGAAATCCCTTATTTTTGTGACTCTAAGCCCGATCTCCTCCACAGTACCAGAGAAATTGTTTATTGTTATGTAGTCCCCTACACCAAATTGGTCTTCAAATATTATGAAAAAACCATTAATGACGTCTTTCACAAGGCTTTGTGCTCCAAATCCTACAGCAAGGCTGCCTATACCAGCAACAGCCAATATCGAACCCATTTTAAGCCCTAATATCTCAAGAATAGAATAAACAGCTACAAAATATATGACGTACTTTAAAATATTTTTGGTAAGAGAAGAAAGAGTCTTTACTTTTCGCTCAGAAAATTGAAGCTTCGACTTCTCTTGCATTATGTAAAATCGATCTATTAAAAGATACCCTAACTTTTTGGCAATATAAGCTATTATGATGACTTTTATTATGTCAAAAGCATTTCCAAAAATTTTTATATCGTAAAGCTTCAATATTTGATCGTAAAATCTACTTATGTACTCCAATTTAAACATCCTTTCATTTAAAGCAAAAGCAGTTTAACAAAGTCCTTATCTGTCAAAAACAGCTTTGCAAATTGAGACTTTTCTATGTAAGTCCAATAACTTAATGGCAGCATGCTATTTACTACACTTAACAATCCAAACAGCAAAAATAGAAATGCAAATCCTTCTATAGCGCCTAAAATTCCGCCACCAACTCTGTTGAAAGTCCTTATGACAGGATAATCCATCAACTTATTGATAATTACTGCAACGGTTTTTAAAAACAGCAAAGACATCAAAAACGTAAATACAAAACTAATCAATATAACAATCATCTTCATCGATGCACCGCTTAAAACCGCATCACCGTATCCTGTAATCTTCACTATAAGACTTACCAATTTATTATTTCTCAATATCAATTGTTCTACAACTGGATAAAATCTTTTAGTCAAAATCCACGATAACACAATGCTGGCCATCCCATATAGAGTCATGATAAATCCCTTGATGAAGCCAGTATATATAAAATAAGCTATTATCAAAAGTATTGCCACATCAACAATATTCATATAAACCACCTTAAAATGCAACTACTATTATAATACACATATCTACATTTGTTTTCAACCTAAAATGTCATCAGTGTATTAACAAGGTAAAAATTGTGAAAAATAAATATGAGATTGCTTAAAGGAGATGGGCTACAATGAAACTGATAAACATAAATGACAAAACTTGTTACAGCGATTTTAGCCTTGAATTTTCAAGATATTTTAATAAATTGTTTAATTTTAAGGACGAATTTGTCATAGTATGTATCGGCACAGATAGATCCACAGGAGATAGCCTCGGACCTATCGTGGGATACAAATTAAAAAACTATTTCTCTGATAAAATAGGCATATACGGCACATTAAATGAACCTGTCCACGCTAAAAACTTAAATGAAACTTTAAATAAAATAAACAAAGTACATAAGAATCCTTTTATAGTCGCTGTAGATGCATGTCTTGGCTCTTTAAACCATGTAGGGTGCATATCAATAGGTGAAGGATCGATAAAACCTGGCGCCGGTGTTTCTAAGGATTTGCCTCCTATCGGAAACATGTACGTGACCGGAATAGTAAATATATCAGGTTTTATGGAATTTATGGTTCTGCAGAATACGCGGCTTAATATCGTTATGAAAATGGCAGATATAATAACGTACGGCATAACACAATCTATAATGAACATCATAGACCTCAAAGAAAGGGCGTAAATCACGCCCTTTCTTTGCTTTCATTGATATTAAATTGGCTTAATCTTATAAAATTGTTTATCGCATCGATTATCGGTGTGTACTTTTCATAGAATATGACTATCAGATCGCCTGGCATTGCTTCATACATGGCTGCTTTTAGTGCATCCACTTCTTTCAAGATCACCTTTACATCTTCTTTAGAAAGCCCACCTTTTAAGACGCCTATCTCAAGAAGTTTTGCCACTTCACCTGGTTTTCTCCCTCTTAAATCCAAGTCTTCTTTTATGTAGACTTTGTCAAATCCTTCCCCACATATCTCTCCCACCTTCAGTGTGCTTGAATCGCTTCTGTCACCAGGCACACCTATGACGCCGATTAAACGATTTGGATTTAATTTGCGAGCGGATTCTATAACTTTCTTTATTCCATCGATGTTATGGCCATAATCTACCAATACTCTAAAACTTCCTATGTTGAATATGTTAAATCTGCCTGGATTGTGGTTTTCATCGCAGTAAAAAGACCTAATTCCTCTCGATATTACATTGACTGGAATCTTTATTCCATAGCATGCAGAAATTGATGCCATGGCATTTTCCACATTGTACAAGACTTTGCCGTTTAGCGTAGCTGGAATCTCATCGACCTTCACAATAGGTATGATTTCGCCATTTGCTATGACTATAGTATCGTCCTTTAAATATACAGATATTCCACCATTCTCAAGATGCCTTTTTATCGTCAGGTTGTTTTCGTGCATCGAAAAATATATGATCTTTCCCTTTGCTCTTTTCGCTATGTATGGTGTCATAGGATCATCTGCATTTAGTACAGAATAGCCATCCTTTTTTACTGCCTCAACAACCAGTGATTTTACAAAAGCCAGATCTTCTAATGTTTCAATGCCATCTATCCCAAGGTGATCTTCTGATATATTAGTGATTATGCCAATATCAGCTAAATCATATCCTAAGCCTTCTCTCACTATGCCACCTCTGGCAGTTTCCAAAACTGCTGCATCGATATTTTTGTCTGCAAGGCATGTTCTAGCGCTTTTCGGCCCTGAATTGTCGCCTTTGTATATGCACACATCATCTACGTAGATACCGTCAGTTGAAGTCATGCCTACCGTATAACCGTATATCTTAAGTATATGTGATATCATCCTCACAGTGGTAGTCTTTCCATTTGTCCCCGTCACTGATATGATTGGTATTGTAGCTTTGCTTCCCTTAGGATAAAGCATATCTATTATTGCCTTAGCTACATCTCTTGGTTTCCCTTGTGACGGATAGTGGTGCATCCTTATTCCAGGCGCTGCATTGACTTCAATTATTGCACCATTCTCCCTATTTAAAGGCAGCGATATATTTTCCATAGTGATATCAATTCCTGCAATATCGAGTCCTATGGCTTTAGCTGCTCTTACAGCTATTTCAATATTATCTGGATGTATTTCTTTTGTCCTGTCTACTGCCGTTCCACCGGTGCTTAAATTAGCACTTTCTCTAAAATAAACGTACACGCCTTTTTGGGGAATATCATCTATGTTGTAACCCTGCTTTTTTAAGACGAATTGAGAAATGTTGTCTATATTTATCTTCGTAAGAGGTTTTTCGTGTCCAATACCTCTTAAAGGATTTTCATTTTCTATCTCCACCAGCTCTCTTATCGTATGTACGCCATCCCCTAATACTCTTGCAGGTATTCTCTCAGCCACTGCCACCACTCTGTCGCCTACGACTAAAACTCTATAATTTTTACCTTTGATGTGCTTTTCCACTATGACAATATCGCTTATATTTTTAGCATTTCTGTAAGCAACAATAAGTTCCTCCTTGTTAGAAAGGTTTAAAAAGACGCCTTTTCCTTGATTGCCGTTGTAAGGCTTAACTACAACTGGATATCCAATTTCCTCAGCTATGGCAATAGCATCATTTTCATTGTACGCCACATCTCCTTCAGGAACTGGCAATCCATATTCTTTGATTATTTTTTTCGTAAGAATTTTATCGCATGCTATGTCTACGGCAATGCAACTGGTATTTTGCGTTATGGTACCTTCTATCATCTTTTGATAGCGGCCATACCCAAGCCTCAATATGCTGCCATTTCCTACTCGCGTCACAGGTATTGATGCTTCTTCAGCAGCTTTTTTTATAGCCATCGTGCTGGGCCCTAATTCCACTTCTACGACGACTTTTCTAATCTGCTCCAACTCCTGCTGAAAATCAAAATCCTCACTGTTTATAAATTTATTTACCATTTTTACTGCTAACTTTGCAGATCTTAATGCACACTCTTCCAGTTCGTACTCGAAAATGACATTGTACATGTGCCCATCAATAAGTCGCGCTTTCCCAAATTTCACATCATAGCCCAACATATTTTGTATCTCCAGTATTATGTGCTCGGTCACATGGGGAAGATATGTTCCTTCCTCAAGCCTTTTTATAAATCCGCCTTCATAGCCGTATGAGCAGCAGTGTTTACTTAAACCTGGAATTGTCTTTAAAAGCCTCTCATTAAATCCAGGTATGTCTTTCGTAGGTATATCATGATCACCTGTATCTACAACCATCTTTACAACAGGTCTATGACAGTATATGTTTCTGCCTCGATACACCTTTATGTCCTTTATATTCATTATTTATCCTCCTCATTATATTTAAAAGGCTCCCTCAACATGATATCAAAACCATATCCAGACGGGAGTATATGCAGTGTAACATGTGTTAATGATAATATTTCATCAGGGCTTGACTCTGATACATTTGTGTTTTTTAGAGTCCTTCCATCTACAACAGTTACTGCATTTGAGCCGATGACTTTAAACTTGTCACCATCGACTACAATGGCAGTATCCTCATCTATTCCTACTCCAAGATTGTTGGGATTTTCAGCTATGGCCGTAAGCAATCTTCCAATCCTGCCTCTTTGAGCAAAATGTTGATCTATTATGACATTATTCAAAAGTCCCAACCCAGAAGCCATGTTTATGGTACATTTTCTCGGAGCTTCTTCGTCATCTCCACCTATTATCATTGTCCCTGACATAGCAGAAGCACCAGCACTTGTGCCAACTATAACCGTCCCTTTTCGCTTATTAAGTTCATTCAATAGTTTATCTACACCGCTTCCGCCAAGTATACTTGTAATCCTTAATTGATCTCCACCTGTAAAGAAAATGCATGTGCTTTTTTTAAGCTTTTCTAAAGCAATCTCATCTTTTGCATCATCTCTTGAATCTATATTTACAGTTTCTACAATCCCAGCTCCTAACCTTTTAAAAATTTCTACATAATTTTTACCTACATCTTGCGGCTTTTCTGTTGCCGTAGTCATCACCACAATCCTGCCATTTTCACCACCTGATAACTTTATGACTTCTCTTAAGATTACACATTTATCTTTTTTGTCCTCCGCGCCACCAATTATGATTAGTTTTCCTGTTTTTATTTCATCCATCTATACGCCTCCACAGAAGTAAAAAAATAAAAAACTTCAACCATATATAGTATGGCTGAAGTTTTTTGACAATATACTTTTTTATTTAATTCGTACAAATTTTTACAGAATTCCTTTTCACGTTAAGGACTATAGTATTTGATAAAATGACTTCCCCGTCAACGCAAAGCGCCAACTCTTTTTCAGCGTCTATATGTATTTTCTCTGCTTTATAAGTCTCAACGCATTTCAATGATGTGTGCTTTCCAAAGATAGCCATAGGAAGCAAGAAAAGCAGCTTAAACTTGCTAATCTCATTTACAATTATCACGTCTAAATATCCATCATCCGGATTAGCATCAGGCAAAATTTTAAATCCACCGCCGTAAAAGCTGCAATTGCCAAATGCAGCCAACATTATCTTTCTCTTTATCATCTTTCCGTCTATATCTATCTTTACGTTGTATGGCTTGTATTTAAAAAGCACATTTATAAGGCTTAATGTATAAGCTAAAATTCCACTGAAAAATCTTTTAAACCTGGTTACTTGCACCGCAACATCTGCATCGATACCTATATTTGCCACATTATTGCATGTAATATACTTGTTTATGACAGCGCTATCAATAAACTTTGTGTTTTTCATTAGTAGAATTTCTAATGCCTTATATACATCCTTTGGAATGCGGAAATACCTTGCAAAATCATTGCCAGTACCTAAAGGTATTATGCCAAGTGCTACGTTTGAATCTCTTATGCCATTGATAACCTCATGAACTGTCCCGTCGCCACCTACCGCTACCACAATTTCAAAATCATCTTTTATAGCTTCTCTCGCCAGTACAGTCCCATGTCCGGGATATTTTGTTATAAAAAACTTGTACTTTATGTTTTTCTCATTCATATACTTCTCTATCTTAGGAATCATTTTGTATGCCTTACCATTGCCAGCAGCGGGATTTACAATAAAGGCAATCAAATTATCCTCACCTCTGACCTTTTCTTGCCTTGTCTATAGCCTGTATTTCCTCAGCAGACAAAGGATAATTTGATTGTGCTTTAATTATAGGTTTTGCAAATGTGGCTGTTTCATTTCTTCCATAGATACCCGATATTACTATTCCATTGTCATCGCTATCTAAAAGAGCTATCGAAAAACTTAAATCAGAACCAACATCATTAAAAGCATTATACCTTACAATTCCAACCTTTTTTATTGAAGCTTTCATTTCATTGTCTATCATGCTTAGCTCTTTTCTGAATTTCTCCAACTTTTCGTTAAACTCGTCATTTTTGCTTATATTTTTAGCCAAAAGGTCAACTACATCCCCCATCTCTAGTTCTTTAATAAGCTTTTTATATTTATTTTTCAATTTTGTGTATTTTGAATTAATCACAATGACCACTATGAAATCTATTAATCCAAGGACAATTGCAAATAATACAAGAAGATTCACATTTTTATTAAGCATCATCATAAGTTCCTGCATAGTTTTTCTTCCTCCGCATATTAAGATTATTTAAACAGCTTGCTTTGCTATGATATACAGTGCTTCAATAGCTTTATCAACTTCATCTTCTGTGTTAAAATATCCTATTCCAAATCTGACGGTTCCTGTTTTTATAGTGCCTATTGTCTGATGTGCCAATGATGAACAATGGAGTCCAGACCTCGTTGCTATATCAAATGCCTTATCCAATATATAGCTGACTTCGCCAGAATCAATATCGTTAATATTCACCGAAACGACGCCGACTCGTTTTTTTAAATCTTCGTTTCCATATAAGATAAGGTTAGGAATTTCTTTTACACCATCTATAAATCTCCTAACAAGCATACTTTCGTGATTCAAAATATTTTCTACCCCTACATTTCTCACAAATCTTACGCCTTCTTTTAAACCTGCAATCCCAGGCGTATTTGGCGTACCACTTTCCAACATATCAGGCATCATATCAGGCTGATGTATGTTTTCCGAATTGCTACCTGTTCCCCCTTCTTTTATCGTCTTAAGTTTTATCGTATCTCCCACATAAAGCCCACCAGTACCTTGAGGACCTAACAAAGATTTATGACCTGGAAATGCCAATAAATCAATATTGTCTTTTTCCACATCAATAGGATAACTTCCTGCAGTCTGGGCAGCATCTACAAGGAAATATATACCCATTTCCCGGGCAATACTACCTATTTCCCTTATTGGCATCAACGTTCCAGTCACGTTTGATGCATGGATCATGGCAATCAGTTTTGTATTTTTCTTTATGGATTTCCTTACATCCTCCACATCGATATTTCCCTTTTCATCGCATTTGACTACAGTTAGTTCAATGTAATTTCTATCCCTCAGCGCAATAAGCGGTCTTATCATTGAATTGTGTTCCATGCTGGACGTTATAACGTGATCGCCTTCGTTTAAAATTCCCTTTATGGCAATATTTAATGAATCCGTCGTGTTAAGCGTAAAGACTATCCTCATAGGATCACTTATATTAAATAGATTGCAAAGTTCCTGTCTGGCTTCCAATATGTGCTTTCCAGATTCTATTGCCAACCTGTGACTTCCTCTGCCTGGATTGCCACAGTATCTCATCACTCTATCAATCTCATCATAGACTGATTCAGGCTTAGGATACGATGTAGCTGCATTGTCAAAATAAATCAATGATAACCCTCCTATCGACTTTTCTATACTATCTCTTTTATATACTCTTTATTTATATAAGGAGGCAATTTTCTGCCGGCTTTTACAATAGCCATGTATGCCGTCTTAAGATCCACCATGTTTTTATTGCTGTAAATCCTGTACCTGTTCCTGTACTTTGAAGGGGTAGATATAAGCATGATAGTATTTGCGCCAGCCATCAAAGCCTTTACTTGGGCTTCTTTGTCAACAGTGGCCAATGCAGTCGTTGCTGGAATAAAGACATTTTTTAGTACAAGTCTTGTAACAGCAACAGTTTTAAGGGTCATATCGACGCTTCCATGCGGATACGTTTCTAAAGGCGTACCTGCAGCAGGCACGAAAGGACCAATGCCCACCATGTGAATGCCCATCTCTTTAAAGAAAAGTATATCTCTTGCAATGTCTCTCGCTGTCTGACCAGGCAGACCTATTATGTTTCCATTGCCATTTATATATCCGTTTCCCCTAAGCCATTGGCTGCATTTTACGCGGTAATCAAAGTCATCATCAGGATGTATGTTTTTAAATATCTCCCTGTTTGTAGTCTCTATTTTAAGCAAGAAGTTGTTTGCACCAGCTTCCCTAAAATGCTGGTACTCTTCTTCAGTCCTTTCACCTATGCTTAATGTTATCCGCATGTTAGTCTCTTTCTTGATTTTTCTTATTATCTCTATTATTTTATCTTCTGTATACCATGGATCTTCTCCCGATTGAAGAATAACCGTCTTTATCCCCATCTGCTTTAGTTCTTTTGCAGTTTCAACTATCTCATTTACATCCATCCTATACCTGTCAACAGTTAAATTGTCTCTCCTTAAGCCGCAGTATAGACAATTTTTTCTGCAGATATTAGAAAATTCTATTGCAGCCCTTATGTCGACTACATCACCTACAACCGCCTTCCTCATCTCATCGGCAGCTTTGTATATAGAACTTAAGTTCTCATCACCATCGGCACTAAGCAGCAAAACTATATCATCTTCTGTAAGCTCTATGCCTTTTTCCACTTTTTCTAAAACAGCTTTTATATCCCTATTTAATCCTTTATTTATTATTTCTAACAAGCCATCTAATTTCCTAATTTTATATGGATATATACCTTTTACTGATACGGAATTTATTTTTAGGAGCTTTTCTGCTACATCTACATTATATGCATCAATTTTAATTGCGGTACTGCATACAGAACCGTACTCCGCCGGAGCTGGTATTAATTCTGTCTTGATGCTATTTTCCTTTAATATCTTATCTGCATTAAGCATGTGCTGCGTTGAATTGCAGATTATTATACAATATTCCATCTACATCACCTTAAATTTATTCATATACCTATATTTTATATTTATTTAGCCTTTGTTACAATAGAAAAATGCATTTGTTTTTACAAATGCATTAAGATTACCTATCTATTATAAGTTCAGTAAGTCTCGACAGATCTTCTTCACTGTAGTATTCTATTAGTATTTTTCCCTTGTTTTTACCATGGATAATTTTAACCTTTGTACCAAAAAATCTACAAAAATTATCCTCTATCTCTTTTATATACGCATCGCTTTCTTTTCGTTTTTTCTTCTTGGACGATGTGACTTCTTTTATGAGGTTTTCAGTATCTCTCACATTTAGGTTCTTGTCCACTATTTTCTTAGCTATCATGTTTTGCTTTTCAGCGTCCTGCAAGGCTAATATGACTTTTGCATGTCCCGTCGTTATTTTGCCTTCCATCAACATATTTTGAACTTCTTCATCCAAGTTTAGGAGCCTTATGCTATTGGCAATTGACGACCTGCTTTTCCCCACCCTCTTTGATATTTCTTCCTGTGTCAGGTTGAATTGCTCCATCAGAGATTTATAAGCCTTTGCTTCATCAATTGGATTTAAGTCTTCCCTCTGAAGGTTTTCTATAAGGGCTATTTCCATCACTTTTTGATCATCAAAATCTTTCACTATAGCAGGTACTTCTTTGAGCCCAGCTAACTTTGCCGCCCTCCACCTTCTCTCACCAGCCACAATCTGATACCCAAAATCGTTCCTCCTGACTATTATAGGCTGTATAATTCCGTGTTCTTTTATGGAATCGGATAACTCTTTTAACGATTCATCATCAAAATGTTTCCTCGGCTGAAATTGATTTGGCTCAATATCTGAGATTTTGATGTTTTCGACGCCTTTTGCGCTTTCTTCATCTATCTCCGGTATAAGAGCTTGTAAACCTCTACCAAGCCCTCTTTTGTTATTCACCTGCCTCACCGTTCCTTTCAATTAATTCCTTCGCCAATTCCTCATATGCTTCAGCACCTTTTGAATGTGGATCATAAAGAGAAATAGGCTTTCCAAAGCTTGGCGCTTCACCTAACCTTATGTTCCTTGGTATTATGGTGCCGTACACTTTTCCCTTAAAATACTTTTTAACCTCGTCAACAACCTGTATCGATAGGTTTGTCCTGGCGTTAAACATAGTCAAAACCACACCTTCAATTTCTAAATCGTGGTTTATGTTTTTCTTTATCAAATTTATAGTGTTCATTAATTGTGTTAATCCTTCCAACGCGTAGTATTCACATTGTATCGGAACCAAAACAGAATCCGATGCCGTCAATGCATTTATTGTCAAGAGTCCCAAAGATGGAGGACAATCGATTATAATGTAGTCAAATTCTTTTTTTATTTCATTTATGGAATTTTTAAGCCTAAATTCCCTCGACAGCATCGGCACCAGCTCTATCTCTGCACCTGCTAACTGTATGCTGGAAGGCACAATGGTAATTCCACTCATATCTTCTAACTCTATGTATGCTTCTCTTATGTCTTTTCCTTCAATTAAAATATTATACGTAGTGCATTTAATAGATGAACTATCTATTCCAAATCCGCTGGTCATATTGCTTTGTGGATCCATATCAACGCACAGCACCTTCTTGCCAGTAGCAGATAAAGAATAGCCAAGATTTATAGTTGTCGTAGTCTTGCCAACGCCACCTTTTTGATTTGCCACAGCTATTACTTTGCCCAATTTATCACCCCGCAATTTTATCATATTTTTATTATAGCATTGTTCCATGTGGAACAAAAGTTAAATAATTGTACGGGGTGATTAAAAATTACTTCTTAGGAATTCTTATCTTAAATTCAATGTAGTCATCTTCGTTAAGTTCGGTGTATTCAGCATCGACACCTGAATTTTTCATTATTGTAATGGCTTGCTTTATTGTATTTACAAAAATTCTTATGTCTTTGTAAAACCTCATCATCTTCTTTTTTTCTTGCTTTTTATCTTCTTCCATCGTTATTTTGTTTATCATGTCTTGTACAATTTTCTCTGTTTCTTTAACATTGCACTTTTTCTTTATGATTATGTCGATGACTTTATTTTGCATTTCCTCATCTGGAAGCCTTAAAAGAGCCCTTGCATGCCGTTCAGTCAAATTGTGCTCTATCAATTTAGCCTTTATATTATCGCTAAGCTTTAAAAGCCTTAACTTATTGGCAATGGTAGACTGGCTTTTCCCCAGCATAATGGCCAGTTTTTCCTGTGTAAGATTGTGGTCATTTATCAAATTGTAGTACCCTTCAGCTTCTTCTAAAAAATTCAAGTCTTTTCTTTGCAAATTTTCTATTAAAGCGATTACTGCAGAATCTTCATCGTACGCCTCAAAAACTATAGCAGGAATCGTCGTAAGACCTGCTAGCTTTGATGCTCTTAGCCGTCTTTCTCCAGATATAAGCTCATACGAATTGCCATTTACGACTCTCACACTTATTGGCTGTATCACTCCATAAGCTTTTATAGAATCGCAAAGCTCTTGCAGATTAGCAGTGTCAAAGATTTTGCGAGGCTGATATGGATTTGGTCTAATAAGGTCTATCGGCAAGTATTTTATTTCCTGCTGTTTTATCGACACCATAAAAAACACCTCTTCGTAGAACAATAGATTATATTATATATATTCTACAATAATATCAAAATTCCTCCTATAATTCCATTATTATCCTTAATATTTTTATTAATTTTTATCTGTATATTTCTGGCAGTCTTATGTTTTGATCCTTAATACTTCCATCTACGATCATCTTTTTAAGCCCTTCTGGATATATGTCTAAACTATCAAATTGTGATACGTCAATCCATTTTACATCTTTGATCACCTGGTGCTCTTTAGGTATATCAGGATCAGAGCCTAACTTCAAATCACCACCTACAATTCTGCACTTAAAGTATGTAGCGTAGTAAATAAGGTATTCTTCAAGATAACACACACTATCAGCTACAACATCGTACCCTGTTTCTTCTTTGCATTCTCTCACCAATGCATCTACAAGGGACTCATTTTCCTCTACACGGCCTCCTGGAAAAACCCAGCCTACCTCATCTTCCGTCTGGTGTTTCACAAGAAGAACTTTGTCGTCTTTAATGATAACACCTCTTGAAACTAACAGACAAGCCCTAAAATCACTCATAAATCATTACCCTTTCTTTAAAGTGGTGACTTTTCAATCAATTTTGGCTTTCTCGGGTATTTACTGTCAGTAGCATCCAGCTTTTTTATTAAAACAAGTTTATGGTGAATGTCAGTGTAAGGCAATGTAACATCAAGGACATTTTCTACCTGACACCTTAAAACATTTAAGGCATTTTGCGATGCAGCTATTTCCTCATCTGTATTAGACCCTTTATACGCTATCAAATATCCATCAACTTTTGTAAAAGGTATGCAATACTCTACTAGCACATTTAGCTGTGCAACAGCTCTTGATAGTGAAATGTCGTATTTCTCCCGCAAACCGCTATCTTTGCCTAAGTCTTCTGCTCTTCCGTGTATAATTTCTACATCTTTTAAATTAAGATAGCTCACCAATTCATCTAAAAATACTGTTCTCTTCTTTAGCGAATCAACTATAGTAAGCTTCAAAGATGGATAAAGAATTTTAAGAGGCACTGATGGAAAACCAGCACCTGCACCTACGTCAATTATCCTTTCGCTGCCTTTTATTACCTTGCATTTTAAAGCCGTTAAGCTGTCTAAAAAGTGCTTAATGATGATTTCCCTTTCTTCTGTAATGGCCGTTAAATTCATTTTCTCATTCCACTCTAAAAGAAGATCACTGTATTTTAAGAATTGTTCCACATGGAACATATTGAGTTCTATCCCTAAATCATTAGCACCATTTACAAGTATATCAATATATTCTCTATTCATATACCTATCTCCTTGACTGCAAATAAATTAAGATGACAGATATATCTGCTGGCGAAACACCAGAAATCCTCGATGCTTGACCAACAGATGTAGGCATGATGCTTTTTAATTTCTGCCTTGCCTCAATGCTTATACCTTTTATGTCATCATAATTTATCCATGATGGAATCTTTTTATTTTCCAAAGCTTTAAACTTCTCTACTTGCTCCATTTGTTTTCTTATATATCCTTCATACTTTATGTTTATATCAATCTGAAAAGCTACATCATCTCTAATGTCATCAGGTCTATCCGAATCAATCACTTTCGACGAAACATAATCTATCTCAGGCCTTTTTAGCAAATCGTACATAGTCATCCCTGTGACGATAGGTGAACTTCCTTTTGACTTTAAATACTCATTTACATCATGACTAGGGACTATCATGGTGTTTTTCAATCTTTCCATCTCTTTCTCATACTGATCTTTCTTCATTAAAAATCTATTATATCTCTCATCATCGACTAATCCTATCTGCCTTCCTTTCTCTGTTAAGCGGAAATCGGCATTGTCCTGCCGCAAAATAAGCCTGTACTCCGCCCTTGATGTCAACATCCTGTATGGCTCATTTGTTCCTTTAGTTACAAGATCATCGATCAGTACGCCTATATATGCTTCAGATCTATCCAAAATAAATGGCTCTCTGCCGTAATGCTTCATAGCAGCATTTATACCAGCCATAAGTCCTTGTGCAGCAGCTTCCTCATATCCTGACGTGCCGTTTACTTGACCTGCAAAAAATAGTCCTGAAATAGTCTTTAATTCTAAAGACTGTTTCAACTGAGTAGGATCTATACAGTCGTACTCAATGGCATATCCCGGCCTCATTACCTTGACATTTTCCAATCCTTTAATCGTCCTTAAAAATTCTATCTGGACATCTTCAGGCATACTTGATGACATGCCTTGAACATACATCTCATTTGTATCTCTTCCTTCTGGCTCTATAAAAAGCTGATGCCTCAACTTGTCAGGAAACTTGACCACCTTGTCCTCAATAGATGGACAATACCTCGGTCCAACTCCTTTTATTTCTCCACTGTAAAGAGGAGATCTGTCTATGTTTTTCATTATAACTTCATGCGTCTTCGTGTTTGTATATGTAAGCCAGCATGGGATTTGCTCAACATTTATCTCATCGTGCATGTATGAAAAAGGCGTTACCTTATCATCACCAGGTTGTATCTCCATGGCATCAAAATTTATAGATTTTTTGTCGACTCTCGCTGGCGTACCTGTCTTAAACCTCATCAATCTAATGTTAAGCCTTTCAAAGGATTTAGAAAGCTCATTAGCTGGAAACAATCCATTTGGTCCACCGCTGTAACTTACATCGCCGATGATTATCCTACCTCTTAAGTATGTGCCAGTCGTAACAATACAAGATCTGCAAAGATACCTTGCACCTGTCTTTGTAATAACACTTTTAACTTGTCCATCTTCCACTTCTATATCTACAACTTCTGCCTGTTTTATGTCTAAATTCTCCTGTTTCTCCAGCGTGTACTTCATATTAAATTGATACCTTTTTTTATCCGACTGTGCCCTTAAAGCCCTTACAGCAGGGCCTTTGCTAGTATTCAAAGTCCTCTGTTGTATCAATGTTAAATCGGTATTTATGGCCATCTGGCCACCGAGTGCATCAATCTCCCTCACAAGATTAGTCTTAGCCGGACCTCCTATCGAAGGATTACACGGCATCAAAGCAATAGAATCTAAATTTATAGCAAAAGCGACTGTCTTTAAGCCAAGTCTTGCAGTGGCTAAAGCTGCCTCACATCCAGCATGGCCTAAACCTATTACAGCTACGTCATATACACCTGCATCGTATACCATCCTTACACCTACTTTCCAACACAAAATCTCTCAAATATTTCATTAATTAAATCCTCATTTGCAGTTTCACCAGTTATCAAACCCAAATGATCTATTGCAGCATTTAAGTCAATCGATACAAAATCCTCCGTAAGACCACTTTCTATCGTTCTAAGGCACGACAGCAAATTTTCTTTCGCTTTAATTAAAGCATCCTTGTGTCTCATGTTTGTCAGCAAAAACTCATCGTGCGATAAACCATCAACCATAACTATGTTGTATACAGTATTTTCTAATATATCTAATCCTTCCTTTGTGAAAGATGACAGTTTCACATATTTTCCACCTGATAATTTATCGACTTCATCAATGTCAATTGCAGAAGGCAAATCGATCTTATTTAAAATGTACAAGACTTTCTTATTCTCTATTAGTTTAAGTATATCATAGTCATCTTTCTCCAAAGGGCGTGAACTATCAAAGATAAACATTATCAAATCAGCCTTATCTATAGCTTCCCTGCTTCTTTCAACGCCGATTCTCTCCACGATCTCATCAGTCTGCCTTATGCCTGCTGTATCTATAAGATTTATAGGTATGCCTTTTATGCTTAAATGTTCTTCGATGATGTCTCGTGTTGTACCTGGTATATCTGTCACAATTGCTCTGTTTTCATTTAACAATGCGTTTAAAAGCGACGATTTACCCACATTAGGCTTCCCAATTATTGCTGTGTTAAGCCCTTCCCTTATGATTCTACCTTTTTCAGATGTTTTAAGTATCTCATCAATATCGCTGATTGATTTATTAATACCATCTATAAGTTCATCATCATTAAATAGCTCCACATCTTCTTCAGGAAAATCCATAAGTGCAAATATATGTGCAATAAGCGCCACAAGATCATTTTTTATCTTTGTGATTTTGTCCTTGACACTGCCTTTTAGCTGCATCAAAGCGTATTTATTAGAAAGGTCTGTCTTAGATCTAATTATGTCTATGACAGCTTCCGCCTGTGATATATCCAATCTTCCGTTTAAAAAAGCCCTTTTTGTAAATTCACCAGGTTCGGCAAGCCTTGCGCCATTTCTGAGTACAAGTTCCAAAATTCTTTTAGCAGGAATATAACCACCATGGCAGTTTATCTCTACCACATCTTCTTTAGTGTAAGTATGTGGACTCTTCATGACATTTACCAAAACTTCATCGTATATCTCGTCATTTTTCCTATCGTATATAAACCCGTAATGAACCGTATGGCTCTTTACACTGTTTAAATCTATATTTCTTTTTGCTTTAAAAATTGAAGAAGCTATCTTTACAGCATCGTTGCCGCTTATCCTTATGATGGAAATACCACCTTCACCTATTGGAGTTGAAATTGCAGCAATTGTATCATCTATCATATTAACCACCAAACTTTCAAATCTTTAGTATGATAATATAACACCAATTGTTATTTTACAATAAGGTAAAAGAAAAAATACCCTTTTGGGTATCCATTACTTCAAAGATATTGTCACTCTCCTATTTGGTTCATCGCCTTCGCTGAATGTCTCTATATCAGGATCATCTTGCAAAGCCAGATGAATTATTCTCCTTTCATTGGCATTCATAGGCTCTAATGTAATGCTTCTGTTTTCCTGCTTTACCTTCCTGGCAATCTTGTTTGCCAAATTTATAAGTATCTTCTCTCTTTTTTCACGATAATTTTCCGCATCCAATAAAACCTTTTTGTGTATACCTTCTACATTGTTTTTATTTGCCACCAAAGATACAAGGTACTGCAGTGAATCTAACGTCTCCCCTCTGTACCCTATCAGCAGTCCAACACCTTTTCCCTTTAAATTCACCAATATTGTATTATCCTTTTCGCTAATATCGTATGCAACATCTATGCCCATAAAATTTATCAAGCCATCTAAAAACCTTTTGATATTTTCCTTGAAGACATCTTTGACTATTATCTTCACTATTGCCTGTTTACCTAATAAGCCCAGAAATCCTTTACTGCCTTCGTCTATTACTTCTACATCTACCAAATCCCTCGTTATACCTAACTCTGAAAGTCCAGCATTTAAAGCCTCATCAACTGTCTTTCCTGTTTTTATTATTTCCCTCATTTGAAGACTCTCCCTTCATTGGTTCGGTAGGTCTTAAAAAGATGTACTGCTGCACTATCTGAAAGATATTGCTGGTAACCCAGTATATTCCTACACCAGCAGGTAGAGAAACAGTTATCCAAATCATAAAAGCAGACATAATTAGATTCATTGACTTCTGATTATTGTCTGTCTGAATCATCGCAGAGGAAATATACGTAGTAACACCCGACAATATCGGCAATATAAAATAAGGATCTTTTTCAGCTAAACTCTTAAGCCATAAAAATGAAGCCGTGCTAAACGCAGGATAACTTCTAAGCATGGCAAAAAGCGGCCAAAGTATTATAAGAGGAAGCAACATCGGCAAACAACCACTCATAGGATTTACGTTCTTTTCTTTATATAGTTTCATCATCTCTTCATTCATCTTTTGGGGATCTTTTGCGTACTTTTTCTTGATCTCTTCAACTAAAGGGCTAATTTCTTTCATCTTTCTCATTGTTCCCATCTGTTGGACATAAAAAGGTAAAAGAATAACCCTTATGAGAATCGTAAA
Organism: Thermoanaerobacterium xylanolyticum LX-11; assembly: GCF_000189775.2. Classification (NCBI taxonomy): domain Bacteria; kingdom Bacillati; phylum Bacillota; class Clostridia; order Thermoanaerobacterales; family Thermoanaerobacteraceae; genus Thermoanaerobacterium; species Thermoanaerobacterium xylanolyticum. Next base: position 2,533,213 of record NC_015555.1, read on the forward strand.
TATGATTATAGCAACACCATAATTTCCAACAAAATCGTATATAAATTTCAATAATTGGCCAAGGTACATACCAATTGATGCCATTTTAAACCTCCTAGCTATTTTACAGGATCGTATCCACCCGGATTAAACGGATTACACCTCAATATCCTCCACAGAGCCATCATTCCACCCTTCAAAATGCCATACTTCATAATAGCGTCAATAGCGTATTGAGAACACGTAGGGTAAAACCTACAGGATTTTGGCTTCATGGGAGATATGAATTTTTGGTAAAACTTTATTAAATATATAAAAATGTATTTCATTTATCATTCACCATATAAAGAGAAGATTTTTTAAGAAGCCTTCTCATAGCATTTCCTAACGTATAAAAATCTGACTCTACAATTTTATTTCTGGCAATAAAAATAATGTCGTATCCTTTTTTTAAATCTCCATCTAACAACCTGAAATTTTCATACAACAACCTCTTGTAGCGATTTCTAACTACACTCTTACCTATTTTTTTACTGATAGAAAAACCGACTCTATTGACATCCAAACCATTTTCTAAAAAATACATGACGATGTATTGATTAGAAATAGATTTCCCATGCCTATAAACATTCTTAAAATCTCTACTGCGTTTTATCTTTATCATATCATATATTATAAACCTCCGATTGCAAAAAAGGCCCATTAAGGCCTTCCTTATGCTGTCAACCTATGTCTACCTTTTCTCCTTCTTCTTCTTAAAACATCACGACCATCTTTCGTAGACATCCTTTTTCTAAATCCATGTTCCTTTTTTCTATGCCTTACTTTTGGCTGATGTGTACGTAACACTACTACACCTCCTAAAACCATAAAAATGCTAATAAGATTATATCGTTTATTTATGTGCATGTCAATAAATTAATCCACTAATGTTATTAACATATTAAAAAGTTTTATTCAATAGCTGTTAATAATTTTTATTTTTTTATTGATAATGTGTTAATATTTTGGTATCATATAATCGAAGTTGTTAATAAGTTTTAAAATTTATCAGTATGTATATTTAGTTATTCACAGGTTGTGTATAAATCTGTGAATAACTTGTTATTATTTTGATTTATTTTTTATTCATTAATTTTATAATTAGGTTTTTTAAGCCTTTTTTAA